>JAPOHV010000161.1 GCA_029979305.1 Mycobacteriaceae bacterium | reverse complement strand
GTGGCGCAGACCGCGTGGCCGTTCCTGGCCGGAACGCTGGTCGGATGGCTGCTGGTGCGCGGGTGGCGCCGCCCGGCCGCGCTTGCGCCGACCGGGGTGGTGGTCTGGTTGTGCACCGTCGTGGTCGGCATGGCGCTCCGCAAAGTCACCTCGGCGGGCACCGCGGCGAGTTTCATCGCGGTGGCGACACTGGTCACCGGCGCCATGCTGCTGGGCTGGCGCGCCGTCGCGCCGCGGATCAGGAGGCCGTGTCGTCGGCTGGCTGGTCGCCGCCGCAACGGTTCCTGAGATCCGTCAACGGCTGACGGATACCGGTCAGGTCGCTCTTGACCTGGGGATTGGCGTCGAGGTACTGCTGAATCTCGCCGCGCAGGGTGTCGCGTGGCGTGCCCTCCAGGCCGGTGAAGAACGCGTTGACGTCCGGATGGGTGAACAGATACGCCGACGTCGCGGCCGAGACGCCGGCCGCCACGCCGGCCAGATCGGCGGCCGTGCAGTTCGGCGGGTCGGCCGGCGCCGAGGGTGCCAGGCCGACGAGCAGGGTGCCGGCGACCGCAGCTGAGCCGAGCGTTCCCGAGATGATCCGGCGGGCCTTGAGCGTCATCCTCGGACTCCTATCGTGTGGGGATCCCGACATCCTAAGCCAGCGCCGCCCGCGGCCCTTTTCGGCGGTCTGCCACACCGCCCGCTGGGGTAGGCTCGGACCACGCAATCGGGAGACCGGACGATGCGGGGAGAAACGCCATCCAGCAGTTCATGATGCGCCTGAGCGGCAGCCTGCGCAGGCATCGGTGGCTGGTGTTCGGATGCTGGCTACTGGCCCTGGTGCCGTCGGTGGCACTCGCCCTGACCCAGTCCAACCACCTCACCGGCGGCGGTTTCGAGGTGGCCGGATCGCAGTCGCTGCATGTGCAGTACGAACTCGAGGACCACTACCCGCAGTTGGGCGCCTCGCCGATCGCCCTGGTGGCCGCCCCTCGCGCGGACGCCTCCTACGCCGACATGACCGCCGCGGTCGATCAGCTCAAAGCGGCCGCCGCCGCGGTGCCCAGCCTCCAGGTGGTGGACAACCCGCTGCAGCCCGCCCCGGCACCGGACCGTCCGTATGTGGTTTCGCTGCGACTGGACTTCAACAACACCGGGGCGGTGGACGTGGCCCGGCAGTTGCGCACCAGGATCGGGGTGACCGGCGACCAGCCCGGCCGCACCGCCGACGGCCGGGTCAAGCTGTATGTCATCGGGCAGGGCGCGCTGGGCGCGGCCGCCCAGACCAGCACCAAACACGACATCGCCGCCGCCGAGCGCTGGAACCTCCCGATCGTTCTGATGGTGCTGATCGTGGTGTTCGGATCGCTGGCCGCCGCTGCGATCCCGCTGGCACTGGGCATCTGCACGGTGGTGGTCACGATGGGGGCCGTCTACCTGCTGTCGACGGTGACCACCATGTCGGTGTTCGTCACATCGACGGTGTCGATGTTCGGTATCGCGCTGGCGATCGACTACTCGCTGTTCATCCTGATGCGATTCCGCGAGGAGTTGCGCGCCGGCCGCGATCCCGACCACGCCGCCGACGCCGCGATGGCCACCTCGGGCCTGGCGGTGGTGCTGTCGGGCCTGACGGTGGTCGCCTCGCTCACCGGCATCTACGTCATCGACACCCCGGTGCTGCGGTCGATGGCCACCGGGGCGATCCTCGCGGTCGGGTTCGCAGTGCTCACCTCGGCCACCCTGATCCCCGCGGTGCTGGCCACTTTCGGCCGCGCGGCGGCGCGCCGCTCACCGCTGCTGCACTGGTCGCGAAAACCGGAGTCCACCCAGTCCCGGTTCTGGACCCGCTGGGTCGGCGCGGTCATGCGCCGGCCGTGGGCGTCCGCACTGGGGGCCGCCGCGGTGCTGCTGCTGCTGGCCGCCCCGGCGTTCGGCATGGTCCTCGGCAACAGCATGCAGCGGCAGTTCCCGTCCTCCCACGAGATCCGGGGCGGGGTGGCGGCCGCCGCAGAGGCGCTGGGACCGGGGGCACTCGGCCCGGTTCGCATCCTGGTGGACTTCCCGCAGGCCGACGCCGACGACCCGCGCAATGCGCCGGTGCTCGACGCGGTGACCCGCACGACCGGGCAGGCGGTGAACATCGTCTCGGTCGCCGCGCCGGTGTTCGGCGACGACAACCGCAGTGCGCTGCTGTCGGCGGTGCTCGCGGTGGACCCGGAGGAGTTGCGGGCCCGCGAGACCATCGACTGGCTGCGCGCCACACTGCCCGGGCTGCCCGAGGCGGCCGGGGTCACGGTGTCCGTCGGCGGCCCCACGGCGTTGATCAAGGATTTCGACGACCGGGTGTCGCACACCCAGTTGGCGGTGTTCGCGTTCGTGTCGGTCATCGCGTTCGTGATGCTGCTGATCTCGATCCGCTCGGTGGTGCTGGCTCTCAAGGGTGTGCTGATGACCGTTCTGTCGGTCGCGGCCGCCTACGGCAGCCTGGTGGTCGTCTTTCAGTGGGGATGGCTGGAAAGGCTTGGCTTCGAACCGATCTCGTCGGTCGACAGCACCATCCCGCCACTGGTGCTGGCCATGACATTCGGTCTGTCGATGGACTACGAGATCTTCCTGCTCACCCGGATACGGGAGCGCTTCCTGCAGTCGGGCGACACCCGCGACGCGGTCGCCTACGGTGTGGCGACCAGCGCGCGCACCATCACCAGCGCCGCGCTGATCATGATCGCGGTGTTCGTCGGCTTCGCGTTCGCGGGCATGCCGCTGGTCGCCGAACTCGGGGTCGCGTGCGCGGTGGCGATCGCGGTGGACGCCACCATCGTCCGGCTGGTGCTGGTGCCGGCCCTGATGGCCATGTTCGACCGGTGGAACTGGTGGCTGCCGGGCTGGCTGGCGCGAGTGCTGCCGTCGGTGGATTTCGAGAAGCCGCTGCCCAAACTCGACACCGGCGACGTCGTCGTCATCCCCGACGACATCTCCTCGATCGCACCCCCGGTGTCGGATCTGCGCACCGTGGTGCGCAGCGCAGCCCGGCTCCGCGAACTGGCGCCCGACTCGGTCAGCGTGGTGGACCCGCTGGCGTTCAGCGGCTGCGAGAGCACCCCGGAACCGCTGCCGCCGAGCCGGCTGAACACCATCGGCGCGACCCTCGACCGGCGCCGGCCGCGCTCGGCGCGCGGACCCCGGTCCGCCGCGCTGCGTGCGGTCCACCCGGTGACGATGTGGCGGGGCAGGCTGGACGTGGCACTGGACGCGCTGGGCACCGATGCGGCGGTGCAGCGGCGCAGCCCGGTGGAGACCACCAACGTGCAGTTGCCCACCGGTGACCGGCTGCAGATCCCGACCGCCGCGGAGACGTTGCGGATGAAGAGCTTCCTGGTGCTGTGCCGCAGCAGCCGCGCCGATTTCGCCGAACTGGCCGACCTGGCCGACGCCATCGGTCTGGACAACGCCGCCCGGACGCTTGCCGGCGTCGACAGGTACTACAGTGCTGGGCGACCAGAGCGACTGTGGATCGCCACCCAGTTGGTGCGCCGACTGGCGGACCCGATCCCCTCCGACGAGGACGCCCCGTCCGGCCCGGAGGCGGAGGCTGCGTGGGACGGTGTGCGGCGGCGGTGCCTGTCGCTGGCGGTGGCGATTCTTGAGGAGGCGAGTTGACTCGCCCGTATCCCGTCGACGACACTCCCGTCGAGTTCTGGCCGACCGCCTCGATCCGCGCGGCGCTGCAGAGCGGCGACATCACCGTCTGGCAGCGGATCGTCGTGGCGATCAAGCGCGACCCCTACGGCCGCACCGCACGACAGGTGGAGGAGGTCCTGGAATCGGCTGCGCCCTATGGTGTTTCGAAGGCGCTGACCGAGGTGCTGATCCGGGCCCGCCAGCATCTGGAGGCCAACGAGCGAAACGAGGCCGCCCGCCACGTCCGGATTCTGCAGGGCCGTTCCGGGCTGAGCCCGCAGGAGTTCGCCTACCGGATCGGCGTCAGTTCGGTGGATTTCACCGCCTACCTCGATGCCACGGTAAGCCCGCCGGCATCGCTGATGATCCGGATGCGGCGGCTGTCTGACCGGTTCGCCAAGATGCGGGTCCAGCAGGCGCAGCACAACGATGCGGTCGATGAGTACCCCGAACCCGACTGAGCTTGCCGACATCCTCCGCGACACCCGCACGGTGGCTGTCGTCGGGGCCTCCGACAACCCGGCCAGGCCCAGCAACGACGTGCTCGGCTATCTGGCCAGGCACAGCCATTTCGAGCTCTACCCGGTCAACCCGAACATCGCCGCGATCGATGGGATGAGGGTCTACCCCTCGCTATCGGCCCTCCCGGTGGTGCCGGACATGGTCGACGTGTTCCGGCGGTACGAGGATCTGCCTGCTGTACTGGAGGACATTCTCCGACTGGATGCTCGACCGAAATACCTTTGGCTGCAACAAGGTTTGCGGCACCCGCAGGTCGCCGACGCGGCCCGTGCGGCCGGGCTGACCGTGGTGATGGACCGCTGCCTGAAAGTGGACTATGCCCGGCTGATGCGCGGCGGACCTAGCGCGAACTGATCGGCGCCACGTCGGCCACCCGCCAGCCGTCGCCGCCCTTGGTCAGGGCGACCCGCAGTGACAGCACGGCGGTGCTGGGCGGCTGCCCGGACTCGGTCTGGGTTCCCCGCATCAGCACCGCGACGGTGGCGGCCGACGGCGCCAGCGCCTCCAGTCCCGCCGATACCGTGGCGGCCGTCGCCGTCACCTTGCGCTTGCTCATATCGGCGGTGGCGGAGCCGAACTGGGCCTTGAACGCTTCGGCCCGTTCCGGGGTCATCAACGCCGTCGCGCGCTCGATCGAAGCGTTCGGGTCGGCCGGGGTGAAGGTGGCGGTGGCCTCGGCGACCTCGGCGGCGATCCGGACCACCTCGGTGGTGTCGCGGTTGAAGTCACGGTCGGCCACGGTCCAGCGGGTGTAGCCGACCAGCGCCGCGGCCGTCACCGCCGCCGTTGTCAGACCCACCACGACCAGGCGGAGGACCGGCGAGTCGTCGTCGGTGCCCATGGTGACCGAATCACGACGGAAGAGAACGACATTGACGATCACGGCCTCGACGATCAGCAGGCACAGCACCGAGCACACCGAAACCCACCAGCGCGGCCAGCCGAGAATCAGCCCGATCATCAGCAGCGCCGCTATCGCGGCCAACGGCGCGAGGACGTCGAACGCCAGCACCCTGGCGCGGTTTCTCATCGCAACGACTCCAGCCGGGAGATCCGCGGCTCGCCGTCGACCTCGGAGACTCCGAGTCGCAGGTTCCAGCGCACCGTCGTGGGTTTGTTGGCGGCGTTCTCGCTGACCGACGTCGCAACCACCAGCACGGTGTCGGTGCGGGCGGCCATCTCCGCGGGCAGGGTCGCCGGGGTGGGCGGGCGCTGGCCGGGCTCGGTCGGGAGGGCGTAGTGGACCACCTCGATCGACACCGATTCGACCTTGCCGGTCGTCGTCGACCGCAGCGTCTTGACCACATCCCGGTACGGCGCGATCGAGGTGTCGAAACCGGCGTTGAGCTCGCCGACGGTGCCGTCACGCAGCCGGGCCATACTCGCCTCGACGTTGTCGGCGTTCATGTTGATCAGCAGCCCGGTCCACGCCGCAGCCGCCTGCATGGCGCGGGACTGGTAGTCGCGGACGGCCGCCTCGGAGTGGTGACCGGACCACATGACGCCGATCAGCGCCGCCGCGGCCACCGCGATCACCGCCAGCACCGCGGAGACCACCCCGAATACCGACACCGGCCCCGGACGCTGCCGGTCGGTCGGGGTGGGCACGCTGGACTGGTCCTCTCCGGCATCGGGCATGCAGGCGAGGCTACCGGGCGCGGGTGGAGCCAACCTTGATCTCCGGATAGGTCAGGATGGTGGCGTGACCGTGGACACTCAGCGCTCCGGAATCGACCTCTCCCACCTCGACCCGGCCGTCCGGCCGCAGGACGACCTGTTCGGCCACGTCAACGGCCGCTGGCTGGCCGACTACGAGATGCCCGCCGACCGGGCCACCGACGGCGCCTTCCGTCAGCTCTACGACCGGGCCGAGGAGCAGGTGCGCGAGATCATCGTCACGGCTGCCGCGTCGAGGGCCGCCGGCGACGAACAGCGCATCGGTGACCTCTACGCCAGCTTCCTCGACGAGCAGGCCGTCGAGCGGCGCGGCTTGGGCCCGCTGCTAGACGAGCTGGCGCTCATCGACGGCGCGATGGGCCCCGGCGAGCTGGCCGCCGTCGTCGGCCGGCTGCAGCGCACCGGCGTCGGCGGCGGCGTGGGGATCTACGT
>JAPOHV010000089.1 GCA_029979305.1 Mycobacteriaceae bacterium | reverse complement strand
CGTGCGTTGGGAATGGCATGTGCCCCTGCTGATTCCGGCGACCATCGGTGTTGTCGCCGTTCCAGTGACCGGCAACGCCGGGCAGGGTCCCGACCACGATTACGCGACCAGTTCAGTGATCGTGTTCGCTCTCGCCGTCTCTGCGTGGGCCGGGTTGCGCATTGTCGGCGCGCTCGCCCCTCCCGCCCCGGCGCTTCGCCGACGGGTTGATATCACGGTGTTGTGCACCGGACTGGTGACGCTGCTCTACGGGGCCGGTCTCCTCACGTTGCGCGTCGGCTGGTCGAACCTGACCTCCCGCTACGGCGTACTCGCCCTGTTGGCGGCCGCGGCGGTGATCACCGGTGTGGCGCTGCGCGCATCCGGGTTGCTCAGCGCAGCAGCCGCGGTGATCGCGCTAGCGGCACTGTCGCTGATGGCGGTTCAGACCGCGCCCCTGCTGCTGTCCCGACAGCCCACGGCATGGGACGTCCTGTTGGGGTACGAACTGCCGGGTGCACCGACGCCCTGGCGACTGTCGACGTTGTGGCGCTTCGACACCTTCCTCGGCGTCGCGGCGCTTGCCCTCGCCACCCTTTATGTGACCGGCGTGATCCGGTTGCGCCGACGTGGCGACGCCTGGCCGGTGGGCCGTACGGTGGCCTGGCTGGCGGGGTGCGGAGCCATGCTCGTTGCGACCAGTTCCGGTGTGCGGTCCTACGGTTCGGCAATGTTCAGCCTTCACATGGTCGAGCACATGACCCTGAACATGTTCGTACCGGTGCTGCTGGTGCTGGGCGCGCCGGTCACCCTTGCGCTGCGGGTTGTGCCGGCTGCCGCGCCCGGAGCGCCTCCCGGTCCACGCGAATGGATCGTGCGGGCGGTCCACTCGCCGTTCACCGCGTTCCTGTCGAGTCCGATCACGGCGTTCGTACTGTTCGTCGGCTCGCTGTACGCCGTGTATTTCACCCCGTTGTTCGACACGCTGGTGCGCTACCACTGGGGCCACGAGTTGATGGCGGTGCATTTCCTGATCACCGGCTACCTGTTCTACTGGGGCATCATCGGCATCGACCCCGGGCCGCGGCGGCTGCCGTTCCTGGGCAGGCTCGCCCTGCTGTTCGCCATCATGCCGTTCCACGCATTCTTCGGGATTGCGATGATGTCGTCGGAGTCGGCTGTCGGCGGGAATTTCTACCGCCGCCTGGCGCTGCCCTGGGTGCCCGATATCAACGCCGATCAGCATCTTGGCGGCGCAATCGCCTGGGGCGCAAGCGAAGTCCCGCTTCTGATGGTGGTGATCGCCCTGGTGGCGCAATGGGCTCGGCAGGACCGCCGCGATTCGGTGAGATCAGACCGTCACGCCGAAGCCGGCTACGACGACGAGATGGACGCCTACAACAACATGCTTCGCGAGTTGGCCCGTCAACGCACCAACAAGTAGCCGCCTTCTTCGGCCAGTGCGGCCTGGACCTCGTCGTCGGCGAGCGCACGGGACGCCTCGACGCGGACTCTGGAAACTCCTTTGGGTTCCAGATCGACCGACACGCCGGTCACCCCCGCAAGTCCGGCGATCGCCTCGGTGACATGGCTGACACAGCTCTGGCAGTTCAACCCGGTCACGGCGAACGTTTGGACCATGATGCTTTCACCCCTCCGATGCGGCGTGTTCCCGGCGGAAGTTCCGCAGCCGCAGGCTGTTGGAGACGACGAAGAACGATGAGAACGCCATCGCGGCGCCGGCGATCAGCGGGTTGAGCAGACCGGCCGCCGCGATCGGGATGGCGGCGATGTTGTAGCCGAACGCCCACACCAGGTTCGTCCGGATGGTTCGCATGGTGGCCCGGGCGAGGTCGAGCGCCTGCGGAACCGAGCGCAGGTCCTCGCGCACCAGGATCACGTCGGCCGCGGCGATTGCCACGTCGGTGCCCCGCCCGATCGCCAGCCCCAGGTCGGCTGACGCCAGGGCGGGACCGTCGTTGATCCCGTCGCCGACCATCGCCACCACCCGGCCGCGTTCCCGCAACTGCCCGATGACCTCGACCTTGCCTTCGGGAAGTACCTCGGCGATCACGTCGTCGATGCCCACCTGAGCGGCTGCTTCGGCGGCCGCCGAGGGGTTGTCGCCGGTGAGGAGCACGGTTTTCAAGCCGCGGGCATGAAGTGCGGCGACGGCGCCGGCGGCGCTGGGCTTGACGGCGTCTGCCACTGCAATCGCGCCGCACACCGCATCGTCGGCCGCGACCAGCACGACCGTCTGGCCTTCGGACTCCCCGGCTCGCCGCGCGACCGCGAGGCATTCAGGCACGGTGTTGTGTTGCCCGACCCAGCCCGGTCGGCCCACCTCGACCCGGCGTGGTCCTACCCTCCCTGCGACCCCCCGACCCGGCAGCGCCCGGAAGTCCTCGACCGGAGTGCAGTCGGCGCCTGCGGCGCGGATCGCGGCGGCAATGGCGTGCTCGGAGCCGGACTCGACCGCTGCGGCGAGCGTGAGCACCTCGGCAGCGGTCCACCCGTCGGCGGGCGTCACCGCGGTGACCGTCAGATGACCGGTGGTCAACGTGCCGGTCTTGTCGAACACCACGGTGTCGACTGAGCGGATCGCCTCCAAGGCCCGGTAGCCCTTGAGGAAGATGCCCAGTTGGGCGCCTCGTCCGGACGCGACCATCATGGCGGTCGGGGTTGCCAGACCCAACGCACATGGGCAGGCGATGACGAGCACGGCGAGCGCCGCGGAGAAGGCTTTGTCCGTGCCGGCGCCGGCCAGCAGCCAGCCGGCGACGGTCATCGCGGCGATCACGAACACGGCCGGGACAAAGATTCCGGCGATGCGGTCGGCCAGTCGCTGGGCATCGGCCTTCTGGGTCTGGGCTTCCTCGACAAGGCGCACCATTCCGGCGAAGTGGGTGTCTGCGCCGACGGCAGCGGCCTCCACGACCAGCCGTCCGTTGAGCACGACGGTTCCACCGATCACGCTGGCGCCAGGCTGGACCCGGTCAGGTTTGGACTCGCCGGTCATCGCGCTCATGTCGACGTCGGCGCCTCCCTCGACAACCAGCCCGTCAGCCGCGATCGTCTCTCCGGGTCGGACGACGAAACGCTGCTGCTCCTTGAGTTCCGCTGCGGGAATTACCATTTCGGCGCCGTCACCGAGAAGAACCGTGACATTTTTAGCGCTCAGTGCGGCCAGCGCCCGCAGCGCACTGCCGGCCTTCGACTTGGCCCTGGCCTCGAAATAGCGCCCCGCCAGCACGAACACCGTGACCCCGGCGGCCACCTCGAGATATATGGCGTCACTGCTCATCAGTGCCTGCCATACGCCGTGGGTCTGCCGTTGCGGCTGCGCGACGAAGATCGTCGACAGCGACCACAGCGTCGCCGCGGCGATACCGACCGAGATCAGGGTCTCCATCGAGGCCAGGCGGTGGCGGGCATTGCGCAACGCAGTCCGGTGGAACGGCCAGGCCGCCCAGCTGACGATCGGAAGCGCGAGAGCGGTCAGAACCCACTGCCAGCCGGCGAAACGGGTGGAAGGCAGAACGGCGAACATCACCGACAGGTGCGACAACGGCACAAAGAGCACCGCGGCGACCGCAAGACGGATCAGCAGCGAGCGTGCCGTGGCATCGTCGGGGTCGGGGCGCTCGTCGGTCCGGCCCGTACGTAACCCGGCTTGATAGCCGGCTCGCTGCACGACATCGCACAGGACGTCGGCCGACACCGTCCCCGGGGCGTCGACCGTGGCGACCCGGGTGGCGTAGTTCACCGACGCCCGCACGCCGTCGAGTTTGTTGAGCCGATGCTCCACCCTGGCGGCGCACGCCGCGCACGTCATGCCCGACACGTCGAGTTCGACGCGCCGAACCGGCGTCGCTTCGGTTCCGCCGGTGACCGTGGTGGTCATCGCCCCTCCTCGGTGCGCCGGCGGCCCGGCGCATACTGCTTCGCCGTATCAGTCGGCTCGATGCGGCCGAAAGTTCCCCGCTCGAGCCCAAAATACCGGCCGTTCGGCGTCCTTCCGCCGCCGGGAACCACGATCGCCTAGGGTGGCTGTCCGTGACCGTTGAGGATCCGATCACCGCCCTGGCGCTGGCCGCCGGGCGTGGCGACCGCGCGGCCCTCGACCAGTTCATCAGGTCCACCGAACGCGACGTGTGGCGCACCGTGGCGTTTCTGGCCGACCCCGGCTACGCCGATGACCTGACCCAGGAGACCTATCTGCGGGCGTTCGGGGCGCTGCCCCGCTTCGCGGGACGTTCCTCGGCCCGGACCTGGCTGCTGTCGATCGCGCGCCGTGTCGTCGTCGACCAGATCCGGCGCAACCAGGCCAGGCCCCGCACCACCTCGCAGGCGGATCTGGAGGGATTGCTCGGCGCGCCACAGAGCGCCGCTCGGTTCGAGGACGTCGTCGAGGTCAGGATGCTGCTCGACGGCTTGGACCCCGATCGCCGCGATGCCCTGATACTGACCCAGGTGCTGGGTCTGAGCTACGAAGAGGCCGCCGAGGTCTGCGGCTGCCCGCTGGGGACCATCCGGTCCCGGGTGGCCCGCGCACGCGACGACCTGATCGCCGCCGCGCGGCGCGACGACCTCACCGGCTGAGAGAAGATCGCGGGAACCCACCGCTCCTCGGATGCGACTAGAGATTCGAGGAATCGTGGAGGTCTGCTGTGGTGACTGTTGAGCGTGAACCCGTCGATCGCGACGAACGTCGCGGCCGGGCTGCTGTGTTGCGGCGGATCTGGCGGCTGCATTTCTGGGTGGGACTGTTCGCCGCGCCCGCCCTGATCACGCTGGCCTGCACCGGCCTGATCATTCTCTACACACAGCCCTTGGACCTCTGGCTGCACCGCGACCTGAAGGTCGTCAGCCCGGCGGCCTCGACGGTCTCGCTCGACGCCCAGGTCGGCACCGCCCGCCAGCACGTCGATGGCTCGATGGTGCTCGACGCCGTCACCCCTCCGCAGTCCGCCGGCCGGTCCACCCAGGTCGATTTCCTCCCGGCCGAGGCACCCGAGGTCGGCGAGCGCAACGTCACCCAGGTCTTCGTCGACCCGTACACCGGGAACTATCTGGGCCAGCGCCGCGAACTCGACGGCCTGGTCGGCTGGGCCAACCAGTTGCACCGGTTGTTCGGCAACGACGGCCCCACAGTGGCGCTGCCTTCGCTGGGCCATCTGATCGCCCCGTCGGCATACCCGGAGGGGTCGATCACGGTCGGCGTCGGCAACCTCATCATCGAGATGACGGCGGTCTGGGTGCTCGTACTAGCCGGCACCGGCATCTACCTGTGGTGGCCGCGCGCCGTCGAACGCGGTAAGCCGCGGCTGGCCATCAGGTGGCGCAAGGGCGGCCGCATCCGGTGGCGAGACCTGCACGCGACCACCGGGATTCTGCTGTCGGCGGTGCTGATCTGCTACATCGTCTCCGGGCTGACCTGGTCGCGCTACTGGGGTGAGAACTGGCGTTCGGTGGCCGCCACCGTCACTCCCGCCACCGAGATCGACGCCCCGTCCACACCGGCCAAGGTCGGGGACTTCGACCGGCTGGGCCGGCGCATCGCCTGGGCCGACAAGCAGGACCCGGTCTACGCCTCGCCGGCTTCCGGGGCGGTGTCAAAGCCGCTGGGCTTCAATGACATCGACCAGATCGCCAAGTCCGAGCACATGCTGGCCGGCTACTCGATCATCCCGCCCGCCGACACCGCCACAGACGGCACCACCATCTACGGCAGCTACACGGTGGTCAACCACTGGCCGCAGAAACTGTCCGAACAGCGAACGCTGTATCTCGACCAGTTCACCGGGGCGACGATAGCCGACGCCACCGCCGACCAGGACGGCGCACTGTCGCGGATCACCAGCTGGGGTGTGGACATGCACATGGGCACCCAGTACGGCCTTCTCACCCGCATCCTCGCCACGGCGGCCTGCCTGGGCCTGCTGACGAGCATCGCCACCGCGACCGTGATGTGGTGGAAGCGACGGCCGACCGGAACGGCAGGGCTACCCGGCCGGTCCGGCGACGCCGCACGGGCGAACACCCCGCGTGGCGCCGTCGTCGCGATCGGGGTCCTCGCGACCGCGCTGGCGGTGCTCTACCCCTCCTTCGGCGTGAGCTTGCTCGTCGTGCTGATCGCTGAGACAGTCGTGGAGAACCGCCGCACCCGCAGGCAGCCGCACTCGCCGTGAAAGGACACCGACCGTGACCGAAAAGAAAACCGGGGCCTGCGACAACCCCGACTGCACCTGCTCACCGTGCAGCTGCGGGCCAGGCTGTGACTGCGGGACGCCGGCAGCCGTCAGCTGCGACAACCCCGACTGCACCTGCTCACCGTGCAGCTGCGGGCCAGGCTGTCACTGCGGATCCTGAAGACTCCCCCCGGGCTATCGGCGGCCCACACCGATGGGCCCGACAGGTCCCGCCACGGGGCCGAGGCCGCCGACGCCCACCGGTCCCACCGGGCCGACCACCGGGCCGACTCCGCCGACCCCGACAGGGCCTACCGGTCCCACGACCGGATCCGGGCCGACCCCGATGGGTCCGGCCGGTCCGAGGATCGGATCGACGTAGGGGGTCGGGTCGAGGGGTAGACACTGGTTGGTGTCGTAATTCCAGTACATGGTGGCGGTGTCGCAGAACTGGCACTGGTTGGTGACGGTGTTGAGGAAGTAGTTGAAGTCACAGTTGTCCTCGGCGTGGCTCACCGCCGGGAATGTCACCGCGGCCAGCGGGATGGCCGCCACCGCCAAGGAGATCGCGCCGAGTGCTTTGCCTGACTGCCGCCGTGAGTTCATATGCGTCTTTTCGTTGTGACGCGGCACTTTCGTTACACCGATCAGCCGCATCGCAGCGGTTAGGCTGCCGTTGTGAACCTCGAGAAGGTGGTGTTCGGTTTCTTCGTCCTGCTGGCAGCGACGCTGAACTTCGGCTTCTTCGTGGGCGATATCAGCGATCCTGAGGTCCACAATTCGTGGGAACTGTTCAGCGCACTCGTGGTGGCGCTGATCACGACGATCCTGAAGTTCGGTGACAGCACCCAACTCGGCGCGGTGCACCTGGCCACCAGTCTGGT
Source organism: Mycobacteriaceae bacterium (assembly GCA_029979305.1). GTDB lineage: Bacteria > Actinomycetota > Actinomycetes > Mycobacteriales > Mycobacteriaceae > Mycobacterium. Next base: position 4,758 of record JAPOHV010000089.1, on the reverse strand, counting down.
CGCATTGCTCCAATTGGCGGCCGCGGCCGGCATGTGGGTCTGGGCTACCCAGGTCTCGCCGCACGGCCTCGACGGGCACGCGACCGCCAGTGTGGTTTCGCTCTCGGGCGGCGCACTGCTGGCCAATCTGGTCTCCGTCACCCTGCTCGTCGTCGAGACGGCGACCTTCCGTCGCCGATAGACCGTCGATGCCGAACACGCCGCGCCCGTTCCATTTGTGGAGCAGACGGCGGGTAACCCCTTCGCGGACCGCCGTCGAGATTCCCTCGACGGTCCCGAAGGCCGAGGCGATCTTCCTGATCATGCGGCGAATGCGGATTCCGCTGATTGTCGTCATCACCACGTTCAGCTTCTGCACCGCCGGCATGATGTTCATGCCCGGGATCGACCCCGAGGGAAACCCTCACCGGCTCACCATCTTCGACGCGTTCTACCAGATGACCATCACGTTGACGACGGTCGGCTTCACCGAGGCGCCCTATCCCTTCAGCTATCCGCAGCGGATGTGGATGACGATGTCGATCTTCCTGCTCGTCATCAGCTGGGCCTACGCGATCGCGGTCTTCTTCGCGCTAATCCAGAGCGCGACGTTCCAGTCCGCCGTCGACGCCCAGCAGTTCCGCCGGCAGGTCCGCCGCATGGTCGAACCCTTCGTCATAGTCGCCGGATACGGCGACGCCGGCCGCATCGTCGGCGCCGATCTCGATGAGCACTACCGCCGTTTCGTCGTGATCGACGAGCGCGAGGATGCCGTCCAGTCGGTGATCTCCGAACAACTCAGCTTCGACGTCCCCGCGGTCCAGGGCGACTGCGCCACACCGGCGGTGCTCGGTATGGCCGGCCTGGGACACCGCAACTGCGAGGGCGTGCTCGCGCTGACCGATGACGACGACACCAACCTGGCCGTGGTGATGACGTCGTCGCTGCTGCGCCCGGATCTGCCGGTGCTCGGGCGCTGCGCCCACCAGCGAACCAGAACCCGCATGGAGCACTTCGCCGCCGGATCGGCGATCAACGCCGACGACCGGTTCGCCGAGTACCTCGCCCTGTCGATACACCAACCGGTGAGTCATCAGCTGTTGCGGTGGCTGATGGACAACGAACAGGAGCAACTGCTGCCGGCGCGGCGTGATCTCGCCGAGCGCCGGTGGGTGGTCTGCGCCGAAGGGGAATTCGGCGATGCGGTGCTCAACGGTCTTGCCCACATCGGGATTCCCGTCGAACTCCTCGACTCGGCAGCCGAGGATCCCGACGTGTCCGGGGCGGCGGCGTTCGTCGCCGGCACCGGCAACGACACCGTCAACATCGCCATGGCCGAACATGCCAGAGAGGCCAATCCCGATGTGTACCTGGTGCTTCGGCAGCAGACCAAGGCCAATGAGGCGCTGCTGGACACGTTGCACATCGACTCGGTCTACATCGACACCGACGTCGTCGCACGCGAGGTGCTGGCCCGCATCCTGACACCGATGTTCTGGAGCTTCGTCGAACACGCCCTCACCCGTGACGACGAATGGGCCACCCGGGTGCGCGACCTCCTCGAGGAACGCTGCGGCCGCCGCACCCCCGAACGCGACGTCATCACACTCTCCGCCGAGCAGGCGCCGGCCGTCGCGAACTGGCTGCGGGGTGGGCAGACCCTGACGCTGCGGGACCTGATGCGGATACCCGACGACCGCGACGCTTTACTGCCGCTGGCCGCGGTGGTGCTCGTCCGAGATGGGGAACACCACTTCATGCCCGACGAGGACACCGCGCTGGCCGTCGACGATCAGGTCATGCTGCTGGGCAAGCCGGCCGGACTGTCCGAGGTGCGCGAGGTGTGTCACTACCCAGCCACCGTCGAGTACCTCGCCACCGGTCGCGACGTTCCGTTGACCTGGGCATGGCGCAAGCTGACCGGCCGGCGCCGGGCGAAGGCGATGTCCCCGTCGTCGGTCCCGTCGCGGTGAGCGTGGCAGGCTGCAACCATGCGCTACCGAGATCAGCCGACCGTTGAGGTAACCCAGCTCGTCGCCTGCGACGTCGCCACAGCCTGGAGTTACGTCACCGACATCACGCTGCCCGCCCGGTGTTCGTCGGAACTGCAGTCCGCCGAATGGCTCGACGGCGCCGACCACGTGGAAGTCGGCGCCCGGTTCCGCGGCCGCAACCGCAACGATGCGATCGGGACCTGGGAGACGACATGCGAAGTCGTCGAGGTCGAAGACCAGCGCCGCTGGGTGTGGAACGTCGTCGGCGGCGAAGGGGCCATTGCGACGTGGGGGTTCGAGGTCGAGCCCGCCGGTTCGGGTTCGCTGATCCGGCAATGGGGCCGGATGGGACCGGCCCCCTCGGGGCTGAGTATCCCGATCGCCGCCCAGCCCGATAAAGAAGCTCGCATCGTCGCTCGCCGCCTCGCCGACTGGCAGACGAACATGCAGGCGAACCTGGAGTGGATCAGGTCCCAGGTCGAGGGTTGAGCCCTGAAGCTACTTGGGCGGCATCCGGATGCCGCCGTCGACGCGGACCACCTCGGCGTTCATATAGGAGTTGGTGATCAGTTCGATGACCATCGAGGCCAGTTCCTCCGGCTTGCCGAGGCGATGCGGGAACAGCACCGACTGGCCCAGCTTGGCTTTGAAAGCCTCCGAGGCCTCGCCCTCACCGTAGATCGGGGTGTCGATCAGGCCCGGCGCCACGGTGTTGACCCGGATCCCGACGGCGGCGAGATCGCGGGCCACCGGCAGGGTCAGCCCCACGACACCGCCCTTGGACGACGAATACGCCGCTTGGCCGATCTGCCCGTCGAACGCAGCGACACTGGTCATGTTCACGATCGCGCCGCGCTCCCCGGTGGCGGTGGGTTCGAGCCGACTCATCGCGGTGGCCGCGATGCGGATGCAGTCGAAGGTGCCGACCAGGTTGATCGCGATGACCTTCTTGTAGGTCTCGAGGTCGTGGGCCGAGGCGAACTCGCCGTCCTTGCCGATGGTGCGCTGAGCCCAGCCCACCCCGGCGGAGTTGACCAGCGCGCGCAGCGGCCCGAGGTCCATCGCGGTGTTGACCGCGTCGATGATCTGCTCGGTGTTGGTGACGTCGACAGGGACGAACACCCCGCCGATCTCCGCGGCGAGCGCCTGCCCGCGTTCGGCCTGCATGTCGGCGATGACGACCCGGGCGCCGAGGTCGGCGAGTTGACGCGCGGTGGCGGCCCCGATACCCGACGCCCCACCGGTGACGATTGCACTTGCTCCGTTGAGTTCCACGGCGCAGAGCTTACTGGCAAGCCACCGGGGGGCGGCGGGCGTGAGCTACGGCGTCGGACTCGCCGCGGTCGAGGCCGTGGCCGGAGGCATCAGCACGGTGTCGATCAGGTAGAGCGTCCCGTTGCTCGCCTTGATGCCGCCGCACACCAGCCCCGCGTCGCCGACTTTGAGGTCGTTGCCCGAGCCGGTGACCGTCACCGAGGCGCCCTGCAACGTCTTGTGCTCGCCGGCGACCTTGTCAGGGCCGGCCTGGCCTGACACGACGTGATAGGTCAGGATCGAGGTCAACAGATCGGCGTCGGTCTTGAGCTTCTCCAGTGTGGCCGCGTCGATCTTGGCGAACGCCTCGTCGGTGGGCGCGAAGACGGTGTATTCGCCGGTGTTGAGGGTGTCAACCAGATTGACCTTGGGGTTGAGCTTGCCCGACAGCGCCGAGGACAGCGTGGAGAGCACCGGGCTGTTGGAGGCGGCCGTGGCAACCGGGTCTTTGGCCAGACCCGCGACCGAACCCGGCCCGCTGGGCACCTTCTCCGCGTACCCCGCGCAGCCGGAGCCGATCAGGTCAGTCGCAGCGGGTGCGCCCATCGCCGAAGTGACAGCCGAGGACGCCGCCGAACCGGCGGAAGACGCGGCCGAAGAGGCCGTGGACATCGCGCTGCTACCCGCCTTCTCCGCTTCTTTGGTGGTCGTCGAGCAGCCGGCGATCGTCAACGCGGCGGTGGCCGCCAGACCTGTTGCGACGAGTAAGGATCTGTGGATGGGCAAGGACTTCCCCTTTGAGTCATGGCCGAACCGCCGCGGCGGCCGGCCTACTGGCGTTTCAGGTAGCCATTCGGAGCACGACAACGTTTGGATGGCTGTGATGCGCGCCACATCAGCGGTAGCCGCCGTCGACCATCACCACCTGCCCCATCAGATAGGGCATCGTCAGCAGATGGGCAGCGCAGCGCGCCACCTCCTCGGGCTCGGCCCAGCGACGCATCCAGAGCTTGGCCGACTCCCGCTCCCGAAGATCGGGGGGCAAGGAGGCATTCATTTCGGTGTTGATCCAGCCAGGGGCCAGACCGTTGACACAGATCTGCATCTCTGCCAGCCGCTCGGCGGCCGTGCGGACCAACATGTTGGCCGCCGCTTTCGACGAGTCGTAGTGGGCTGAAACCGGGTCTTGGCTGTTGATCCCGTTGGTCGAGGTGATCAGCAGGATCCGGCCGCGGAAATCTTCTCGCAGCGGGTTCTGCTCCATCGCCAGGGCCGCGTATTTGGTGACCAGGAAAGCGCCTGTGGTGTTGACGTGATGCACCGTGTCCCACTCGTGCCCGGTCTGATCGAAGAAGGCGGTGTTGGGAGACACACCGGCACTGTGGATCACGTGGTCGACGCGAGCGATCTGGCTGAAGAACTCCGCGACCGAGGTTTCGTCACCCACGTCACAACCGAGGACGACAACCGTCGTCGGCTGCGGGCCTGCCGCGGCGAGAATGCGCTCGAGCGCGCTGTCGACCTTTCGGGG
>JAPOHV010000093.1 GCA_029979305.1 Mycobacteriaceae bacterium | reverse complement strand
ATCTGGTTGGTGTCCTCGACCATCTGCTTGGTCTTGCCGACCATGTCGTGGGTGACGTCGTTGAGTTCCGACATCAGCCTGTACATGCCCTGCATCGTGTTGATGGTGACCTGCATGTCGTCACCCATCTTCAGCATGTCCTTCATGCGGTCCTGCATGTAGGACATGTTCAGCTGCTGAGTGGCGCCGGACATGCTGATGATGAACGGGATCGAGGTGTGCTCGATCGGGGTGCCCTGCGGGCGGGTGATCGCCTGGACCCGGCCGACGCCGGGGATGTGGAAGATGTTCTTGGCGATCTTGTCGACGACGAGCATGTCCGCCGGGTTGCGTACGTCGTGGTCGGTTTCGATCATCAGCATTTCCGGGTTCATCCGGGCCTGCGGGAAGTGCCGGTCGGCGGCCTGGTAGCCCTGGTTGGCCGCGAGGTCGGGCGGCAGGTATTCGCGGTCGTTGTAGCTGTTGACGTAGGACGGCAGTGCCAGCAGGCCCACCAGGGCCAGCGCCATGGACGCGATGAGGATCGGCCCCGGCCAACGCACCACGGCCGTGCCGACCCGCCGCCAGCCCCGGGTCTTCATCTTGCGCTTGGGGTCGAACAGACCGAAGTGGCTGCCGATGGTGAGGATCGCCGGGGCCATCGTCAGCGCGGCGACCACCGCGATCAGCATCCCGATGGCCAGTGGCACACCCAGGCTCTGGAAGTAGGGCAGCCGGGTGAAGTGCAGGCAGAACGTCGCGCCGGCGATGGTCAGCCCGGAGCCGAGAATCACATGTGCGGTGCCGTGATACATGGTGTAGAAGGCGGTTTCGCGATCCTCGCCGTCCAATCGGGCCTCGTGGTAGCGGCCCATGATGAAGATGACGTAGTCGGTGGCCGCGGCGATCGCCATGGTGGTCAGCAGGTTCACCGCGAACGTCGACAGCCCGATGACGTCGTGGAACCCGAGGAACGCCACGATGCCGCGGGCGGCGGCCAATTGGATGAAGACCATCATCAGCACCAGCACCACGGTGACGATGGAGCGGTAGACCAGCAGCAGCATCACGAAGATGACGATCAGCGTGACCGCGGTGATCTTCTGGACGCCCTTGTCTCCGGCGTGGTGCTGGTCGTAGACCATGGCCGCCGGTCCGGTGACGTAGACCTTGACCCCCGGCGGCGGCGGCATCCTGGTCACCGCGTCGCGCACCGCCTGCACCGACTCGTTGGCCAGCGTCTCGCCCTGGTTTCCGGCCAGATAAAGCTGGACGTAGGCGGCCTTGCCGTCGGCGCTCTGCGCCCCGGCCGCGGTCAGCGGGTCGCCCCAGAAATCCTGAATGTTCTGGACGTGCCGGGTATCGGCGCGCAGGGTGGCGAGTAACTCGTCGTAGTAGTCGTGGGCGGCGTCGCCGAGCGGTTCGTCGCCCTCGAGCACGATCATCGCCGAGGAGTTGGAGTCGAATTCCTCGAAGGCCTGGCCGACCCGCTTCATCGCCTGCAGCGAGGGGGCGTCGTCGGGGGCCAGCGACACCGAGTGCATCTGCCCGACGACCTCCAGCTGCGGGATGCTCGTGTTGAGCACCACCACCAGCGCCAGCCAGGCCAGCAGGATCGGCACCGAGAACAGCCGGATGAACCGCGGGATGGCGGGGTGGGCGCCGACGTGGCGGTTGGAGGCGTTGTTCTCGGTCACCGGGATCACCACGCCGCCCGAGGCGCCCCTGCGCTTCAGCAGCTTGACCATTGGCTTCCCCGGGACACTGGAACGAACACCGACCAAGAGATTAGCTCATGTAACTGTTCGGCCTACAATCCGAAGCTATGACCTTTCCGGGACGCATCGCACTGGCAGCGGCGGCGGTGGCGGCGGCGATCGCCGGGGCTCCGCCGGCGCAGGCCGACCCAGACATCGACTTCGCCAACCAGTTGCGCGGCTACGGCATCTACGGAGCGCGCGACTACAACGCCTGGCTGGGCAAGATCACCTGCAAGCGGCTCGCCCGCGGGGTCGATTCCGACGCCTATGCGTCGGTGGCGTTCATCGCCAAGAACCTGGCGCGCGACACCAGCCAGACCCAGGTGGCGCAGTTCCTCGGCGCCGCGGTCAGCACCTACTGCCCGGACATGGCGGGCGTGCTGCAGAACAGCGCCCAGTAGTCATCCGGCCAGCTTGCCGTTATCGACGGGAAAGACCCCGCCGTGTACGGCCGCGGCGTCGTCACTGGCCAGAAAAGCGATCACCGTGGCGACATCGTGCGGGGCCATCAGTCCGCGCGGGGCGGCGATCCGCATGATCAGTTTGTAGTCGGCGTTCTCGGGCGCGTCGAAATCGGTGACCTGCGGGGTGAGCATCCCGCCGGGGCAAACCGCGTTGACCCGCAACCGATCTCGGGTGTACTCGACCGCCAGCGCGCGGGTCAGACCGACCAGTCCGTGTTTGGCGGCGCAGTAACCGGCCGAGTAGACCTCGCCTTCCAGTCCCGCCACGGAGGCCACGTTGACGATGTTGCCGCCGGCCTCCAGCAGGTGCGGCAGCGCGGCGCGACACAGGTAGAACGGGCCTGAGAGGTTGGCGGCGATGTCGTAGGCCCAATCGTCGTCGGCCACCTCGGCGGTGTGGCGCATCTGGTGGAATCCCGCAGCGTTGACCAGCACGTCGAGGCGGCCGAACCGCTCGACGCACTCCGTCACCGCATCACGGCAGGCCTGCGGGTCGGTGATGTCGACGGAGGCGAACGCCCCACCCGGCACGGATTCGAACACCGTCGACATCCGGGCGGTGTCGCGGGCGATGCCGAACACCGTCGCGCCCCGCTCGGCGAACAGTTCGGCGACCGCCGCGCCCAGTCCCGAGGACGCACCGGTGATGAGGGCGACCTTTCCGCTCAGCTGACCCATCTGCCTCCGTTCGTGGCGCTGACCTGCTGGCGGCCCGGAAAATCGCAGCTAGAACCGCCCCGGCAAACATTACGCGGGGGTGACCATGAGGGACCTCGACGGGCGCTTCGGGGCGGCGTCGTCTTCAATTGACGGTGAGGGCGGTGTGGAACCGGACCGGAGGATGGGGTTCGGGGGCCCCGGTGAACAGGAGCGAATTGTGCGTGCGACGGATGCCGCATCGCCTGACGGCGGGGGTCTCGACAGCCCGGTCCTGGCGGTGACACCGCCCGGCCCGGAGTTCGAGATCTGGCGCAACGGTGTTCGGCGGCGGACCCTCGCCGAGCTGACCGATTTCGTGGCGACCCGGTGTGCGCCGGCGCTGGCGCGCACCGGTGTCGACATCGCCGCAGACGTCCTGGTCTCCTTCGTCGACGGAGGCAAGTGCCTGCGCTCGACCTTCATGTACCTCGGCTGGTTGTGCGGCGGCGGTGCCGACCTCGAAGCCAACGAGGCGGCGTTGCGGGCTTCGGCGGGCCTGGAACTGCTTCACGCCTTCGCGCTCCTGCAGGACGACGTCATGGACGACTCCGCGCTGCGCCGCGGCCGGCCCGCCGCGCACGTGCGGTTCGGGCGGTGGCACCGCGATCGCGGGCTGTCCGGCTGCGCGCAGCGATTCGGCGCCGCCCAAGCGATTCTGCTGTCCGACCTGTGCCTGGTGTGGGCCGAGCAGATGATGCGGGAGAGCGGGGTCGCCCAGCAGCAGCTGTCCCGCGCCTGGCCGCACTACGACGCGATGCGGATCGAGTTGGCCGTCGGTCAGTGTGCCGATGTGGCCAATGACGCCGGAGCACTGCCCGACCTGGACACCGTGCTCGACGTGGCGCGCCGCAAGTCGGGCAATTACACGGTCCGGCGGCCGTTGGAGATCGGCGCGGCGATGGCCGGTTGCGACCACCTGATCGACGTCCTCGGCGCGTACGGCACCGCGTTGGGCGAGGCGTTCCAGATGCGCGACGACATGCTCGGGGTCTTCGGTTCACCGGCGCTGACGGGCAAGCCCGCGGGTGGCGACCTCGCCGAGCGAAAAGCCACCAGCGTGGTGGTCGCGGCGCAGCGCATGGCCGACACCTCGGTGCGCCGCGAGTTCGCCGAGTTGATGAGCGCCGAGGCCCTCGACGACTCCGACATCGCGCACTGGCGCACGCTGATCGTGGCGACCGGGGCGCCTGCTCGGATCGAGGATCTGATCGCCGAGCGGGTGGCCGCCGCCATCGAGCACATCACCGATGACCGGATCGACGACTGGGTGCGCTCCGCGCTGGCCGATATGGCCGCGGTGTGCACGATGCGGACCACCTGAGGCAAGGAGACCAACTGATGCGTACCGTTCCCGGGGCCACCGACCACGTCGTCGTGGTCGGAGCCGGACTTGCCGGCCTGTCAACCGCCATGCAACTCGCCGGCCAGGGCCGCTCGGTGACCGTCGTCGAGCGCCACGGCTTCCCCGGCGGGCGGGTCGGGCAGGCCGATATCCGGGGCTACCGGATCGACACCGGTGCCACCGTGCTGACCATGCCCGACATCATCGAGGAGGCCTTCGACGCCGTCGGCGCCTCGATGGGCGATTACCTGGAGCTGCTCAAGCTCGACCCGGCCTACCGGGCGTCATTCGCCGACGGCAGCACGCTGGACGTGCACACCGACGCCGACGCGATGACGGCGGCCATCGAGGCGTTCGCCGGACCGGGCGAAGCAGCCGGATACCGGCGGCTGCGGCAGTGGCTCACCGAGCTCTACGAGCTCGAGATCGAGGGCTTCATCGGTTCGAACTTCTCCTCCCCGCTGTCGCTGCTGACCCCGAAACTTGCCCGGCTGGCCGCCATCGGCGGATTCCGCGGGTGGGAGAAGATGGTCAGCCGGTTCATCCACGACGAGCGGGTGCAGCGGATCTTCACCTTCCAGGCGCTCTACGCCGGCGTGCCGCCCCAGCATGCGCTGGCCGCGTACGCGGTGATCGCCTATATGGACACCGTCGCGGGGGTGTACTTCCCGCGCGGCGGCATGCGGGCCGTCCCCGAGGCCATGGCCGCCGCTGCCGCCGACGCCGGGGTGCAATTCCGCTACCGGTCCGCTGTGACCAAACTCGAGCGGTCGGGTTCCCGGGTGAGCGCGGTGTGCACCGACTCGGGTGACCGGATCGCCTGCGACGCAGTGGTTCTCACCACCGAACTGCCGCTGACCTACCAGCTGCTGGGCCGCACCCCGCGACGGCCGATCAAGATGCGCCCGGCGCCTTCGGCGGTGGTGATGCATGTCGGCGTGCCGTCGGTGGGAACCGCCCTGGAGCACCACAACATCAGCTTCGGGGCGAAGTGGTCGCAGACCTTCGACGAGATCATCCGCGACGGTGTGCTGATGAGCGACCCCTCGATCCTGGTCACCAGGCCCACCGCCGGAGACCCGACCCTGGCCCCGCCGGGGCGCGACCTGCTCTACGTGCTCGCCCCGTGTCCGAATCTCGACGCCGGCACCGTCAACTGGGCCGTCCGGGGCGACAGCTACGCCCGGGAGGTGCTGGCATGCGCCGCCGAGCGGTTGCTGCCCGGGCTGGACCGCGATGCCGACATCCTCGACGTCGTCACACCCGCGGATTGGGCCCGCCAGGGCATGACGGCGGGCACCCCGTTCGCGCTGGCGCACACCTTCTCCCAGACCGGACCGTTCCGGCCGGCCAACCTGGTGCGCGGCGTCGACAACGCCGTCCTGGCCGGCGGGTCGACGGTTCCGGGGGTGGGGGTGCCGACGGCGCTGCTGTCCGGGCGGCTGGCGGCCGAACGCGTCACCGGGCCGGTCGGAGACCGATCGAGCCGACGGACGATCACCAGCAGTTCGGCGCCGGGAGGCCGGGGTTAGGGTGGGTAGCGCATGATCAATACCGAGTTGCACGCCGCCGGGATCACCGACGAACGCCTGCGAGAGTCCTACCGTTACTGCCGGCGTCTCAACGCCGAGCACGGACGCACCTACTTCCTGGCCACCCGGCTGCTGGCGCCCTCGCAGCGCCCGGCTGTCCACGCGCTCTACGGGTTCGCCCGCTACGCCGACGACATTCTCGACGACCTGCAGTCCGACGCCACAGTCGCCGACCGCGAAGCGCGGCTGGAGCAACTGGCGTCACGCTTCCTGCGCGGTGACGACACCGATGTCGCCGCCGAGCCGGTGTTGCCCGCGGTACTGCACACCGCCCGCACCTACCGCATCCCGCTGGGCCTGTTCGACGAGTTCCTTGCCTCGATGCGGATGGACCTGACCGTCACCGACTACCCGGACCGTCCGGCGCTCAACCGCTACATGCGCGGGTCGGCTGAGGTGATCGGACTGGAGATGCTGCCCATCCTGGGCACCGTGGGGCCGCAGGCCGACGCCGAGCCCGGCGCCGAGGCGCTCGGCCGGGCGTTTCAGCTGACCAACTTCCTGCGCGACGTCAATGAGGACCTGGAACGAAACCGGGTCTACCTGCCCGCCGACGAACTGGCAGCGTTCGGGGTGGACCGCGAACTGCTGACCTGGTGCCACGACAACCAGCGCACCGACCCGCGGGTGCGTCAGGCGCTGGCCGCCCAGCATGCGGTCACCCGGGCGGAATACCGCGAGGCGCACAAGGCGATCGCCCTGCTGGCTCCGCAGTCCAGGCCCTGTGTGACGGCGGCCTTCACCCTCTACTCGGAGATTCTTGACCGCATCGAGGACATCGACTTCGCCGTCTTCAGCCAGCGCGCCTCGGTCGGCATGGGCCGGCGGGTACAGGTATTCACCGGTGGACTGGTGCGGGCGAGGCGGGCCCGCCGGTCAACGGCCGCCTGACTGGTCGGTTCGATGGAACGTTGGCAATACCTGCTGCTGCTCGGCGGGTGCCTGCTGATCACACTGCCGCTGGAGTTGTTCGGCGACGGCGTGTACCGCCAACCGGTGCGGCTGCTGCGCTCGCTGGTGCCGGTGCTCGCGGTGTTCCTGGTGTGGGACGCGGTGGCGATCGTGCTGGACGTGTGGCACTACAACCCCCGCTACATCAGCGGCATCAACGTGCCGTTCATGCCAGTGGAGGAGATGCTGTTCTTCATCGTCATCCCGCTGTGCGGGTTGCTGACCTACAACGCCATCAGCAGCGGGCCGGCAATGCTTGCCCGGCTGCGCCGCCGCCGCGACGAGGCCGACCGATGACCGGCCTGGGCTACACGCTGCCGGCCGTCATCTCCGTCGTAGTGGTGGCTGTGCTGGAATTGGCCGTACTGCACACCGGGCTGTTCCGCAAGCCCGCCTACTGGATATCGATGGTGATCGTGCTGGGTTTCCAAGTGCCCGTCGACGGCTGGCTGACGAAACTGTCGGCGCCGATTGTGATCTACGACGAGCAGCACACCTCGGGGATCCGTTTCCCGTGGGACATTCCCGTCGAAGACTTCCTGTTCGGCTGGGCACTGGTGACTGCGGTGCTGCTGCTCTGGGAGCGGCAGGGCCGGAAGCGCACCGCCCGTGACGGCACCGGCTCGGAGCGCTGATGTCTGGAACACCGTCGAGGGGCGGGCTGCCCAGGTTCGGTCTGCCCAGGGCGGAAGTGCCCGGGGCGTTCGACGGCGGCGCAGCGGCGTATGACGCGTTGGTGGGGGCCAACCCCGGCTATCACGACCATCTTCGAATCTCCGCGCGGCGCATGCGGATTCCCGACGGCGGCCGGGGGTTGCGACTGCTCGACGCGGGATGCGGCACCGGCGCTTCCACCGCCGCGTTGTTGGAAGCCGCGCCGCACGCACAGATCATCGGCGTCGACGCGTCGGCGGGCATGCTCGAGCAGGCCGCGGCGAAGTCCTGGCCGGACAACGTCAGATTCGTGCACTCGCCGATCGAGGAGTTCACCGATGGCGAGTTCGACGGGATCCTGGCCGCCTACCTGATCCGCAATCTCGCCGACCCGGAGGCCCAGCTGCGCCGGTTCATGGCCATGCTCCGGCCGGGCGCCCCACTGGCGTTGCACGAGTACTCGGTGGCCGACTCCCGATCGGCGCGCGCGGTCTGGAACGCGGTCTGCTGGGGCATCATCATCCCGGCGGGTTGGCGCAAGACCGGGGACAGCACGCTCTACCGCCACCTGTGGCGCAGTGTCAACACCTTCGACGGTGCGACGCGGTTTCAAAGTCGGTTGTCCGCAGCCGGTTTCACCGGTGTTCACAGTGAGACCGTGCCGGGCTGGCAGCGCGGCATCGTCCACACCTTCATCGGTGAGGCGCCCCGATGAAGGATCCGCGCAGCGTCAGCCACCCCGGCCGGCCCGGACTGCCGGACGCAAGCGCGCTGGCCGAGCGTCCGCATGTGGTGGTCGTGGGCGGCGGGATCGCCGGACTGGCAGCCGCCACCGGGCTTGCCGAACGTGGCGTGTCGGTGGAGGTTCTGGAACGCGAACCGAACCTCGGCGGCAGGGTGGCCGGCTGGACCGAGCGGCTCGAGGACGGCACCGAGCTCGCCAACAACCGCGGTTTCCACGCCTTCTTCCGGCAGTACTACAACCTTCGGGAACTGTTGCGCCGCAGTGACCCCACCCTGTCGCGGCTCAAGCCGGTGGAGGATTACCCGCTGGTCGACGGTCAGGGCCGCCGCGACACCTTCCGCGGTCTGCCGAAGCGCCCGCCGTGGAACGCGATCGTCTTCGCGTTGCGCAGTCCGACCTTCCGGTTCCAGGATCTGGTCCGGGTCGACGCCAGGGCCGTGGCCCCACTGGTCGCGGTCAGTGTCCCCGGGATCTACGAGCAACTCGACGACCGCGACGCCGGAACCTTCCTCGACGAGATCAACTTCCCGAAGGCGGCACGCCACCTGGCCTTCGAGGTGTTCGCGCGTAGCTTCTTCGCCGGTCAGGAGGAACTGTAGGCAGACGAGCTTGCGGCGATGTTCCACATCTACTTCCTGGGTTCCAGCGAGGGTCTTGTCTTCGACGTCGCGGACTCCAACTTCGACACCGCGCTGTGGAATCCGTTGGGGGAGTATCTGACCGGACTGGGGGTAGCACTGCGCACCGGGTTGTCCGTCGAGTCGGTCGTGGTGGGTGGACCCAAGCGACTGCGGGTCAACACCGCCGACGGGCGGACCACCGACGCCGACGGTGTCGTGCTGGCCGTCGATGTGGCCGGGCTGCAGCGCCTCGTCGCCGCGTCGCCGGGTCTCGGCGACGACGGGTGGCGGCAACGGGTGGCCGACATGCAGGTGGCCCCGCCGTTCGTGGTGCAGCGGCTCTGGCTGGACGCCCCGGTGGCCGCCGACCGGGCGGCGTTCCTGGGCACCGGCGGGCTGGAACCGGTGGACAACATCAGCGTGGTCAGCAGCTACGAGCGGCAAGCGGCGCAGTGGGCCCGCGAACACGGCGGTTCGGTGGTCGAGGTGCACGCCTACTCGGTCACCGACACCCCACCATTCACCGGACTGCGGGAGAGGATGCTCGCGCGACTGCACCAGCTGTATCCGGAAACCGCCCACGCCGGGATCGTCGCAGAGCGCATCCTGTTCAAGCAGGACTGCCCACTGTTCTCGCCGGGCTCCTTCGCCCAGCGCCCCACCGTCGGCACTCCGGTGCCCGGGCTCGCCCTTGCCGGCGACGGAATCCGCATCGACCTGCCGGTAGCCTTGATGGAACGGGCCGCCACCACCGGCTGGTCGGCGGCGAACCGGCTGCTCGAGGGCTGGGGGGTGAGCGGGCATACCCTGCACACGGTGCCGGTTCACGGCCGGTCGCCGCTGTTGCGGCGGCTTGCAGAGAAAGGCGCGCGCTGATGGACCTGTGGGACCGGCTGGCCGAGCGGATGCCGAAAGACTCACCGATGCAGGTTCTTCCGAAGCCGGACTGGGCGAACCAGGCGCCCACCTACCGGCAGGCTGAGCCGGCCATCATCGACGCGGCCCTGCAACGCGCACTGCGCCGGCCGAGCGGCAACTGGTTCGTGTTCGGCGCCAGCACCGACGTGCGTGGCGACCGGCCGTTCGGGACGACGGTCGCCGGAGTCGAGATCGTCGCCTGGCGCGATCAGGCGGGGGCGCTGCGTGTCGGCCCCGCCTCGTGTCCGCACCTGGGGGCGGACCTGGCCACCGGCAAGGTGGTGTGCGGCGGACTGATCTGTCCGTGGCACGGGCTGCGACTCGAGGGTGGCCGCGAGTTCGGCTGGAAGCCGTTGCCCGCGCACGACGACGGCGTGCTGGTCTGGGTGCGGCTGGACAAGGGGGGCGGCGAGCCGCCGCTGGACGCCCCGGTGCTGCCGGTGCGCCCCACCGGGCCGCAACTGGCGGCCGTGGCGCGCATGGAGGGAGCGTGCGAACCGCAGGACGTCATCGCCAACAGGCTGGATCCCTGGCACGGCGCCTGGTTCCACCCGTATTCCTTCGCCCAGCTGGAGGTGCTCAGCGCCCCGCCGGTCGACGCCGACGAGAACTCCGACGTGTTCCAGACCTCGGTGACCTTCCACCTCGGCCGGCTCGGTATGCCCGTCATCGCCGAATTCAGCGTGCCCGAACCGCGCACGATCGTCATGCACATCGTGGAGGGTCAGGGTGTGGGCAGCGTGGTCGAGACGCACGCGACGCCGATGGGCGACGGACCCGACGGACGCCCCCGCACGGCGGTGATCGAGGCGGTGATCGCCCAGTCCGACCGAACCGGCTTCCAGTACTCGCTGCGCGCCGCCCCGTTGTTGCGACCCATCATGAAGCTGATGGCGGCTAGGCTCTGGCGCGATGATCTGGAGTACGCCGAACGCCGATACACTTTGCGCACGAAGGCATCTCGCTGATATGACCAAGCGCGTCGTCGTCTACGGAACCGGATTCGTCGGGAAGATGGTCATCCCCGAGGTGCTCAAGCATCCGGAGTTCGACCTGGTCGGGGTCGGCGTCAACAACCCCGACAAGGTCGGGCTGGATGTCGGGGAGATCTGCGGTATCGACCCGGTCGGGCTGACGGCTACCGACGACGTCGACGCGCTGGTCGCGCTGCGCCCCGACGCACTGGTGCACTACGGCCCCACCGCCGCCCACGCCGACGCCAACATCGACCTGATCGGCCGGTTCCTGCGGGCCGGTATCGACGTCTGCTCGACGGCGATGACGCCGTGGGTGTGGCCGAAGATGCGCCTGAACCCGCCGAACTGGATCAACCCCATCACCGAGGCGTGCGCAACCGGCGGGTCCTCCTGCTTCACCACCGGGATCGACCCGGGCTTCGCCAACGACCTGTTCCCGATGACGCTGATGGGCCTGTGCTCGGAGGTGCGCACGGTGCGCGCCTCGGAATTATTGGATTACACCAACTACGAGGGCGACTACGAATTCGAGATGGGCATCGGCCGCGAGCCGGAGTACAAGCCGCTGCTGGAGAACAGTGACATCCTGGTGTTCGCCTGTGGCGCAACGGTTCCTATGAT
>JAPOHV010000194.1 GCA_029979305.1 Mycobacteriaceae bacterium | reverse complement strand
TCTCCCAGGGTGACGGCGAGATCACGTTCTGCGGCGCCATCGAGATGGGCGGCTACATGGTGCTCGGTGTTGACGTCATCAAGGACGGCATGGCCAAGTACGGCGTCGGCGAGAACGCGATCTTCATGCCCGGCACCACCGATCCGCAGTTCAGCCAGTGGCTGGCGTTCTCCGGGACCTCGGTGACCCTCGACGACGAGCAGAAGTACCTCGATCCGTTCCTCGGTTATCAGCGGGCCTGCCTGCACGCCATCGACTACCTGGAGAAGTTCGGCTACAGCCGGATCCAGGCGCTGATGGTGTTGGGCACCGCGCCCATCGAGGGCCGGCTCTCCGGTGTGGTCGACATTCCCAACGCGTGCTCGACGGTGTACCTGCCGACCGCGATCTTCGACATCGACGTGCGGCCCGGCCCCGGCCCGGTGCCGAAGGTCAAGGGCGGCAAGGCGGTGCCGAAGTCACTGTGGAAGAACCACAAGAAGTGGGCGCCCTACCCCTGGAAGTGACGTAAGCGGGAGGGGAGGAAAACTGCCCCGGTCCTTCTCAGGGCCGGGGCAGTTTTTGCAACCGTGGGTCCGGCGGCGCCATCGGTGTGGGCCGGCTGTTGATCCGCCCACCGCGCGGGATGGACGTCACCACCTCGGGTGAGTCGGCAGAGGCATGCGTGGAGTCGATGAGGCCCATCCGTTTGCCGTCCACCGCCGACAGCATCGGCGAGGAGTACACCCGCTTGGCCGGTGCGCCACAGTCCGGGCAGTCGGCCTGTTGCGGTGCGGTGCCCACCGGGTAGCTGTGGTCGGCGGGGCCATGGTCGGCGCAGCGGTAGGTGTAGTTCGCCATGAGAACGATTGTGCCGCAGAGACGTTGCGGTGTCAGGCGTTCGCAGCCACCGGCAGGGTGATGAAGAAGCGACCCGTGTCGATCGACGCCGCCGCCGGTGGAGCGAAGTCGCCCACGAACAAACGGGTGATGCCGGCTACCGCGGCGATGACGAGCGTCGCAGCCGCTCCGGTCACCTCACCGAAGGCCGTCGCGAAGACGTTGTCGCCGAACAGTGCGCCCACTCCCCTGCCGAGCGCGAAGCCGATCGCTGCCTGCAGGCCGAACTCGGTCAGCACTGCGTGCAGCGCGGTGTCGACCAACACGCCGTTGGGTGTCGCGCTCAGCGCCCCGATCGCCAGCGTGCTCACCAGTTGGGCGACCTGTGTGTCGGCCAGCAGCGACGTGACGGCGGCGTAGGCCGCCTGGCCGACCGCCACGTTGAGGATCGGGACGTCGACACCGGCGCCGCGCATGAGTTCGACGACGCCGACCGACGCCAGCTGGCCGATGGACCGCCGCAGCGCACTGTCGCCGAACACTGAGCCGACCAGATTCGGGATCGTCGCTCCCAGCGCAGCCCGGTAGGTGGGGTTGGTTTGCAGATCGTAGAGCGCACTGCCGGGATCCGTGCCGTTGACCGCGTTGGTGACCACGACGTCCACGGTGTCGGTGAGGACGGTGGTGATGCCGGGATAGTTCAGGAAGCCGGTGACCGCGGTTCCCACATAGGTCGCCAGCGCGCGGCTGGTCGGTTCCTCGACGGCGACGTCGGCAAAGGTGGCCAGATTGTTGATCACGTCGATCGCCAGCAGGGTGGCGGTCGACCCGAACGCGCGCCGCACGGTCGGGTTGTCCAGCAGCGCGGTGAGCACCGGCCCCGTCGCGTCGCCGAGCGGAACGCCGGCGGTGACGTCGCGGGCGAGTTGGCCGAAGGCTGCGGCGAATGCCGTCCGAACATCCTCCGGGCCAAGCAGATTCATGGGGATGTTGCCCAGCGCCTGTGCGAGTCCGTCCCGGAATCCTGTTGTGGCCAACAGATTGACGACGGCCTGGCCGGCGGCATTGCCCAGCGGAACGGCAAACACCTCACCGATCAGGGCGCGGACGGCGGGATCACTCGTCAGTCCGGCGAACACGTCGCGGAAGGCCCTGCCCGCGCCCGCGATGACCTGGGTGTCGGCCAGCAGCGCGCTGACGCTGCCGCTGACGGTGGTTCCGATGGCGTTCGGCACGGCCGGGTCGTCGCGCAGCGACGTGAGCACGGGTGCGATCGCGTCGCTGAACGGGACACCGGCGGTGAGGTCCCGGGCGAGCCGGCCCAGGGCAGCTGCGACGGCGACCCTGACCTCCTGCGGGCCGAGAAGATTCGTCGGGATGGTGCCGAGTGCCGTCGCCAGGGAGTCGCTGAATCCGGGGGTGGCGAGGAATTCGACGACAGCCTGACCGACGCCGTCACCCAGAGAAGCAGTGAGGCCCCTGCCGATCAGGTTCTGGACCGCCGAGTTGCTCGTCAGTCCGGTGAGCACGTCGCGGAGGGTCCGGCCGACGGCCGCGATCACCCGGGTGTCGGTCAGCAGCGCGCCGACGCTGTTGGTGACCGTGGTTCCGATCGCGTTCTGCAGGGTCGGGACCGGGACCTGGGGCACCGCGAAGAAGGCCCGCACCGCATTGGCGGCACTGATGGCGACGGCGTCCCTGATCTCGGGCTGGGCCAGCAGCGTGGCCAGCGTCGTCTCCACGGTGCGTGCCGCCGCGTCGCCCAGGGCGGGATTGTTCATCAGCCGGGTCACGATGTCGCCCACTGTGCTGCGCAGGTTCGCGGCGTCCGGTTGGTCTCCCAGCAGGGCCACAGCGACCGCTTGGCCGACGCCCTCCCCGACGAGTGCCGGGACGCCGACGGATCGGGTGGCCGACGGGTCCCATGACGGACCGGTGTTGCCGAGCAGCACCGAGACGGCGCCCGCGGTCGCGTTCGACAGTGCGAGCTGCACGCCCGGGGTGGCCAGGAATGTGCTGATACCGGTCTGCAGCGGTGTGCCGAGCTGATCGTCGATCAGTTGGTCGAAGGTGTAGGTGCCGACGGCGAGCTCGAAAAGCAGGCGTGCAGTGTCCCATCCGCTGGGGAGTCCGGGCAGGCTGTTGAGCAG
Source organism: Mycobacteriaceae bacterium (assembly GCA_029979305.1). Classification (GTDB taxonomy): domain Bacteria; phylum Actinomycetota; class Actinomycetes; order Mycobacteriales; family Mycobacteriaceae; genus Mycobacterium. Next base: position 1,743 of record JAPOHV010000194.1, on the reverse strand, counting down.
GGTGTCGAAGTAGCCGCGAAGCGGCTCGCCCTGCGTTCCGCTGAAGGCGAGGTTGACCCAGGTGGCGGCGGCGTTGCCGACGGCGCGGCCCGCTTCGGCGGAGACGCCTGTGCCCGCGAACGGTATCGCGACGATGTCCGAGATCGCCTGGAGCACAACGGGATCGCTGGCCAGCCGGTCGACTTCGGGTGAGACGGTGCCGTTGAAGATCCAGTCGGCCAGGCCGTCGACGACGATCGGTGCGACATGACCGACCAGCGGGGCCCACCGGGAGTCCGGGAAGTACTGGCGGACGAAGTATTCGGCCGCCGCGGAGATCAGCGGATCAAGGATCGAGGCAACCGAGATCGCGGCATTCACTGCGGGTGCGGCGGCGACAGGGTCAGGAGTCGCGACCGCGCTCGCGACCACGGTGGCTGCAGCCGGTGCGGCCACCCTCGCCGCGCCCGAGTACTCACGCCGGGTCACCGCCGCGGAGGCCCACGCCATCGGGAGCGCAACCGGGGCGGTCGGGTCGGCACGGCGAACAGGACGGGTCACGAACGGATTCGGCGCCGACGCCATCGACGCGCCGCGGGCGGTGCTACCGGCCTGAGATCGTGGCGCGCGTGATGCGGCGGCCGCCGTCGGACGTTGCGGCGATGTGCGGTCAGTGGCGGCCCGCGGCGCGACTCCCCGGTCCGTCGCGTGGGCGCCGTGCGAGGGCCGACTCGGGGCCTCGTCGGCGGAGGCGGTCGCGGGCGCGAGGATGCCGCCGACGCCGAGGGCCACCGCAAGGGCTCCCACCCGGCCCACGTATCGGCCGGAAAGACCGGCTGACATCACACCCGCACCGTTCCGTGACCCCCGTCGACGCTGATCAGGTGCCAAGTAAAGCACAGAAAAGCCCTGCTCAGGAGTAACTACATGGGTTAACCTGCTGTGCAGACTCCAGGAGGACACGTGGCGGACAGCCCACCGAAGAAGGCCGGCGAGAAGCCCGCCAAGAAGACGCCTGCCAAAAAGAACTCCGCCGCGAAGCCGGCGGCCAAGAAGGCCCCCGCTGCCAAGGTCTCCCCCAAGGCCGCCCCCAAGGCGCCGGCGAAGAAGGCCGCACCCAAGACCCTGCGCGGCGGTGAGACCGTCACCCGGGCCAAGCGGATGGGCGGCTGGGACTTCGCCACCTGGCGGATGGCCACCGACGACCCGGTGATGCGATCCACCATCCTCGGGCTGCTGGTGCTCGACCGCAGCCCGGACTGGGACCGGCTGTGCGAGCGCTACGAACGCGCCACCCGGCTGGCTCCGGTGCTGCGCTCCAAGGTCGTCGAGGGCCCGCTGGATCTGCAGACCCCGCGCGTCGTCGTCGACCCGAACTTCGACCTCGGTTGGCACATGACGCGGCTGGCCATGCCGAAGGGGTCGACGTGGGGCGACGTGCTGGACTTCGCCCGCCGGCAGTCGATGACCGACTTCGACAAGGAACGCCCGCTGTGGCGGGTGACCGTGCTCGAGGACCTGCCCGGCGGCAAGTCGGTGGTGATTCAGAAGCTGCACCACGCGATCGCCGACGGCCAGGGTGCGGTGCAGTTGGGTCTGGCGCTGCTGGACTTCGACGAGAACGGCACCGACCTCGGGCCGATGCCCGCCGAACCCGAGCCGGTGGTGCTCGACACCAAGGGTTTCCTGCAGGCGGTGGTGCGCAACAACGTCGGCTGGGTGGCCAAAACCGTCGAGGACGTCGTCAAGGGCATCTGGCCGCTC
>JAPOHV010000002.1 GCA_029979305.1 Mycobacteriaceae bacterium | reverse complement strand
CGGCCAGCCCGGTCGGGGCGGCGACGGCCGGCGCCGCGGCGACCGACGGGGCGTCGGCGACGGCCTGCACCGCCGGAGCGGCGGTGCTCGCGGCGGCGCTGACCAGCGTTGCCTCCGGGGTGACAGCGGCCGGCGGCGTCACCTCGGTCAGTCCCGGCCCGCCCGGGTTCGCGGGGTCGCAGGTCGGGCACAACTGCTTGATGAACGGGGTGAACAGCGGGGTCAGCGCGGTGTACGGCCATCCCTTGAGCAGGAAGCTCTTCGGGACGAACGGGTTGAAGCCCAGCTTCGAGGCCGCGGCCAGCCGGGCCACGGCGGCGCCGATCTCAGCGCCGGTGACCCGCTCGGTCTTGTTCAGCGCCGGATCGGCGTTGAGGTAGTTGAACACCGAGTTGAACGAATCGGCCAGGTTGAGCTTCACATAGGCGCCCGACCACGGCAGCTCGGCACCGGTCGAGCCCGGGATCTCCTGCCCGACGGCCGCCTCCTCCTCGCTGATCGGGTCGTAGATCACCGGGAAGGTGTAACCCGACGCCAGGGCCCGCAGCGGCGCCTTGAACATCACGTTGAGGATCGCGCCGAAGTCCGCGCAGGTCGGCCCGACGTTGCCGGTGCAGCCGGGGTTGGTCGGCAGGTTGGCCTTGGCCCACCAGGCCAGCTGGTCGCCGACGGCGTGCGACAGCGCCGGGAACGGGATCGACAGGTTGACCAGCGCGGTTAGCTTGATCGGGTCGGCCGGGTCGAAGCCCAGCGCGTTGGTCGGCGTATACACCCACCAGCTGCCGGTCTGCTCGAGCGCGTAGGACAGGTCGTTGAGCGCGTTGACGTAGGCCCGCGGAATACCGGCCACGGCGTTGAGGATGTTAGCCGCGATATTGGCCGCCGAGGCGGCGTTCTGGTCGCGGACGACGGCGGTGTAGGTCTGCTTGGCCCAGATGTCGCAGCCGTCGGTGTTGTAGCCCGTGCACGGGCCGCCGGCGGCGACGAGGTTCACCGCCGCCTGAACGACGCGGGTCTCGGCCTCCTGCATCGAGGGTGCCAACTGGGCGGCGGTGACGGCGAAGGCCCCCGCCAGGGCCACGCCCGTCGAGACGTACGAACGCGCAGCAGTAGGCATTACTGACCCTTTCGGGGGTTGTTGAACAGGCTTTAGCAGGGACTCTAACGAAATTATCAGCATCCAGCAAACCGCGGCGCGCCGGGGTTTGCTCGTTTCCGGCCGGATCTAGAGTCCCTGCCCCGCCAGCCAGCCGTCGATGCGCTCCGCGACGGTCGCCCAGCCCGGCTCCAGCATCATGTCGTGCCCCATGCCCTCGAAGAACACCGGTTCGGTGCGGTAGGCCCGTGCGGTGGCCCGGACCTCTGCCGGGGTCACCGCGCCGTCCTGCAGTGCGCCGATCACCAGCAGCGGCGCGCTCACCCGGCGGGGTCTCGGCAGCGTCACCAGACCGTCCACCCCCACCCGCGCGCTCTCCTCCTGCAGCCGGCCGGCGTAGCGGCGCACCAGCGGTTCGGGGGTGCCCGGCGAGAAGAAGCGCTCCCGGGCCAGTTCCGGGGTGCTGACGTAGGCCAGCGACTCGCCGGTGACCGCCAGTTTGGCGAAATGCCACGGATGGTTCCGCATCCACCGCAGCCCGGAGCGCAGACTGCCCTGCGGGGGTACGGAGGCCAGCAGCACCGCCGCCGGCGCGGGGTTGGTTTCCAGGTACTTCTGCACGATCACCCCGCCCATCGAGTGGCCGATCACCACCGGCGGGGTCGGCAGTCCGCGGGCCACCGACGCGACGTCCTCGATGTAATCGGCGTAGGACAGCTCCCGTAGCCGCCGCCCCGGCGGGCTGTCGCCGTGGCCGCGCAGGCTCAGCGCCAGTGCCCGGTATCCCCGGTCAGCGAAGAAACCCAGGAAGTTCTCGCTCCAGCACCACGCCGCGTGCCAGGCGCCGTGCACGAACAGCAGCGGTGTGGGGTGCGACGGCCCGGCGCGGCCCTCGTCGATGACCTCAAGCATTGCGATCAGGGTAGAACCCGCCACCACCTAGGATCGGCAGCCACGGCAACTCGACGGATCGGCGGTCATGAGCCTTCCATCAGACGGCGGCACCGTCGTCGTCACCGGCGCGTCCTCAGGGATCGGCGCCGAGATCGCGCGTGGACTCGGCCGCCGGGGCTATCACCTGTTGCTGGTGGCGCGCCGCGCCGACCGGCTCACCGAACTCGCCGACGAGCTCGGGCCGGCGGTGAACGCCGAGGTGCTGCCGATGGATCTCGCCGACCCCGCGGCGCGCGCCCGACTGGTCGCGCGGATCGCCGGCACCGCACCCGCCGGTCTGGTGAACAGCGCGGGCTTCGGCACCAGCGGCCTGTTCCAGTCGCTGCCGCCCGACCGCGAGAGCGAACAGGTGACGGTCAACGCGCTGGCGCTGATGGAACTGACCCGTGCGGCGCTGCCCGGGATGATCGCGCGGCGGTCCGGGGCGGTCCTCAACATCGGGTCGATCGCCGGATTCCAGCCGCTGCCCGATGCGGCGGTGTACTCGGCGACCAAGGCGTTCGTCCAGACGTTCTCCGAGGCGGTGCACGAGGGGCTGCACGGCACCGGGGTGTCCTGCACGGTGCTGAGCCCGGGTCCGGTGCCGACCGAATGGTGGGAGATCGCCGGGGCGCCGGCGGCCGGGGCCGGAATCGGTGCGGTGACGACGCCGGTCCGCGAGGTCGCCGACGCCGCGATCGCCGGGATGCTGGCGGGCAAGCGGGTGGTGGTGCCGGGCCTGGCATCCAAGCTGATGGGCGCGGGCGGCCGGTTCACCCCGCGGCGCATCCTGCTGCCGGCGCTGCGGCGTGCCTCGCAGCGCCGGTCCTGATCCGCGGTCAGCGGCCCAGCCACACCCGGTTGCCGTAGGTGTCCAGGTGGACCACCTCGTTGACCGGTCTGCGGGTGGTCGGGCCGTAGCGGCCACGCGGCCAGCCCAGCGGCACGATGCAGCACGGGGTGACCGAGGTCGGCAGGCCCAGGATCCGGCGGGCCGAGGCCAGGCTCCACAACGGCAGGGTGATCAGCGACGCGCCCAGTCCCATGCTGCGGGCGGCCAGCAGCAGGTTCTGCACGCTGGGGTAGATCGAGCCGAAGAAACCCGACACCGCCGCGTGCGGCATCGGCAGGTAGGGCACCCGGCCCTCCCTGACGGTCAGCCTCAGACAGGCCACCACCAGGACGGGAAGCTCCGCGAAGTGGTCGACCTGCCATTGCACGGCCCGCGCCGTCTTGGCCATCGACTCGTCGGTCTCCGCCACCTTGCGAATGACGGTGCGGTAGTAGATGTTCCACATCTGCCGGTAGCGCCGCGCGAGTTTCGCCTTGATGGCCGGGTCCTTGACGACGATGAATTCCCAGTTCTGCCCGTTGGCGCCGGTGGGCGCCCGCAGCGCCAGTTCGATGCAGCGCAGCACCAGCGCGTCGTCGACCGGATCGGGCCGCAGCCGGCGTACCGCGCGCTGGGTCATCATCGCCTCGACCATGGTGGCATCGAGCCGGGCGAGGGCTTCGGCCGTGGTGGGAACCGGCCCCGACCCGTCGGCGAGTGTCGGGCGGTCAGCCATTCTCGGCGATCCAGCGGGTGGTGAACCGTTGCACGCCGGGGATCTCCTCGACGATCGCCGAACTGATGTATTTCTCGATCTGCCCGCCGATCAGCGGGATCCGCACGGTCAGCACACCGGCGAACCGCAGCATCGAACCCTCGGCGGTCGGGGACACCACGGCCGTGGCGGCACCGGAGATCGGCGCTCCGGTGGTGCGCATCCCGACGTCGGCGCGCAACTCCTCGCCGGCACGGCGCCAGGTCTCCTCCCGGATGACCTTCAGGTCGCCGGGGATGGCCCTGGCGATGAAGCCCGGCATCGAGTCGTTGCGCATGTCCTGGGTGGTCCGCACCACCACGGTGCCCTCGGCGTCGACATCGAGGCGGTCGAGTGTGATGCTGCCGCGGCCGTATTCCAGCAGCCGGGCCCGCCAGTAGTCCTCGCTGCCGAAGGCAGCGTGCACCTCGGCGACACCGGCAGCGGTCGGGGTCGACACCTCAAACGGACGCGGCACCGCCGTCACTCCCCCGGGGTGCTCGCGGCGCCGGCGGATACCCGGTCGGCGAGATCGGCGGCGAAGCGCCGGGTTTCGTCGAGTTGGGCCTCGCTGATGTTGGTGGTCGGGATGCGCACACCCAGGTACCTGTCGCGGTACTGCCCCGACCCGAGGTAGCTGGTCAGCGACAGCATCGAGCGCAACTGGTCGCCCGGATAGCCGAAGTGGATGCCGCCCTCGTAGCGGCCGCCGGCCTGCTCGGCGAGTTTGCGGACGGCGTTGAGGTTCTCCTTCCAGTAGCGCCGGCAGACCACGAACACCGCGAACGGTTTGCCGTTCAGCAGCGGACGGGCCTCGCCGGACTTCAGGAAGGACCGCAGCGGCATGCTGACGTCCCGCCCCCAGGTGGGCGAGCCGATGCAGATCAGGTCGTAGTCGGTGCGCCGTACCTCGTCGGGGGTCCGGATCTGACCGGTGGCCTTCATCGTCTGGGCGGGCAGCATGCCGAAGAAGTCCCGCCACATGTGGTTCATCGGGAACCGGGAGAACCGTTCGGCGTACCGCGGGTCGGTGAACTCGATGGGCGCGACGTGCACTTCGAAACCCCGCTCGGCGAACACCTCACCCGCGGCTTCGAGCACCTTGCGGGCCTGGCCGGTGTAGCTGTAGTAGAGCAGCAGGACCCGGGCTGGCCGGTCATTCCCAGTCAACGCCGCACCCCTCCTCTCCTGAGTCCGCCGCGGGCGGATTTCGCGCCGGCAAACGACTACGCATACTCTCACACGGGTGAGCGACAGAGTTGCCGTGAACCTCACCGGCCCGGCCAAGACCATGCTCTCGACGCTGTATCTCAAGGCCCTCGATGCCCGCCTCGAGCGTCCCGTCCTGGGCGACAGGTTCGCCGGCGACGCGATCGCGCGCATCGACTTCGACTGGAGCGCACTGGAAATGGGCGCCGGCTGGGCGCCGCTGTGCACGGTGCGCACCGCGCAGTACGACATCTGGGCGCGCCGTTTCCTGGCCCGCCACCCGCGCAGCACGGTGGTGCATCTCGGCTGCGGCCTGGACGCACGGGTGTTCCGGATCGACCCGGGCCCGGAGGTCGACTGGTACGACGTCGATTTCCCCGAGGTGATCGCGCTGCGTGAGCAGGTGTACCCGGGCCGGCCCAACTACCACCTGACCCCCACCTCTGCGACCGATCCGTCCTGGATCGACCGGATACCGGCGGAGAAGCCGGTGCTGTTCCTCGCCGAGGGCATCAGCATGTACCTCACCCGGGACGAGGGCACAGCACTGCTGCGTCACGTGGTCGACCATTTCGGCGCCGGCGAGGTGCAGATCGACTTCTTCAACTGGCTGGCGATCAAGTCCCAGAAGACCCAGACACTGGTGCGCAACTCCGGGTCGACGCTGCACTGGGCGGTCAACTCGCCCGACGACGTGCTCGCCCGGGTGCCGGGACTCCGGTTGCGCGAGTCTGCGAACTTCTTCGAGGCCAGCACGTTCAGCCGGGTTCCGGCCCGCTACCGCGGCGTGAAGCGGGCGGCCCGGCTGGCGCCCGCGCTGCGCAAGGCGCTGCAGTACCACGTCTACGAGTTCGGCCCGCGCAGCTGAGTCCGCGCCGGCCGGTTCAGGCCTGCCTGGCGGCGACTTGGTGCAGCAGGGCTTCGATCGCGGCGATGCGCTGCTCGGGGTCCGGACCCTGCGAGTGGTACTCGATCTCGAGGTGCCCGCCGAAGATCTTGGCGGTGTAGATCTCGATGCCGGCGCCCACGGCGAAGTACAACTCGCCGTGGCTGCCGGTCACCTGCAGGCCGGGCGGTGTCGGGATGGCCGGGACGATGCCGTTGTCGGTGAACATCACCACGTCCGGCAGGCCCGGCGCGTTGCCGGCGTACTGCGGGCTGAAGTGCAGGAAGGACTGCTGGATCACGCCGTCGGCGATGTCGTTCTTGAACGTCTCGTTGATGTCGCGGGCGAGGTCCACGACGTCGGTGCCGTTGCGGATCTGGGCGAGATAGGTGGCGATCCCGACCGGGTTGGTGCTCTCGGTGGCCGACACCGGCGGCGAGAGCACGTAGCGCAGGTCCACCGGGTAGACGTAGGGCACCGGGATGTTGGGGGTTCCGCGGACCTGCCACTCCGCGGTCAGGATGACCGCCGACAGCAGACTGTTCAGACCGAGTTTGTTGGCCCGGCAGAATTCGATGATCCGCTCGCTCTCGTCGACGCCGAGCGTGCAGGAGACCATCGGAATCAGCTGTGGCACAGCCGGGTTGGTTTCAGCTGCGGCCCGGCGGGACGGCGGCAGTTCGTATTTGAACAACGCGGGCAGGAAACGCTCGAGTCCGGATCGCTCCCGCTTCCCCACCGAGCGGTCGGCCAGCACCTTCTCCAGCGAGTCCGGGACCGGGTGCACGGTGACCGGGCGGGCGGTGCCGGTGGTCACCAGGTCGGTGTAGAAGAGGAACAGTTCCTCGATCAGGCTGAACTGGTGATGGCCGTCGGCCAGGCTGTGATGGATGTAGAACGTGGGCTGGGCCTGCCCGTCGCGCATGATCACCCGGAGCTGGACGAACGCGGCGGTCTGGTCGAACAACGGCGCGGGCGCCTTCGCGTCGGGACCATGCAGTTCGATCACCTCGATACCGGGGTGCATCAGCTCGTCGAGAACGATCTCCCAGCGCCCGTCGGGGGCTTTCTCCAGATGCCCGTTGAGCACCGGATGGGCCTGCAGCAGGAGGTCGAAGGCCTCCTGCAGGGCGTCGATGTCGAGGGTTCCCTCGACGTGCGCGGCCAGCCCGACGAAGTTCTGGGTCTCGGCGAACATCTCCTCGCTGCGCGCGAGTTTGCGGATTCCCGCTGACGCAAACACGCCCTAGAACCCCCGCCGGTCAGTCACGCCTGCTCGCCTTCCGGTAACCGACCGCCAGCGGGACGGCGATGACGGCGGCCACGCCCGCGGACCATAACAGTGTTCCCAGCACCGGTTTGAGCACGGGCCCGCCCATCGACAGCCCGCGCATCGCCTCGACGACGTAGCTGCACGGCTGGTGCTCGACGAATGGCTGAAGCCAGCCCGGGAACTGGTCGAGCGGCACGAAACCGGTGCTGAAGAAGAACATGATCGCCGCGATCACCTCGGTCGCCTGCGGCACCAGCGCATTGGACGCGTACAGCGCGATGGTCATCACCACCGCCGAGAAGGCGACGCCGAAGACAGCCGGCATGAACAGCCAGGCCACGGCCTGCCCGAATCCCTGCTTGAAGCGGAACCCCAGCAGCAGACCGACCGACAGCACCGCGGAGGTGATGACGACGATGCGCACGCCCTCGGCGATCAGTCGCGAGAGCAGCCCCGAGGCCCGGTGGGACGGCACCACCCAGAACCGGGACAGCAGGCCGTCGTCTCGTTCGCGCATCACCCCGACCGCCACGATGATCGCCCCGGAAGTCGCGCCGATCAGTGACACCAGCGGAACGCTGCCGTAGAGCGCGCTCTGACCCGTGACGCGTTTGACGCCGTCGCCGAGCAGAATGTCCAGCGCCACCAGGAAGAACGCCGGGAACATCAGCGACTGGGCCACGGTGGCGGTGTCGCCGCTCCACCGCCGCAGGATCCGGGCGGTGAGAAGAGATGTCTCGTTGATCAGGCTCATGATCGTCTCGCCACCCGCGCGTGCAGCCAGATGAACGACACGATGATCGCGCCGATCCAGGCCAGCGCAGGGCCGATCACCGACCAGCTGACGGGCGGTGCCGCCGGGGTGGAGTCGCCGGCGAACGCCCGCAGCGCGTTGAGCCACTGCGACAGCGGCTGGTCGCGGACGAAGGGCTGGATCCACGCCGGGAACCGCTCGGCCGGTTGCAGGCCGACCGAGGCAAGCCCCAGGGTCACCTGCGGCACCAGCAGCAGCGGGGCGGTCGCCTCCGGGTTTCGGGTGGCTGCACCGATCAGGTCGCCCATCAGCGCCAGCGCCGCGCCGACCAGCAGCGTCACCCCGATGAATCCGGCTGTGTGCCAGAAGGTTCCGTGAAAACGGAATCCGATGATGTGGCCGCACGTCAGCGAAACCACCAGCGCCACCACGCAGCGGTACATGCTTGCCGTCATCCGCGCGCCCAGCGGGGTCAGCCTGGGCATCGGCATGGCCCGGAACCGGCGGTCGATGCCCTGGATCGAATCCATCGCCGAACGGAACGCCGCTGAGACGGCGGCGAAGAAGATGGCCTGCAGCACGATCAGCGGCGTGAGGTACTGCGCGTAACTGCTCATCGGCTGGACCGCGCCCAGGATGTTCTTCAGCGGCAGGTAGAAGCCGATGGTGAACACGATCGACCCGATGATCTGGGTGGCCAGTTCGCCGTTGATCAGGGTGGGGATGATCATCCGGGTGGTCAGGGTCCACCACTGCTGCAGGGTGGACGGCATCGGCCGGGCCGATACCGGGATGGCGGCTGCGGTCATGCCAGGGCTTCCAGCACCTCGGTGGCATCGGTCTCGGCCTGATGACCGGTCAGGCGCAGGAACACCTCGTCCAGCGACGGCCGCCGCAACGCGATGTCCTGCAGTTCGATACCGGCGCCACTGACCAGGTTGAGCGCAGCGATCAGGGTGTTGGCCCCGTCGGGGGCCGGCATCGAGACGCGGTCGGAGGCGTCGGTCAGCGCGGCGCGGTTCTGCTCGGGCAGCAGGTCGCCCAGTGCGGCGGCCACCGCCGGGACGTCGGTCATATCCCGCGGGACGATCTCGCAGTAGGTGCCGCCGATGCGCTCCTTGAGTTCGTCGGCGGTCCCCTCGGCGATGATGGCGCCCCGGTCGATCACGATGATCCGGTCGCTCAGCGAATCGGCCTCCTCCAGGTACTGCGTGGTCAACAGGGTGGTGATCCCCTCGGACTTGAAGTCCGACACCAGGTCCCAGATGGCCAGCCGGCTGCGCGGGTCCAGGCCGGTGGTCGGCTCGTCGAGGAACACCACCTCGGGACGCACCACCAGCCCGCAGGCGATGTCGATACGCCGGCGCATGCCGCCGGAGTAGTGCTTGACGCTGCGGTCCGCGGCGTCGACGAGGTCGAAGCGCTCCAGCAGTTCGGCCGCGCGGATCTTGGCATCGGCCTTCTTCAGCCCCTGCAGCCTGCCGAACATCACCAGGTTCTGCCGGCCGGTGAGCATGTCGTCGAGTGCCACCTGCTGACCGGTGAGCATGATCGAGCGCCGCACCGCACCCGGGTCAGCGCGCACGTCGTGACCGGCCACCAGCGCCCGGCCCGAGTCCGGGGTGGACAGTGTCGAGAGGATGTCGACGGTGGTGGTCTTGCCCGCCCCGTTGGGGCCGAGCAGGCCGAGCACCTCGCCGCGGCCGACCTCGAAGCTGATTCCGCGCAGCGCGGCGACGGACCCGAAGCTTTTCTTCAGATCCTCGACGACCACCGCTTTGTCCGTGCCGGTCATCCTGCGTCTCCTATGCGCTGTCGCTCGACGACAGGTCCACCAGCGCCAATTCGTCGTCCGCTGAATCCATTTCCGCCTCCGCGAGCGCTTCGGCGGCCAGCCCGAGCAGCGCCGTCTTGAAGTGCCGCGACAGCGACTCCACGTCGGCGTGCCCGAGCCGGCGGGTGTCATACCACCAGTCCACGTTCAGTTCCCCGGAGTGGCGGTAGACCCGCAGCTCTATGGCGTGGCCCAGTCCCGGCACCGTCTCGCGCACCGGCAGGCCGGTGTCGGAGTCGAACCGGACCGGCATGTCGTCGTCGCCGCCGGGAAGCTCGGGAATTGCTCCCAGGTGCGAGAAGAAGATGTCCGCGGGGCGCGTCCGGTCGAGCAGTCGTGCGGTCGGGGCGTAGACGTAGCGCAGCAGCCCGTAGCCGATTCCGTGATGAGGCACCGCTTTCAGCGTTGCGGTGATCTCCTCGATCAGTTCGCGGGCGCCGGTGTCCGGCTGGGCGGCGCACGGAATCACGACCGGATAGACCGTGGTGAACCAGCCGACCGTCCGTCGCACGTCGACGTCGGGCCGTAACACCGACCGGCCCTGCCCGCCGAGTTCGACCGCCAGTGAACCGTCGCCCACGGTGACCCCGATCGCACGGGCCAGTGCGGCCAGCAGGATGTCGTCCAGCGGCACCGCGAGCAGCCGCCGCGCCTCGTCGACCTCGCCGGTCTCGGCGGCGTCCAGCTTCGAGGCGAGCCGGGACAGGTCGCCTATGCCCGGCGGCTCCGGGGCCGGCGCCGCCAGGCTGAGCGTCGCCTTGGCAGCGGCCTCGAGCCAGTGGTCACGACTGCCCTGCACGGCCGGGTGCAGCGCCAGGCCGGCGCACCGGTGCAGCCAGTCGCCCCACGAGGTGGTGACCGGTTCCAGCGTGATCGGCTCGCCGGCCAGGCGCTGGGCGAAGGCTGTGAAGACGTCGGTGAGCAGGATGTCGCGCGACACGTGGTCCCCGGCGGTGCCGTGCAGCGTCAGCACCAGGTAGGCGTGCTCGGCCGAGCTGACGTGGGTGGCGGTCAGCGGCGCTCCCGGCAGGTGGTGGTCGCCGACCTGCTCGGCGAGCACGGCCAGCAGCGCTTCGCGCTGCTGCGGGCCGCCCGGCGCGAGCCCGGCCGGCAACGCCGCGGTCACCAGGTCGCCGAACTCCTCGGGTTCGGCGAGGTGCTGGTCCCAGGTGCCGTGGTGGTCCACCAGCCGCAGCCGCAGCGCGTCATGGTGGTTGGTCACCGCGGTCAGCACGGCGCGCACGTCATCGACGCTGATGTCGGAGCGCAGTTGCAGCACCAGCGGCACCCGCCAGCTGCCGACGTCGCGCAGGCCGTGCTCCAGGAAATACGACACGTTGGGGGCGACGGGCGGGTTGGCGGCATCGGCGGGCGCACGCCGCGCCAGGCTGCCCTCCGCGTAACGGGCGTTGATCGCCTTGGCCAGCGCGGCCACCGTCTGGTTCTCGTAGAGATCCTGCGGGGTGAGGTCCAGCCCCTCCTTGCTCGCCGTCATCGCGACGCTGATCGCGACCAGCGAGTCTCCGCCCACCTCGAAGAAGTTGGTGTTGCGGTCGATCGAGGCGATCCCCAGGCACTGCGACCAGATGCGGGTGAGGGTGGCCTCCATCTGCGAGGAGCTGGTGGCGACCGGCGCCGCCGCGGCTCCGGCGGCCGGCGGACCGGACTCGCCGCCACCGGTCCCCCTACTGGCCGGGTTGTAGTCGACCCAGTGCCGTTGCCGCTCAAAGGGATAGCCCGGCACCGACACCAGTGCGCGCCGCCCGCCGAGTCGCGGGGTCCAGTCGACGTCGACGCCGGCCGCCCAGAGCTGGCCGAGCGCGAGCAGGAAGGTGTCGTGGTCGCCGCGGTTCTGGGCCTGGTGACGCATCAGCCGCACCGCGCGGTGTCCGGTCCCCCAACCGGTGTGCCGCATCGCCGAGGCGGTCAGGCTGCCACTCGGACCGACCTCGACGATCACCCGGTCGGGGTCGGCGAGCAGCACGCCGAGTTCGTCGGAGAACCGCACGGTCTCTCGGATCTGCCGTGCCCACGTCGAGGGGTCGGTCGCCTCGCCGGCCGTCATCTGGGTCCCGGTCACGTTGGACAGCAACGGAATCCGCGGCTCGCGCAACTCCAGCCGGGACAGGAATGCGGTGAACTCGGGGATCACCGGGTTCATCAGCCGCGAGTGGAATGCGTGCGCGGTGCGCACCCGGCGGGCGACGATCCCGCTCTCGGCCAGCCGGGCCTGGAAGTCGCGGATGGCCTCCTCCGAACCGGCCACCACGCAGCTGCCGGGGTCGTTGACGGCCGCCAGATCGACCTCGCCGCCGAGGTATTCGACGATCGCATCCGGGCCGAGTGCCACCGCCACCATCACGCCGCGGGGCGAGGCGTGCATCAGGCGAGCCCGCATCGACACCGCCTTGACCGCGGTCGGCAGATCGAACACGCCCGCCAGGGTTCCGGCGACCCATTCGCCGATGCTGTGGCCGGCCAGTGCCGACGGGCGCACCCCGTAGGACTCAACCAGCTTGGCCAGCGCGTACTCCACCGCGAACAGGGCGGGCTGGGCACGGTCGGTGCGCTCGAGGTTGCGCCCGGCGCCCTCGAAGACCTCGGCGTGCAGGTCGAAGTCCATCTCGGAGCCGAAGCCGGCCGCGCAGGCGTCGAAATGCTCGCGGAACACCGGCTCGCACTCGTGCAGCCCGCGCGCCATGCCGATGTACTGCGCGCCCTGGCCCGGGAACACGAACACGACCCGGTCGCCGGACTGGGAGTCCGGCGCCTCGCCGACGATCACGTTGTCGTTCTCCTCTGCGGCCAGCACCGCCGCCGCATCCTCCTGATCGTCGACCACCGCGGCCAGCCGGATCGGCTCGCCGCGGCGCCGGGTCAGGGTGTAGGCGACGTCGGGCAGGCTCAGCTCGTCGGCGTCGGACAACTCGGCCGCCAGCGCTGTGCGCGCGCCGGACAGCGCCTCGGCGGTGCGGGCCGACAGCAGCAGCACCTGCGGTCCCGGGGCGGAGTCGGACTCGTCGACCGCCGGCGCCTCCTCGAGCACGACGTGGGCGTTGGTGCCGCCGACGCCGAACGAACTGACGCCGGCCCGCAGCGGCCCGTCCCACTCCCACGGTCCGTCCTCGCCGCGGATGACGAACGGTCCCCGGTCGAGGTGCAGTTCGGGGTTGGGGCTGGTGTAGTGCAGCGTCGCCGGGATCGCCCGGTGCTTGAGGCACAGGATGGTCTTGATGAGCCCGGCCATACCGGCCGCGGTCTCCAGGTGGCCGATGTTGGATTTCACCGACCCGACGTAGCACGGCCCGGGCCGGTCCTCGGTCGAGATCGCGAAGGCCTGCCGCAGCCCCTCGATCTCGATCGGGTCGCCCAGCGGGGTCCCGGTTCCGTGCGACTCGATGTAGCTGACCGTGGCGGCGTCGACCTCGGCCACCGCGTGCGCCTCGGCGATCACCTCGGCCTGGCCGACCGCGGTGGGGGCCGCGTAGTTCATCTTCGTCGAGCCGTCGTTGTTGAGCGCCGATCCGCGGATCACCGCGTGAATCCGGTCGCCGTCGTCGATCGCGTCCTGCAGCGGCCTGAGCACCACGACACCCACGCCGCTGCCGAAAATCGTTCCGTCCGAACGGATGTCGAAGGGCCGGCAGTGCCCGGTCGGCGACACCATCGACCCGGGTTCGTACCAGTAGCCGACATGGTGCGGGATCCGGATCGAGGAGCCGCCGGCGAGTGCCATCTCGCACTCGCCGTTGAGGATGCTCTGGCAGGCCAGGTGCACGGCCACCAGCGACGACGAGCACGCGGTCTGCACCGCCATCGCCGGGCCGCGCAGGTTCAGCTGGTGGGCCACCCGGGTCGCCAGGTGGTCCTTGTCGCTGTTGAGTGACAGGCTCACCATGTCGAAACTGGCGCCCTGCCCGAAAACCATCGAGTGGTCGTAGTGCGACATCAGGTTGTGCAGCAGGTAGCCGCTGGCCGAAGAGGTTCCGAACACCCCGACCGTGGCGTCGATTCCGGCCGGGTCGTAGCCGGCGTCCTCCAGCGCATGCCAGGCGGACTGCAGGAACAGCCGGTGCTGCGGGTCGAGCATGCGGGCGGCCTGCGGGGTGAATCCGAAGAATCCGGCGTCGAACTCCTCGATGCCGGACATCAGCGCCGCGCGCCGCACATAGGAGCGGTTGGCCAGCGCCTTCTCCCCCACCCCCTCGGCGATCAGGTCGTCCTCGCTCAGATCGACGATCGACTCCACCCCGCCGCGCAGGTTGCGCCAGAACTCCGACACCGAGGACGCCCCCGGGAACCGGCCGGCCATCCCCACGATCGCGATCGCGTTGGGCGGGTAGTCGCTGGAAGTCACGGGCGTTGTCTAACCTTTCGGCGTGCCGCGGCCTGCTGGCGGGCGGCGGCACGTTGTTGTGCACGATCCCGAACGGCACTGGGGCGTTCGGCGGTGTCCTCGGCGAGACCGAGCTGGCGGATCAGGTCGACGGCCAGGTCGGCCATGGTGGCGCCTTGCAGGATAAGCGCCACCGGCGGCTCGACGCCAAAATCGGCCCGCACCGTGTTGCGCATCCGCACCGCCATCAGCGAGTCCATTCCCAGTTCGGTCAGCGGCTGGTCGGTCTCGATGGCGCTCTCGGCGGAGAATCCCATCACCGCGGAGATCCGCCGGCGCAACCGGGCGGTGACGATCCGCTCCACCTCCTCGGCGTCCAGGCCGCGCAGCGCGTCGGGGCCGGCCCAGTCGTCGTCGGCCACCTCGATGTCGACCTCACCGGCCATCCCGGCGAAGTAACCCAGTTCGCGGATCTCCGGGAACACCTCGACGGCGCGGTCCAGCCGCAGCCGGGCCACGCCGACCCTGGTGAAGTCGCCGGCCAGCACACCTTCCAGCGCCTCCAGGCCTTCGTCGGGCGACATCGGGTCGAGCACGCTGAAGCTCAGCGTGCTGGCCAGGCCGATATCGGCCCACTGGCCCCAGTTGATCGCGGTGGCCGGCATTCCGTTGGCACGGCGCCACTGCGCCAGCGCGTCCAGCCAGGCGTTGGCGCAGCCGTAGGCGAGCTGTCCCGGCGAGCCGAGCAGGGCGGCCATCGAGGAGAACCCGGCCCACCAGTCCAGCTCAACGCCGCCAAGGGCCTGGTGGAGCCGCAGCGCGCCGGTGGCCTTGGGCGCCCAGATGGCATCCAGGCTCTCCCGGGTCAGTCCGGCCACCAGCTGGTCGTCGAGGACGGCGGCGGAATGGACCACGCCCCGCAGCGCCCGGCCGGCGTGCCCGGCGGCGGTGACCAGCCGTTCGGCCACCCCGGGCGCGGCCAGATCGCCGAGTTCGACGACGACCTCGGTGCGCCCGCGCAGTTCCGCCAGGACGGCCTCGGCGGCCTCCGAGGGTGCGCTGCGCCCGTTGAGCACGACGCGGGCGGCTCCGCTGTCGGCCAGCCAGCGGGCCACGGCCAGGCCGATGCCGCCCAGGCCGCCGGTGACGATGTAGGCGCCATCGGACCTGACCACCGGGGTGCGGGCCTGCTCGGGCAACTGGGCGCGGGACAGCCGTTCGACGAATCGCCGGCCGGCCCGCCACGCGATGGTGTCGTCGGGGCCCGGCGCAGCCAGCTCGCGGGCCAGCGCCGCGGTGTCGTCGAGGTCGACCAGGGTGGTCTGCAGGCCCGGATGCTCGTAGGCCAGCGTCCGGACCGCGCCCCGCAGCGCCCCGATCCCGGGGTTGCCGGACTCGCCGTCGGCAACCACCAGACCGCCGTGGCTGACCAGCCACAGTCGCGGAGCACGGCCGTGCCAGCCGGTGGTGATCGCACGGACCGCCGCGGTGACCGACCAGAGCACGTCGCGGGTGTGCGTCAGCGCCTCGGCGTCGCCGGCGTCGAAAGGCCGGTTCCCCAGGAAGGCGATCACACCGGCGGGCGGCAGGGCGGGGTCGTCGGCGGCGGCGGCGAAGGCCACCTGGATCGCCGACTCGTCGTGCAGGTCGGCGGTGACGACCCGGCGGGCCGGCGAGCGGAATCCGGCGACGAAGTCCTCGGCGGCCGCCGCGGCCTCGGCGCCGTCGGTCAGCACCAGCCAGCTTCCGGTCGGGTCATCACCGGCCGGCGACGGCGTCGGCTCCCAGACGGTGCCGAAAAGCTTGCGGGACAACGGCAGTGGCACGGTGCGGCGCTGGATGCGTCGCAGGTACACGCCGCTGACCTGCGCGAGGGGGGTGCCCGCCTCGTCGGTCAGGGTCACCCGGCCCACCGCGTCGCCGCCGCCCTCGGCGATGCTGACCAGCTCCGCCCGGCAGCGGGCACGCCGGCCGATCGGGCCGAACACCCGGATCGACTCCATGGCCACCGGCAGATAGGTGACATCGGTCGAGTCGGAAAGGATCTCGGCGGGCATCGCGGCAGCCAGGCCCTGCAGCGCCGAGTCGAGCATCACCGGGTGGAGCACCGCACCGCGGTACGGGGGCGCCTCGTCGGGCATGACGATCTCGGTGTCGGTCGGACCGGCGGCGGTGCGCACGATCCGGGTCAGCCCGGCGAACGCGCGGCCGTGGAAGGCACCGGTGCGGCGCAGGCCGGTGTAGAAGTCGCCGGGCGCCACCGCGGTGTCGCCCTCCCCGCCCGCCACGGCGGCGGGCGCGGCCGGCGGCTGCGTGCCGGCCGGAACGGCCGCCACCCGCGCGACTGCGTGGCGGCTCCATTGCCCGCCCGCAGCCCGGGAGTGGATCTCCACCCGGGCGGTGCCGTCCTCCTCCGGCACCAGTTGGGTGGTCAGCCTGGTGTGACCGTCCAGCGGCAGCATCTTCTCGACCTCAAGCCGGCTCACCTCGACGTCGGCGGGTGCCAGGCCCAGCGCCTCGCAGCCGGCGGTCAGGGCGATCTCGGCGAATCCGGCGCCGGGCATCACCGGCTGGCCGTGCACCTTGTGGTCCTCCAGCCACGGGTTGGCCACGGTGCCGACGTCGGACTGCCAGACGTGGGCGCCGCCGGCCGGCAGCTCGACGTGCATGCCCAGCAGCGGGTGTGACCCGGTGAACTCCAGACCGGTCAGCACGGTCTGCATCCAGTAGTCGGTGTGCAGCCACGGCGTCGGCGGCAGGTCGACCAGCACGTCGCGCTGGCCGACCGGCGCGGCGGCGACCGGCGGGCGCACCAGTGCCAGCTGGGTGTGGAAGGTCAGCGTCTCCGGCTGGTCGCGGTAGACCGTGCCCGAAACCCTGGCGTCGCCGGCGGTCTCGCTGATCGCGTGGGTCAGCAGCGGGTGCGGGCTGATCTCGATGAAGGTTGCGTTGTCGGCGGCCGCCTGCTGCACGGCACGGCTGAACCGGACCGGGTTGCGCAGGTTGGCCACCCAGTAGTCGGCGCCGAACATCGTTGTGCCGCCTGGACATTCGGCGGTGTTGATCACCGGGACGGTCGGGCCGGCCGGGTTCAGGTAGGCCAGCGCCTCGCGCAGTTCCGGCAGGATCGGGTCGATCGTGGCGTGATGCGAGGCGACGTCCACCTCGACGCGGCGGGCCAGCAGGCCCTGGGCGGCGACCTTCTCGATCAGTTCGTCGACCTTCTCGGGCGGCCCGGCGATCACCGACTGCGTCGGCGAGGCGTACACCGCAACCGAGACCTCGGGGTGGTCGGCGATCAGCCGCTCGGCGGCCGCGGCGTCGAGTTCCAGCAGCGCCATCGCGCCCTGACCGGACAGCCGCGACATCAGCCGAGAGCGCGTGGCGATCACGTCGAGCCCCTCGGCGGGCGTCAGCGCACCGGCCACCACAGCGGCGGTCACCTCGCCCATCGAGTGTCCGATCACCGCGTCGTGAGCCACCCCGTAGGACCGCCACAGCTCGGTCAGCGCCAGCTGGATGCCGACCAGCACCGGCTGGATCCGGGCTATCCCGGTGACGGCCTCCCCCGCCTCCAGCACACCGCGAAGCGAGAATCCGGCCTTGTCGACGAAGACCGGCTCGAGCGCGTCGATCGCGGCGGCGAAGGCCGGCTCGTCGGACAGCAGCTGACGGCCCATGCCGGCCCACTGCGCGCCCTGCCCGGAGTAGACGAACACCACGCCGGGGCCGGCTGCGGACGGATGGGCGGCGACCACCCCGGGGGCGGGCTGGCCGGCGGCCAGCGCGCGCAGGCCGGTGACCGCCTCGGCGGCGCTGCGCGCCGACACGGTGGCGACGGTGCCGAACCGGCTGCGGTGGTTGAGGGTGGCGGCGACATCGCCGAGCGGCACGGTCCCGCCGGGACCGGCCAGCCAGTCCGCCAACGCGCCGGCGGCCGCGGTGACCCGCTGCGGGGTCTTGCCGGAGATCACCAGGGTGGTCACCGCCGGAGTGCCGGTCTGCCGCGGGTGCGGAGTGGGGCCCTGCTCGAGGACCACGTGGGCATTGGTGCCGCCCATGCCGAACGACGACACCGCGGCCCGGCGCGGTCCGTCCTGCGTCGGCCACTGCTGCGAGGCGACCGGGACGAACAGCCGGGTGGCCGACGGGTCGATCGCCGGGTTCCACTTCTCGAAGTTGAGGTTCGGCGGGATGCGGGAATGCCGCAGCGCAAGGACGGCCTTGATCAGGCCGGCCACGCCGGCCGCGGCTTCCAGATGACCGAAGTTGGTCTTCACCGCACCGAGCGCGCACGGTGCTTCGCCGCGACCGTAAACCTCTGCCAGAGCGTCGAATTCGATCGGGTCACCCAGCGGGGTGCCGGTTCCGTGGGTCTCGACGAAGTTCACCGAGGCCGCCGTCACGTCGGCCGAGCGCAGTGCCCGGACCATCACGTCGCGCTGGGCCGGCGCGTTGGGCGCGGTGAGCCCGTTGGAGCGGCCGTCCTGGTTGACCGCCGACCCGCGCACCACCGCCAGCACCCGGTCGCCGTCGCGCACCGCGTCGGTGAGCCGCTTGAGCACCACCATGCCGGCGCCCTCGCCGCGGACGAACCCGTCGGCGCCGGAGTCGAACGAGTTGCACTTGCCCCGCGGCGAGAGCATTCCCCATTTGCCAAGCGCCAGTTGAGTTTCCGGGCGCAGGCTCAGGTTGACGCCACCGGCCAGAGCCAGGTCGCTCTCCCGCATCCGCAGGCTCTGGCAGGCCAGGTGAACCGAGACCAGCGATGACGAGCACGCAGTGTCCACGGCGACCGCCGGGCCGCGCAGACCGAGCAGGTAGGCGATCCGTCCGACGGTGACGCTGTGCGCGTTGCCGGTGGCGGAGTAGGCGTCGATGGTGTCGGGGTTGCCGGCCGCGATGCTCTGGTACTCGGTGTAGTACACGCCCAGCATGACCGCGGCCCGGGTCTCACCGAGCTGATCGGGACGCAGTCCGGCGTTCTCCAGCGCCTCCCAGGCCACCTCGAGGGCCAGCCGCTGCTGGGGGTCCATCGCGACCGCCTCGCGCGGGGAGATGCCGAAGAAATCGGCGTCGAAGCCGGCGATGTCGGGCAGGTAGGCGCCCCACTTGGTGGGCATCCGGCCCGGCGCCATCGGGTCGGGGTCGTACAGCGCTTCGGCGTCCCAGCGGTCCGACGGTGTCACGGTGATCGCGTCGGTGCCGTTCTCCAGAAACTCCCAGTAGGCCTCCGGGCCGGTGACCCCGCCGGGGAACCGGCAGCCGATGCCGACGACCGCGATCGGTTCGGCGCTGCTGATCCGGGAGGCCTTGTCGAACTGTTCGGACAGTGCCGAGCGCTGCTCGGCCGTCATCGCCGAGATGCGGTCGAAAGTCGTCTTCATCGGATTGGGCCCTCACTGCTTTCGATGCTGTCGAACAGCGCGTCCAGCACGCTCACCGAGTCGTCCGCGACCTGCGCGGCGGGTTCCTCGGCCGGCGGCGCCGCCGCAGGGGTCAACAGGCTTGCCACATGCTCCGCGAAGGAGCTGACCGTAGGGTGGTTCCACAACATCGTCGACGACAGTTCCCGCTGCACCAACTGCTTGGCGTCTCGCAGCAGGGTCATCGCCATCATCGAGTCCAGTCCCAGCTCGGGGAACGGCCGGTCGTAGTCCACCGCGGCCTCCGGCATCCCCAGTTCGCGGGCCAGGATCGCCCGCAGCCTGACCCGAAGTTCGCCGAGGATCTCGTCGGCGGTCATCGTCGACCAGGCCGGCACATCGACCGGCACGGACGACGGGCCGGCATCGGCCAGAGCCGGGGCCGAGTCCACGAGAGCGTATCGGAGTCCGCGCACGTCGAGGCAGGTGCCGCCATCCGGCGCCCGCACCCGGGCATCGGCCACCAGATCGTCTCCGCAGCCGGCCCGTCGGAGCACCTCGACGACGACCTCGGCCGCGGGCGCCCCGGTCGCGAGCACCTCGACGGCGGCCGGCAGCATCAGCGACTCCGAGCCGTCCAGCAGCCGGGCCACGTGCACGGCGGCGTCCAGCAGTGCCGGGGCCGACGCGTCGGGGACGGTGACCGACGCCCGCAGCCCGCCGGAGATCGGCTCGCAGTTCCGGACCGACCACGGGAACGGCTGGCCGTCGACCCCGGACTTGGTCTGCAACTCGGTGATCGCGGCCGGGTCCCAGGCGAAGTCCGGGGTGCCGTCCTCGGCCGGGGCCGGCCCGGGCAGATCGGGCACGATCCGGGCGCTGCAGTGCCGGATCCAGCGATCGGCGGGGGTGTCCGGTCCGGCGCTGGAGTACAGCGTCACCCCGTCGCCGTCGGCGACGACATGGATGATCCGCGGCTGCTCGGCGACCACCGGGTATTCGAAGCGCACATCGCCGAGAATCGCCCCATCGGCGGCGGCTGAAAGTGTCTGCAGCAGAACCGAAACCGGCACCACGTCCACCCCGCGCACCCGGTGCCCGCCCGGATAGGGCCGTGCGTCGGGCAGCAGCGCCGCCCGCCAGGTTCGCCTCGCGGCGCCGTCGACCGGTTCACCGAGCAGGGTGCCGGACGCCGGGGCGGGCAAGCCGTCGATCCCGGCGGTGTCGCCGCCGGGCAACAGGTGATCCACCACCGGGAGCGGGGCACGCATCTGGTAGGCCTCGGTCAGGGCGGGCCAGTCGGCGCCGGCCACCACGCACCGGGCCCCCGCGTCGGGGCTGAGCACCGCCGGCATCATCGCGATGGCGGTCTCGTTGGGCATCGGCGTCAGGCCGGCCGACTTGGTCGACGGCTGGGCGTCGGCCCAGGACTTCCATAGGCCCCAGTCGACGACCGTCGCGGCCAGGCCCAGCGCCCGGCGGGCGTAGGCCAGCGTGTCCAGGAACACGTTGGCGGCGGTGTAATGGCCGAGGAACCGCGACCCGAGGATCCCGGTGATCGAGGAGAACAGCACGAAACGCTTCACCGGGGTGGTCAGCGTGAGCCGGTGCAGCACCTCTGCGGCATCCAGTTTGGGACGGAACATGGCGGTGACGTCGGCGTCGGTCATCTCGGTGAGCAGCACCTCGCTACCGGCAAGTGCCGCCAGGTAGATCCCCTCCAGCGGCGGCAGGTCGTCGCCGAACCGGGCGAACAGCGCCGTCATGGCGACCGGGTCGGCGGCGTCGGCGGCGACGGTGACCAGCGTGGTGCCGGCGGCCTCGAGTTCGGCCTCCAGTTCGGGAAGCGTGCCGCCGCTGCGGGACGCCGCGACGATGGTCGCCGCGCCCATCTCGGCGAGCTGGCGGACCAGGTAGGGACCGACGTTGCCGGTGGCTCCGATCACCAGGTGGCTGGTGTTGGGCTCGAGGTGGGTCAGCGCCACCGCCGGCGGGTCCCGACGTTCCAGTCGCGGCACATGCCGCTCTCCGCGGCGGTAGACCGCCTGGTCGTCGCGGCCGGTGTCGGCGGCCTCGGCTGCCAGGATTCGGGCGACGAGCTCGGCCGGGGCGGACTCATCGACGTCGACCAGGCCGGCCCACAGTTCAGGGTGCTCCAGCCGGATGGTCCGGCCCATGCCCCACAGCACACCGTGCGCCGGGTCGGCGCGATCGCCGTCCTCGATGGGCTGGGCGTTGCGGGTCAGCAGCACCAGCCTGGGCGGCTCGGGCATGGCCGCCAGCACGGTCAGCAGCCGGCGGGCGGCGTGGAACAGTCGGTAGCCCGCCGCGGCGTCGACGCGGTGGTTGACCGCCGGCGCGTAGACCACGTGGCCGGCGCCGGTGAGAGCCTTCCGTAACGCCGCCTCGTCGCCGCCGTCGTCGAGCACCGCCGCGTCCATCGCCCGCGAGTCGGGCCCCAGCTGGGACGCGAGCTCGTCGCCCGCCCCGGCCTCTGCCAGCACCAGCCAGCGGCCCGCGACCGCGGCAGCGGGCAACTCGCGGACCGGCCAGGCCAGCGCGTGGAACCATTCGGATCCCGCGGCACCGGAGGCCGCTGGGCGAATAGCGTTGCCCTGCAACGTATCCGGGCCAGAGGCGGTGACGTTGAGCCAGTGCCGGGTGTGGTGCCACGGCGTGGCCGGCAGCACCGGGCGGGGCTCCGGCGGGTGCGGCAATTCCGGCGGCCGGACGGTGTGGGTGGCGTTGAGGTTGGTCCGGAAGGTGAAGGTGTCGTTGGTATCGCGCTGCAACGTGCCCAGGGTGTGGTGATGGACGCCCTCGAGGCTCTGGTCGATGGCGTAGCTGAGCACCGGATGCGGGCTGACTTCGATGAAGGTGCCGTGTTCGGCGCCGGCCGCGGCCACCGCCTGGGTGAACTTCACCGGGTTGCGCAGGTTGGCCACCCAGTGCTCGGCATCGAACGAGTCGCTGCGCTCCCGCCCACCGGTGGTGACGAACACCGGCAGGCTCGGCGGCTGCGGGTTCAGGCCGGCCAGTTCGGCCTTCAGGTCCGCCAGGATCGGATCGATGATCGCGTGATGCGAGGCCACGTCCACCTCGACGCGACGGGCCAGCCGATCCCGGGCGGCCACCACGGCGATCACCGCGTCCACCTGATCGGGCGGCCCGGCGATGACGACCTGCCGCGGCGAAGCCTCCACTGCCACAGTGACATCCGGATAGTCAGCCAGCAGCGTCTCGGCGGCGGCAGCGTCGAGTTCCAGCACCGCCATGGCGCCCTGCCCGGCCAGCCGGGCCATCAGGCGCGACCGGGTCGCGATGACTTTCAGCCCGTCGGACGCGCTCAGCGCCCCGGCCACCACCGCCGCGGTCACCTCGCCCATCGAATGGCCGATCACCGCATCCGGCCGCACACCGTGGGCGCGCCACAGCGCCGTCAGCGCCAGCTGCACGCCCACCAGCACGGGCTGGATGCGGTCGATACCGACCACCGGCTCACCGGAGGCCAGCACCTCCCGCAGCGAGAACCCGGCCTGCTCGACGAACGCCGGCTCCAGCTCCTCGACCGCGGCGGCGAACGCCGGCTCCTCGGCCAGCAGCCGACGCCCCATGCCCGGCCATTGCGAACCCTGGCCGGAGTAGACGAACACCGTGCCCGGCCGGCACGGGCCGATGTGCGGGGCCACGACACCGGGGGCCGGGTAGCCGCCGGCCACCGCCCGCAGGCCCTCGACCGCCTGCGCACGATCGCCGGCCGCCACGGTGGCGAAAAGCGGCCAGCGGGCCCGGTGGTGGTTGAGGGTGTGAGCCGCGTCGGCCAGCGGCACCTCGGCGCCCGCCAGCCAGTCGGCCAGCCGCTGGGCGGTCGCGGCGATCCGGTCGGGTGTGCGGCCGCTGACCACCAGGGTGCTGACCGGCTCCGGCTCGGCCGCCGCGGCCGCCTCGGTCACCGGGGCCTGCTCGAGGATCACGTGGGCGTTGGTGCCGCTGACCCCGAAGGAGGACACCGCGGCCCGGCGCGGGCGGTTGACCGCCGGCCAGTCCCGGGGCTGGGCGGCGATGACGAATTTGGACGCGCCGGGTCCGGCGTGCGGGGTCAGCTTGGTGAAGTGCAGTTGGCGGGGAATGTGCCCGCGGGACACGCTCAGCGCGGCCTTGATGAAACCGGTCACCCCGGCCGCCGATTCCAGGTGGCCGAGGTTGGTCTTCACCGAGCCCAGCACCAGCGGCGCGGAGCCGTCCCGCTCGCCGTAGACCTCGGCCAGCGCGTCGAGTTCGATCGGGTCGCCCAGCCCGGTTCCGGTGCCGTGCGCCTCGATGTAGTCGACCTCCGAGGGGGCCAGCCGCGCCGCGTGCAGGGCCTGGCGCATCAGCGCCTGCTGGGCCGGCCCGTTGGGCACGGTCTGGCCGCTGCTGGCGCCGTCCTGGTTGACCGCCGAACCGCGGATCACCGCCACCACCCGGTCACCGTCGCGCTGGGCGTCCTCGAGGCGCTTGAGCACCACGACGCCGCACCCCTCGCTGCGCACGTAGCCGTTGGCGTCGGCGTCGAAGGTCTTGCAGGTGCCGTCCGGGGAGAGCATGCCGAACCGTGAGCAGCCGATGTTGTTCTCCGGGCTGAGGATCAGGTTGACCCCGGCGGCCAGTGCGGTGTCGCTCTCCCGCCGGCGCAGGCTCTCGCAGGCCAGGTGGATGGATACCAACGACGACGAGCAAGCGGTGTCGAGCACCACCGCGGGACCGCGCGCGCCAAGGAAGTAGGAGACCCGGCCGGCGGCGAAGTTGGGGGCGTTGCCGAACGGGATGTAGGCGTCGATCTCCTCGCGGCGCAGCTTGGAAGCCACCGAGTGGTAGTAGTCGTTGGTCGTCATGCCGATGAAGACACCGGTCTGCGAGCCGCGGATCGACTGGGGGTTGATGCCGGCGTTTTCCAGTGCCTCCCAGGCGACTTCGAGCAGCAGTCGCTGCTGCGGGTCGATCGCGGCGGCCTCACGGGGGGAGATGTTGAAGAATTCGGCGTCGAATTCGTCGGGCTGCCAAGAGGTCAGGAATCCGCCGACGGTGTTGCAGATGGTTCCCGGCACGGTGTGGTCGGCGGAGTAGTACGCGTCGGCGTCCCAGCGGTCGGCGGGCACCTTGATGACACCGCTGGCCCCCTCGTCGAGCAGGGTCCAGTACTCCTCGGCGTTGCCGACGCCGCCGGGCAGCCGGCAGCCGATGCCCACCACGGCGATCGGCTCGGTGGAGGATTTCTCGGCGATGGCCAGGCGTGCAGTCAGATCGTCGATCTTGCGCAGCGCCTCGGTGATGATCGCGCGACGGTCTGGGGACGGGGCTGTCATGGGGTCAGCTCAGTCTTTCCGATAGTTGCGCGAGCAGTTCGTCCTCGGCGAGGTCGTCGTAGTCGTCGGCGGCGCCGGTGGCCGCCTCCTCGGCGCCGGCCGTCTCCGGCAGCCTTGCCGCCAGGTATCCGATCAGGGCGTCGACGGTCGGGTAGTCGAAGATCACCGAGGCGGGCAGTTCCTCGCCGATGGAGTCACTGAGCGAGCGCCGCAGCGCGACGCTCATCAGCGAGTTCATCCCGGACTGGAAGAATCCGGCCGAGCGGTCCAGCAGCTGCGGTGAGGACAGTCCCATCGCCTGGGCGATCAGAGTGCATACATGCTCGGTCAGCATCCGGTGGCGCTGCGCGGAATCGCAGTCGGCCAGCTCGGTGCGGAACTCAGTTGTGGCGGGGGGCGGTTCGGTCTCCGCGTCGGTCATCAGCTCGTCGATGATCCGCAGCGACGCGCTGGTGCGGTAGGCGCCGGCCAGCCGGTTCCAGTCGGCGGCGACGACGGCACAGGCCACCGGCGCCTCAGGCGCGCTGAGCACGGACAGCGCGCGGATCGCCGTCGAGTCCTCCATCGGCAACAGTCCCGACTCGAGGGTGACCTGCTGTTCGGCCTCGGACTGGGTGTCCGCCAGCGATTTCCACCAGCCCCAGTCGACGGCGGTGGCGGGCAGTCCGGCCGCCCGGCGGGCGTAGGCGAAGGTGTCCAGGAAGGTGGTGGTGGCCGCATAGTGACCCAGCCACCGCGAGCCGAGCAGCCCGGAGATCGAGGTGAACAGCACGAACTGGCGCACCGGGTGGCGGCGCGACAGCCGGTGTAGCACCGACACCGCGTCCAGCTTGGGGGCGAACATGGCGGTGACGTCGTCGTCGGTCATCTCGCGCAGCGTCACCGGTCCCCCGCCGAACGCCGCCAGGTAGACACCGGCCAGCGGGGGCAGGTCGGCGCCGAAGCGGTCGAACAGCGCCCCCAGCGCCGTCTCGTCGGCGGCGTCGGCCGCGGCTGTAATCAGCCGGACTCCCCTGCGCGACAACGCCTCCGACAGCTCGTCAAGCCGGGATCCGGGGTTGCGCGACACCGCGACGATGGTGGTCGCACCCTGGTCTGCGAGATAACCGATCAGGTGCGGGCCGATGTTGCCGGTCGCGCCGACCACAAGGTGGCTGGCGTCCGGGTCGAGTCGGACCGGCGCAGCCGCGACAGCCGTTGAGCGTAGCCGGGGAACCCGCCGCACACCGGCGCGGTAGGCCACCTGGTCCTCGGCACCGCCACCGTAGGCCTCGGCCAGCACCGCCGACGCGGCCAATTCGGCCGGCACCGACTCGTCGAGGTCGATGACCCGGCCCCAGATCTCGGGGTGTTCCAGCGCAAGGGTGCGGCCCAGGCCCCACAGCACGGCGTGTGCCGGATTGGCCCGGTCGCCGGCGTCCATGGGCGCGGCGTTGCGGGTCAGCAGGATCAGGCTCGGCGGCAGCGGCCGGCCGGCCATCGCGGCGGCGAGTGTGCGTGCGGCGGTGAAGATCCGGTACGCGCCGGCGGGGTCCCAGGGGTCGGTCGCGTCGGGCGCGTAGAGCACATGGGTGGCCCCGGCGAGTTCGGCTGTCACCGCGTCGGGATCGGTGGCCAGTTCGGCCGGCGAGGCCACGGTGACCACGCCGTCGCCCCCCACCCGGCGCGCAATCTCCGCGCCGACCGCGGCGTCAGCCACTACCAGCCAGCCGTCACCGGCGCCAGCGGTGGTGTTTTCGGGGCCGGCCGCGATCGGGCGCGCCGGCCAGTGCAGCCCGCACATCCACTCGTCGGGAACCACCGATGTGCCGGAGCGCGCACCGCCGGCGCTCGCGATCCGCCGCGGCGCTCCCCCGGCGATCCAGTGCCTGCTGTGCTGCCATCCGGTGGTGGGCAGCGCGGCGTGCGGGCCGGCCGGGTGCGGGGTGACCGGGGGATGGACGGTGTGGGTGGCATTGAGGTTGGCGTGGAAAGTCACCGTGTCGTCGGTGTCGCGGGCCAGGGTGCCCAGGGTGTGGTGGTGGACCTCGGCCAGGGTGTCGTCCACGGCGTGGGCCAGGATCGGGTTGGGGCTGATCTCGATGAAGGTGCCATGCTCGGCCGCGGCGGCGGTGACCGCCTGGCTGAACCGGACCGGGCGCCGCACGTTGGCCAACCAGTAGTCCGCGTCGAGCACCGGGGTAGCCGAAGGGTCGGTCACGGTGGACAGCATCGGGATGGACGGCACCCGCGGGGCCAGGTCGGCCAGTTGCTCCCGCAGCGGCTCGAGAACCGGGTCCATCAGGGCGGTGTGCGAGGCGACCTCCATGTTCACCCGGCGGGCGAACCGGTTGGCCGCGGTGGCCGCGGCGAGCAGTGCCTCGATCGCGCCGACCGGTCCGGCCACCACCGTCTGTCGCGGCGAGAGGTACCCGGCGATCTCCACCCCGGCGTAGTCGGCGATCAGCCCGGCGGCGGTGTCGGCGTCGGCGTCCAACAGTGCGACTGCGCCGGGACCGGCCAGTTCGGACATCAGCCGGGATCGGGCAGCGATCACCGCGAAACCCTGCCGGGCGGTCAGCGCTCCGGCTACCACGGCCGCGGTGACCTCGCCCATGGAATGGCCGATCACGGCGTCGGGATGCACCCCGTAGGACCGCCATAGCGCGGTCAGCGCCAACTGAAGCCCCATCACGACGGGCTGCACCTGCGCGTCGCCGTGCACCGATTGACCTTCGGCGATCGTCTGGCGTAGCGAGAAACCGACCTCGGCGACGAACGCCGGCTCCAACTCGTCGATGGCGGCGGCGAAGGCCGGTTCGTCGGCCAGCAGCTGCCTGCCCATGCCGGGCCATTGCGAGCCCTGTCCGGAATAGACGAACACGGTGCCGGCGCGGCAGCGCCCGGCGTGCGGGGCCACCACCCCCGGGGCGGAGCGGCCCTCGGCCAGCGCGGCCAGTCCTGCCGCCGCCGCGGCGCGATCGCGGGCGCACACGGTGGCGAACACCGGGTGGTGGGTCCGGTGGTGACTGAGGGTGTGAGCCACCTGCGCCAGCGGGACGTCCGCCCCGGCGCCGTCGAGCCAACCGGCCAGCGTGCCGGCCATCGCGGCGACCCGCTCCGGTGTCTTCTCCGACAACACCAGCGTGGTCACCGCGGAATCGGGTTGTTGTACAGCGGGTTCGGACACAGCAACCGGCGCCGCCTCGATCACCACATGGGCGTTGGTGCCACCGAACCCGAACGACGACACCCCGGCAATCCGTACGCCGCCATCGGGCCACGGTGTCGGCTCGGCCACCACCTTCAGCCGCAGCTTGTCAAATGCGATGTGCGGGTTGGGGTTTCGGTAGCCGCGGTTAGGCGGAACCGTTCCGCGGCTGACCGCCAGCACCGCCTTGACCAGACCCGCGACACCGGCGGCGGCCTCGAGATGGCCGATGTTGGACTTGA
Organism: Mycobacteriaceae bacterium; assembly: GCA_029979305.1. GTDB lineage: Bacteria > Actinomycetota > Actinomycetes > Mycobacteriales > Mycobacteriaceae > Mycobacterium. The sequence goes on along the minus strand of JAPOHV010000002.1, from coordinate 13,250 downwards.
TCGAGCCGATCAGCAACGGCTTGTCGGCGGGACGGCCGCGGCCGAGCACGGTGCCGAGCGCCTTGGCTTCGATCGGGTCACCCAGCAGGGTGCCGGTGCCGTGGGCCTCGACGTAGCCGACCTCGCGCGCGTCCACCCCGGCGTCGGCGTAGGCCGCTCGCAGCACCGCCATCTGCGCCGCCGGGTTGGGCGCCATCAACCCGTTGGAACGCCCGTCCTGGTTGACCGCCGACCCGCGGACGACCGCCAGCACCCGGTCGCCGTCACGCACCGCGTCGGACAGCCGCTTGAGCACCACCACCGCGGCGCCCTCACTGCGCACGAAACCGTCCGCCGAGGCGTCGAAGGCATGGCATTCGCCCGACCGCGACATCACCTCCGCCACATCGAAACTCCGCGTCGCAGCAGGGGCCAGCAGTACGTTGACGCCGCCGGCCAGCGCAACGTCGGACTCCCCGGACTGCAGGCTCTGGCAGGCCATGTGCACGGCCACCAGCGATGACGAGCAGGCGGTGTCGATGGTCACCGACGGGCCGCGCAGGTCGTAGTGATACGACACCCGGTTGGCGATGATGCTCGGCGAACCGCCGGTGCCCGACCAGGCGTCCACCGCGGTCAGATCCGCCGATGCGATCGGCCAGTACTCCGCTGAGCAGGCGCCGGCGAACACCCCGGTGCGGGTCTCGGCCAGCGAGTCGGCGGGCACGCCTGCGTCGTCGAGGGCCTCCTGGGTGACCTCCAGCAGCAGCCGCTGCTGCGGGTCCATCTTGTCGGCCTCGCCCGAGGGAATCTCGAAGAACTCGGCGTCGAAGTCGGCGACCTCCTCGAGGTAGCCGCCCCACCGGGTGGTGGCGGCCACCACCGCGGCCTGTTCCGGGGAACCGTCCGCGAACTCCGCCCAGCGGCCGTCGGGCACCTCCCGGATTCCCGAGTCGCCTGCGGCCAGGAAACCCCAGAGATCCTCGGTGCTACCGATCCCGCCCGGGAAGCGGCAGCCCACACCGATGATCGCGATCGGCTCGCGTCCGTGACCGCCGCGCACACCGATGTCGACCGGTTCGACCTCGCCGCCGGTGAGGAACCTCGCCAGCTTGGTCACCGTCGGGTACTGCCAGAACTCCACCGGCGAGACCACCCGGCCGAGTGCCTCGGACAACTCGCCGGTCAGCACCACCGCGTCGCGGGAGGCCACACCGAGGTCGTGCATGGAAGCGCCCCGGTCGATCCGGTCGGGGTCACAGCCGAGGGTGGCGACCAGGTAGTCGGTCAGCCAGCGCCGCAGACCGTCCTCGTCGGCCAACCGCGGGTCAGCTGGGGTCATAGATCGTCCAACCGGGTCAACTTGCCCGTCTGGTAAAGCTCCAGCGACGCCTTGCGGCGCACCTTGCCGCTCGTGGTGATCGGCAGCGACCGCGGTGCGACGAACATCGCGTCGCTCACCCGGACACCGTGATCGCGCGAAACCACCGCTGTCACTTTCTCTTTCAGCGCGCGCAGCCGCTCGGGATCGGTCTCCTTGACCTCGGCGATCACGATGAGCCGCTCGGTGGCCTCGTCGGGTACCGAGACCGCGGCCACCCGGCCGCCGGTGAGCTCCACGACGGTGGTCTCGATGTCGTCGGGATAGTGGTTGCGCCCGTCGACGATGAGCAGGTCCTTGAGCCGGCCGATGATGAACACCTCGCCTTCGAACATCACCGCGAGGTCCCCGGTTCGCAGCCAGCGCCCGCCCGACATGCCGGCCGGGGCGTCGGCCAGCTGCCCGTTGAAGGTGCGCTCGGTGGACTCCGGGTTACGCCAGTACCCCGAGCCGACCTGCTCACCGCGCATCCACAGCTCGCCCACCGCGCCGGCGGGCTTCTCCACCAGGGTCTCGGGGTCGACGACGATCAGCTCGCAGGTCCGCGGCCGACCGGCGGTCACCAGTTCGGTGCCGCCTTCCTCGCAGACCTCGGCGTGGCCGGCCGCGAGTTTCTCCATGTCGAAACGCGCTATGGTCGGCGGCTTTCCCCCGGCCGAGGTCACCACGAACACCGCGGCCTCGGCCATCCCCAGCGTCGGGCGCATGGTGGAGTCGGCAAGGCCGTACGGACCGAACCGCTCGGCGAACCGCCGCACCGTGGTGGCCTGGGCGCGCTCGCCGCCGTTGATCATGACCAGCACCCGGCTCAGGTCCATTCCCTCGAGGTCGGCGTCGGAGCAGCGCCGCAGCGCCACATCGAAGGCGAAGTTAGGCCCGGCAGTGATCACGCTCGGGTAGGCGGCCATCTGCTGGATCCATCGAATCGGCTTCTGCATGAACGCCACCGGGCTCATCAGGATCCCCGGGCGGCCGGTAACCAGCGGATAGAACACTCCGAGGATCAGTCCCATGTCGTGGTACAGCGGCGCCCAGCAGACGATGGTCAGGTCCTCGGGCACGCGATCGAGGTTCTCGAAGTATTCGGCGGAGCACTGCTCGACATTGACGATGGCGTTGCGGTGGGTGATCTCCACCCCGGCCGGCTGGCGGGTCGAGCCGGAGGTGTATTGCAGGTAGGCGATCTTCGGATATGACTCCACCACAACGGGTTTCACCGGGGTGTCGAAGTCCAGTGCGTCGACCTCGATCACCTTCGGGGGGCGCTGCGCGGACTGCGCCTGGGCGTACTTGCGCACCTCGTCGGCCACCGCGGAGGTGGTCAGCACGGCCACCGGGGCGCAGTCGCCCAGCGCGCTGGCAACCCGCGCGTCGTGCTGGCCCGGCTGCGGCACCGACAGCGGCACGGCGATGAAGCCGGCCTGGATCGCGCCGAAGAAACCGATCACGTACTCCAGGCCCTGCGGGGCGATGATCGCGGCCCGCTCACCCGGAGAGCCGAGTTTGGCGAGCTTGTCGGCGACCACGTTCACCCGGTCGCGCAGTTCCGACCAGGTGAGGCTTTCCGACACCCCGGCCGGGTCGGTCTCGTAGTCGACGAAGGTGTAGGCGAGGTCGTCCGGCTGGTCCGCGGCCCTGCTGTCGATCAGCGCGGGGATGGAGTTTCCGGTCTCCAGCATCGCGGCATCCTTTCAGGTCAGGTGGCAGGGCGGGACGAGTGGTACCGAGCTGGAACTAGGTCGCCTCAACGGTGTCGAAGAGCGAGTCCAGCACGCTTCCCGCGGAGTCGTCGTCAGCGGTGTCGGCGGTCACGGAGTCCGGCCGCAGCCGGGTGGCGAGGTAGCCGGCGAAGGCTGCGATGGTGGGGTGGTTGAACAGCATCGTCGCTGAGAGTTCGATGCCCACGAATTGCTCCATCTGCCGACGGATCGAGATCGCCATCACCGAGTTGAGGCCCATCTCGGCGAACGGGAGATCCAGTTCCAGCTGGTCCTCGCCGATACGCAGTTCGGAAGCCAGGATCGCCCGGACACCCTTGCGCAGTGCGTCGCGCAGTTCGTCGTCGGACAGATGCGACCAGTCCACCGTCGGCAGCTCGGCCTGCTGGGACTTCACATCGGCCGCGCCGGCCAGCAGCGGCGCCATCACCACCTGGCCGATGTCGAACCGGGTGACGTATTCCCATGCGGCGGCGGCTTCGGCGGGATTGATCGGCCGGGATCCCACCCGCTCGAGTTCGTCGACGACGACCTGGGCGTCCTTACCCAGTCCGAGCCCCTCCCAGGCCACCCAGTCCAGGCTGATGGTGTTGTCGCCGTCGCGGTGCCGGGCCCTGGCCAGTGCGTCGAGGTAGGCGTTGCCCGATGCGTAGGCGGCCTGTCCGGGGACGCCGAACACCGACCCGGCCGACGCGATGAAGTACAGGAAGTCCAGCCGGCCCGGCGGGAAGGCGTCGTTGAGCACGTGGGCGCCGGCGATCTTGGGCCACACGGTGCGCAGCACCCGGTCGGGTTCGAGATCGGTGAGCAGCTGGCCCTCGGTCACGCCGGCGGCGTGCACCACGCCGCGGATCGGTGGTGCGGACTCGGCCTCGCGCCGGTCGAGCAGCGCACGCAGCTCCTCCGCCGAACCGATGTCGATGGCCGCGGTCTCCACCGACACGCCGCCGCGTTCCAGCGCCCGGATCGCCGCGACCCGGTGTCCGTCACTGAGGTCCAGTCTGGTCCGGCCCAGCAGCACCAGGTGGCGGGCGCCGCGTTCGGCGAGCCAGCCGGCGGTCAGCAGACCGAGGTCACCCAGCCCGCCGGTGACCAGGTAGGCCGCGTCGGGCCGGCAGCGCAACGGCTGCCGCACGGCCTCACCGGACAGCGGCGCCAGGCCCGACTTCAGCAGCGCGCCGTCGCGCAGCAGCACCGTGCCCTTGGCGGGGGTGTGCAGGATCGCCGACAGCGCCGCCGCGCAGTCCGCGGCGTCGGCGTCGGGAGCGATGTCCACCAGCCCGCCCCACAGCTGGGGCTGCTCGGCGCCGATCACACCGCCGAGCGCCCACAGCGGGCTTTGCCGCAGCGCGGCTTCGGAGCGTGCTTCGTAGACGCCCTGGGTGACGATCCACAGGGTGGCCGGGGTGCGGGCGTCGCGCTCGGCGAGTCCTGCCACGACCCCACCCGCGTCGCAGATGAGTGCGGCGGCGGCGTCGACGTCGGCGCCGGTGGTGTCCGGGTCGGCGACGTAGACGACGTAACGGGCGTCGGCGAGGCCGCCGGCGGGGTGGCCGAGGCCGGCCAGCCCGTCACGCAGCGCCCGGGCGGCGGCGCTGTCACCGATCACGACGGCCGACGCGGGCGCGGCGGGTGCGGTGTCGCGCTCCCACGGCTGCCAGTCGATGGTGTGGGCCACCGTGCCGGGGCCGGCGGCCGGGGCCAGCGCGGCGCTGGACTGCACCGACTTGAACCGCAGCCCGCGAATCTCGGCGCAGCTGCTGCGCTCGGCATTGTGGACCGAGATGTCGACGACCAGTTCGCCGTCCCCGGCGCTGCGGGTCCGCACGTCCACCACGCCGCGGGGCTCCGCGGCGACCTCGGCGGACAGCGCGACGGCGTCGGCTGCGATCGGCAGCATCACCCCGGCCTCGGAGGTGCCGGCCAGGCGGGCCAGGTCCATTGCAGCGTCGAGCAGGGCCGCCGTCCTTGACGAAGCCGAATCCTGTTGCAGCGCAACGTCGGTGCGCAACCGGCCGGGCATGGTCTCGTGAGCGTCGACGGACCACTCGAAGGCCTGGCCCTCGACGCCCCAGGAGCTGTGAAACTGCTCGATGGTGGATGGATCGAGGGCAACGGCCGCGGCTGCGGCAGGTTCGGCGGGCGCGCCCAGCGGCTCAGCCGAGACGCGGGCGGTCGCGTTGCGGATCCAGTGCGGTTCGGCGTCGGAGGCGGCGGCCGAGGAGACCGTCACCGTCGCGCCGTCGGTGAACACCTGGACCAGCCGCGGCTGGTCGACGGTGACGGGGCTGTCGAAACGGACGTCCTCGACACCGGTTCCGCCGGATTCGGCAGCGGCGGCGGTCAGGGTCCGGAGCAGGACCGACGGCGGGACGACCTCGACGCCGGCGATGCGGCGGCTGCCGGGGTACGGCTTGGACCGGGGCAGCAACTCGGCCTGCCACAGATGCCCGGCCATCGCCCCGGCCAGCGGGGTGTGCGCGCCCAGCAGGGTGCCGGGCGCGGGCGCCGAGGCCGCACTGGTGCGCCGCGGCGGCGCCGGGATCCAGTGGTGGGTGTGGTGCCACGGCGCGGTGGGGATCGGCACGTGCGGTTCGGGGGCGTGCGGGGTGTCCGGCGGGCGGCTGGTGTGGGTCGCGTTGAGGTTGGTGTGGAAGGTCAGCGTGTCGTCGGTGTCGCGGGCCAGCGTGCCCAGCGTGTGGTGGTGGATGTCGGTCAGCGTGTCGTCGACGGCGTAGGTGACGACGGGGTTCGGGCTGACCTCGATGAAGATCGCGTTCTCCGCGCCGGCCGCGGCCACCGCGTCGGCGAATTTCACCGGGTTGCGCAGGTTGGCCACCCAGTGGTCGGCGTCGAAGACCGGACTGTCACTGCGCTCCCGCCCGCCGGTGGTGACGAACACCGGCAGGCTCGGCGGCTGCGGGTTCAGGTCGGCCAGTTCGGCCTTCAGGTCCGCCAGGATCGGATCGATGATCGCGTGATGCGAGGCCACGTCCACCTCGACACGGCGGGCCAGCCGATCCTGGGCGGCCACCACGGCGATCACCGCGTCCACCTGATCGGGCGGCCCGGCGATGACGACCTGCCGCGGCGAGGCCTCGACGGCGACGCTCACATCCGGGTAGTCGGCCAGCAGTTCCGCGGCGGCGTCGCTGCGAAGTTCCAGCAGCGCCATGGCGCCCTGCCCGGACAGCCGGGTCATCAGCCGGGACCGGGTGGCGATGACGCGCAGGCCCTCGGCGGGGGTCAGTGCGCCGGCGACCACCGCCGCGGTCACCTCGCCCATGGAGTGGCCGATCACGGCATCGGGGTGCACGCCGTAGCCGCGCCACAACTCGGTCAGCGCAAGTTGCATCCCCACCAGGACGGGCTGGATGCGGTCGATACCGGTGATCGACTCACCGGAGGCCAGGATCTCGCGCAGCGAGAAGCCGACCTGCTCGACGAACGCCGGTTCCAACTCGTCGACGGCGGCGGCGAACGCCGGCTCGTCGGCCAGCAGTCGGCGTCCCATGCCCGCCCACTGCGAGCCCTGACCCGAGTAGACGAACACCGTGCCCGACCGGCACGGACCACGATGGGCGCCGACCACACCCGGGGCGCTCTGCCCGGCGGCCAGCGCAGCCAGCCCGGCCACCGCCTCGGCGCGGTTCCGCGCGCACACCGTGGCGAACGCCCGGTACCCGCCGCGGTGGTGATTGAGCGTGTGCGCCAGGTCGTCCAGTGACACCTCCGCGCCGTCGGCCTGCAGCCACTGCGCGAGCATCCCGGCCATCGAGGCCACCCGCTCCGGGGTCTTGCCCGAAACCACCAGGGTGGTGACCGCCGCGGGGGCGGCGGGCTCCGCAGCCGCCGGCGCCGGATCCGGCGCCTGCTCGACCACGACGTGTGCGTTGGTGCCGCCGAAGCCGAACGACGACACACCGGCCCGGCGGGGACGACCGGTTTCCGGCCAATCAGTGTGCTTATCAACAACTTTGAGGCGAAGGCTGTCGAACTGGATGTGCGGGTTGGGGTTCTCGTAGCCCACCGTCGCCGGAATCGATCCGTGCTTGACGGCCAACACAGCCTTGGCCAGACCGGCAACCCCCGCCGCGGCCTCCATGTGGCCGAGATTTGACTTCACCGAACCGATCAGCAGCGGCTCGTCGACGCCGCGGCCGCGGCCCAGCACCGACCCCAGCGCTCGCGCCTCGATCGGATCGCCCAGCAGCGTCCCGGTGCCGTGGGCCTCGACATAGTCGACCTCGCGCACATCGACACCGGCATCGACGTAGGCCGACCGCAGCACCGCCATCTGCGCAGCCGGGTTGGGCGCCATCAGACCGTTGGAGCGGCCATCCTGGTTGACCGCGGACCCCCGCACCACCGCCAGCACCCGGTCGCCGTCGCGCACCGCATCGGACAGCCGCTTGAGTACCACGACGCCGGCGCCCTCGGCGCGCACGAACCCATCGGCCGCGGCGTCGAACGCATGGCACGCCCCGGAGCGCGACATCACGTCGGCCACATCGAAACTGCGTGTCGGCGCCGGGGTCAGCAGCACGTTGACGCCGGCCGCCAGCGCCATATCGGACTCTCCCGAGCGCAGGCTCTGACACGCCAGGTGCACCGCCACCAGCGACGACGAGCAGGCGGTGTCGACCGTCACCGACGGGCCGCGCAGGTCGAAGAAGTAGGAGAGCCGGTTGGCGATGATGCTCAGCGCCCCACCGGTTCCCGACCAGGCGTCCACCGCCGACAGGTCCGCGCCGGACATGTACCCGTACTCGCCCAGGCAGGCGCCGGCGAAGACGCCGGTCTGGGTGTGCCGCAGCGACTGGCTCTGGATGCCGGCGTGGTCGAGGGCCTCCTGCGCCACCTCGAGCAGCAGCCGCTGCTGCGGATCCATCTTGTCGGCCTCGCCGGCGGCGATCTCGAAGAATTCGGCGTCGAATCCGGCGATATCGTCGAGGAAACCGCCCCAGCGGGTCGTCTCGGCCAAGGCCGCCGACTCCGGCGCCGAGCCGCCCTCGAAGACCTCCCAGCGCTCCGGTGGGACCTCCCCGACCCCGGATCGCTGCTCAACCATGAAGTCCCACAACGCATCCGGGCCGGATACGCCACCGGGGAAACGGCAGCCGACGCCGATGACCGCGATCGGCTCACGCTCCCCGGAGACGCCGGCGGCGCCGCCCGGCGTCTCGGGCACCCAGAGCGGTTCCACCTCGCCGCCGGTCAGATACTTGGCCAGCATGTTGACCGTCGGGTACTGCCAGAAATCCACCGGCGAGACCGGCCGTCCGAGCAACTCGGAGAGCTCGCCGGTCAGCACCACCGCATCGGCTGATCCGACGGCGAGGTCGTTGAGCATTGCGTCGCAGTCGATTTCGCCGGGGCTGAGCCCGACGATATTGACCAGGTAGTCGACCAGCCAGTCCCTCAGGCCGTCCTCGTCCAGCCCTGGCGTCACGGAGTGTCCAGCCGGCCGAACTTCCCTAGCCGATACTGCTCGCCAGTCGCCGCTCGCCGGATCTTGCCGCTGGTAGTGATGGGAAGCGAGCCCTGCCCCACCAACACCAGATCTGCCACCCGCACCCCGTGCACGCTGCGGACCGCCGCACCGACCCGCCGCTTGAGGTCGCGAATCTTCTCGGCCGCCTCCTCGGGCGTGCCACTGGGATGCTTGATCTCCGCGACCGCAACCAGCTTCTCGGTGGTGCCCTCCTCGACGGACACCGCTGCCACCCGGCCCGCGGTGAGTTCGGAGATGGTGAACTCGATGTCTTCGGGATAGTGGTTGCGCCCGTCGACGATCAGCAGATCCTTGATCCGCCCGATGATGAACACCTCGCCCTCGAAGACGACGCCGAGGTCGCCGGTGCGCAGCCAGGGCCCCTTCGGTGTGCCCTCCGGGGCAACCGCCAGCTGGCCGCCGAAGGTCTTGGCGGTCAGCTCGGGGTTGTGCCAGTAGCCGGTGGCCACCTGGTCGCCACGGACCCAGATCTCGCCCAGCTCGCCGGCCGACTTCTCGATCAGCGTCTCCGGATCGACGATCCGCAGGTCGCAGGAGCGCGGCGAACCGCAGCCCACCAGCACCGAGCCGCCCGCGGCACACACCTCGGCATGGCCGGCCGCCAGCTTCTCGGAATCGAAGCGCACCTCGTTCGGAGTCCGGTCCCCCGGTGAGGTCACCACGTACACGGTGGCCTCGGCCAGGCCGTAGGACGACCGCAACGTCTCCGGCGCCAGGCCGAACTGCCCGAAGCGGTCGTTGAAACGGTGCAGCGTGCTGGGGTGGACCCGCTCGGCACCGCTGATCAGGCCGAGGCAGTCGCTGAGGCTGAGCCCTTCCATATCGGCGTCGGAGGTACGGCGGGCGGCCAGTTCGTATCCGAAATTCGGTGCGGCGCTGAAGGTGCCCTCGTTCATGGCCAGCTGCTGGACCCAGCGGGCCGGCTTGAGCAGGAAGGCCATCGGGCTCATCAGCACCGCCGGACGGTCCGCCACCACCGGTCCCAGCACGCCGATGACCAGTCCCATGTCGTGGTAGAACGGCAGCCAGGAGACCAGCGTGAACTTCTCGGGAGCCTCGCCGCCGACGTGGGAGGCGTAATCGGAGGTGATCTGGTTGATGTTGGTGATGACGTTCTTATAGGTCAGCGCGACGCCCGCGGGCTGCCGGGTCGAGCCGGAGGTGTACTGCAGGTAGGCGATCTTCGACGGCGGCGCGAGCGGAACGGGCTCGGACACCGGCTCCAGCGCGTCGACTTCGATCACCGTGACGTCGGCGCCGGCGTAGGGCATGACGTCGTGGACCGATCCCGTCGTGGTCAAGATCACCGTCGGCGCGGAGTCGCGCAGCGCGCCCACGACCCGCTCGTCGAGTCCGCCGGGCGCCGGCACCGGCAGCGGGACCGCGATGAATCCGGCGTGCAGGGCGCCCAGGAAGGCGACGATGTAGTCCATGCTCTGCGGCGCCAGGACCGCGGCGCGGTCTCCCGGCGACCCGCTCTGGGCCAGCTGCGCGGCGACGGCCTGAACACGCTGGTAGAGCTGTTGCCAGGTGTAGGTCTCCACGAATCCGGCGGGGTCGACGTCGTAGTCGATGAACCGGTAGGCAACGTAATCCGGCCGCTCGTCAGCCCTGAGTTTCAGAAGTTCAGGAATAGACAACATAATTTCTCCGCCATCGCTATTGTGAGCCCCCGCAGCCATGCCTGCTCGGCTTGGAAGGCTAACAAACTTTTGGGCCAACTAACGCACCCGCACCTGCATTCCTGAGAGGAAGCTTAACACAATCCGGGTAAAAACCTTAATGCGGAAAACGGCAGATCAGCTGCCGGCGTACTCCCGGAGTTTGGCCTCGACGTCGGCGACGAGGCCGGGCAGGTTGTCGTTGACGTAAAAGTGGTGGCCGGGGAAGGTCCGCACGGTGAAGTCGCCGGTCGTCCGCTTCGACCAGGGCATCACCCGTTCGGCGGTCGCCACCGGGTCCTCGTCGCCCCGGTAGGCCACGATCGGGCTCGACAGCGCGGCGTCGGGTTCGCAGTCGTAGTCCATGATCGCCTTGAAGCCGCGCAGCGTGGGCAGGATCCGCGCCGCGAATTCCTCGTTCTCCAGGAACTCCGGGTTCACCCCGGTCATCTCGGCCACCGCCTCGAGCAGCCCGCGGTCTGTCTCGGGGATGTACTCCTCGGCGATCCCGCCCGGGGCCGCCGAGGCCGACACGAACAGCACCTCGATGGGGCGGCCGGCCCGCTCGAACCGGCGGGCGACCTCGAAGGCCACCAGTCCCCCCATGCTGTGGCCGAAGAACGCGACCTTCCCGTCCGGTTGGGCCGGCAGCAGCTTGACCACGCGGTCGGCGAGATCGGGAACACTGGAGAACGACGTGAGGTCGTGGGTACCGCCCTTGCCCGGGTACTGCACCGCGACGCGCTTGATGTCGGCCGTGAACGCCTTGGCGAACGGCACGTAGTACTTCGGCGACCCGCCTGCATGCGGGAAGATGTACAGCGTCGTTTCACCAGGCACCGACCTAGGTTACCGCCGCTCAGTCGGTGGCGAATGCGGCCTCCGCGTCCCGATTCAGGTCCACGTAGGCCTTTTCGCTCACGTCGAAAGCGACACCCTGGATGGTGCCGCCGGTGAACTTGCCCGGATTCTTGTACTGCGCAGAGACGTTGTCGCCGCTGTCATACCCCACGCACAAGCCGTCGCCGGCCAGTGTGAACTTGCCGATCTGCGCGCGCATCGGGCCGTCCGCCACGGCTTTGCCGTCCACATAGAGCGTCGTGGTTCCCAGCGACTCACCGTGCTCGCCTGCCCGTTCCCGCTTGAATTCCATTCCCAGCGTGTGCTTTCCGGGCGACAGCGGTGGCGAAGCGAAGTCCTGCTCGGGCTTGATGCCCAGGAAGTTGTAGACGTAGTGCAGCTGTCCGCCCTTGATGAACATGGTGTGCCCGCCGAACCGGGAGCCGTGGGCGAAGATCACCCCGTCGGCGTCGGTCTGCAGTTCCACGTTGGCCACGATCTTGTAGGAGCGCCCGCGGACGCTGACCGCCACGCCTTCGGGCACCGGAGCGGTGTCGGGGAAGTAGAGGTAGCGGTCCCGCGGCGGTTCGGACTGCGGCCGCGGGGTCCCGGCCTGTTCGACGGCCGAGCGGTCGTCGAGGGGAAGCACGAAGTTGTCCCTGGCCTCCTCGAACCAGGCGTCGATCAGTTCCTTGAGTTTGTCGGGATTCTGCTCGGCGACGTTGGTGGACTCGGAACGATCCTCGGCGACGTGGTAGAGCTCCCAGCGGTCGGCATCGAAATTGCCCTTGTTGCTCAACGGCGCGTGCAGTGCCGCCGCCTTCCAGCCGTCCTGCCAGATACCGCGGGTGCCCAGCATCGCGTAGTACTGCCGCTTGCGGGTGGTCGGGGCGTCCTTGGCGTCGAAGCTGTAGCGCATGGACACGCCGTTAAGCGGGTACTGCTTGATGCCCTTGTACTCCTTGGGCATCTCCAGTCCGGCGACGTCGAGGACCGTGGCGGCGACGTCGGTGGCGTGATGGTACTGATCCCGCACCTCGCCTCTGGCCTTGATGCCCTTGGGCCAGGAGATCACCATCGGATCGCAGGTGCCGCCGGCGAACTGCGCGTAGCGCTTGAACATCTGGAACGGCGTCGAGAACGCCGTCGCCCAACCCGTCGGATAGTGGTTGTAGGTATCCGGGCTGCCCAGGGTGGCAAGGTATTTCATGTTCTCCGACAGCTCGTCGGGATATCCGTTGAAAAACTTGTTCTCATTCACCGAGCCGTTCGGCGAACCCTCGCCGGACGCGCCGTTGTCGGCGCAGTAGAAGATTATGGTGTTCTCCAACTGACCGGTCTGGTCCAGATAGTCGACGATCCGGCCGACCTGGGCGTCGGTGTACTCCGAGAACCCGGCATATACCTCGGCCATCTTGGCGAACAGCTTCTTCTCGTCATCGTTGAGCGAATTCCACGGCCGCACCGCATCATTGGCAGCTGCGACGTCGGCGGGCAGCGGGTTGATCGGGGTGAGCTTGGTGTCTTTGGGCAGCACACCCTTCTCGATCATCCGGGGAAGCACCCACTCGCGATAGGCCTCATAGCCGTCGTCGAAGCGGCCCTTGTACTTGTCGATGTACTCCTGCGGGGCGTGGTGCGGAGCGTGGTTGGCGCCCGGGCAGAACCACATGTACCAGGGCTTGGAGGGGTTGGTCGCCTTCTGGTCGCGCAGCATCCGGATCGCGTTGTCGGTCAGGTCTTTGGACAGGTGGTAGCCCTCACCGGGCCCGTAGGGCTGCTCGACGAACCGGTTGTCCTCGACCAGGTCGGGGAACCACTGGTTGGTCTCCCCGCCGAGGAACCCGTAGAACCGGTCGAAGCCCTTCTGCAGCGGCCACTCCGACTTACTGCCGCCGCTGGAGACGTCCTCCTCGGGCACGTTGTGGTTCTTTCCGATCCAGAACGTGCTGTAGCCGTTGTCCTGCAGCACCTGTCCGATCGTCGCGCACTGGGCGGGCAGCCGCGCGGCCATCCCGGGAAATCCGTTGGAGCCCTCCGTGATCGAGCCGGAACGGTTGACGTGCTGGCTGCGGCCGGTCAGGAAACAGGACCGGGTGGGCGAGCACAGCGCCGTGGTGTGCCACTGCGAGTACATGATTCCGTTGTCTGCCAGT
>JAPOHV010000173.1 GCA_029979305.1 Mycobacteriaceae bacterium | reverse complement strand
GGCTACGCCCGCGAGCCCGGCCCTGGCATGATCTCGGCGATCCTGCACGACACCGACGGCCCGGACGGCCCGATGTCGGTCGAGGAGGTCGTCCCCAACGCGATGCTGCTGTTTTTCGCCGGTCATGACTCGACGGTCAATACGATGAGCCACTGCGTGCTGACGCTGCTGCGAAACCCCGGTTCGTGGGACCTGGTGGCCGGCAACACCGAACTGATCCCCAGGATGATCGAAGAGGTCCAGCGCCTGCAGTCCGCGGTGCAGTTCTTTCCCTCCTTCAGCGCCACCACCGATATCGAGATCGCGGGCACGACCATCAAGTCCGGGTCGGCTGTCCATCTGATGTACGGCGCGGCCAACCGCGATCCGCGCCGCTTCCCGGATCCGGACCGATTCGACCTGCATCGGGAAAACCGGGAGCACCTCGGCTGGGGCAGCGGAATCCACGTCTGCTTCGGCGGCCCGCTGGCCCGGCTTGAAGTCAACGCCGCGTTAGAGGTGTTCCTTCGCCGGGTCCGCAACCCGAGACTGGTCGCCGATCCGCCGCCGTACCGGCGCAACCAGGTCTTCCGCGGACCGCTGCACCTGTCGATCGACTTCGACGAAATCGTCTGACCCAGAGCGATTATGGAAGCCGCGACCGCGTGGACCGAGGCGATGAAGTTCGCCAACCGCCCGAACCCGTACCCGTTCTACGAGGAGTTGCGCCGCACCCCGGTGGCCAAGGTCGGCGACCGCACCTATGTGGTGACCGGCTACCCGGAAGTGGTCGCGCTGGCCCATGATCCGCGGATCAGCTCCGACATCAGCCGCAGTCCGTCGGGGTTCATGGGCGAGCTGGAGGAGAAGTACGGCCTGGCCAACCTGGACCCGGTGGAGGCGGCGGCGCGGCGCAACTGGAACATGCTGACCTCCGACCCGCCCGACCACGACAGGATGCGCCGGCAGTTCATGCGGCACTTCGGTCCCCCGCATACCCCCGATCTGATCCCCAGCCTGGCCGGCTACGTCACCGACCTGGCCAACCGGCTGCTGGACACGGTCAAGAACCGCGGCGGCAACCGGATGGACGTCGTCGAGGACTTCTCCTACCCCATCCCGGTGTCGGTCATCTTCCACGTGATGGGGGCTCCGATCGAGGCCGAACCGAAGTTCCACGCGCTGGTGACCGACTTCATGCAGGGTGCCGACGTCAGCCTGGAGGGCCGCACCGACGAGGGCCGCGCCGCCGCCGCCAAGGCCAACGCCAGCCTTGCCGAACTGCAGACCTACCTACACGACTGGGTCGCCCGCCTGGTGCGCGAACCGGGGCCGGGCCTGCTTTCGGCGGTGCTGCACGACGACGGCCCAGACGGCCCGGTGTCCCCTGAGACCGCCGAAGCCAATGCGTCGCTGCTGCTGATCGCCGGACACGACACCACCGTCAACACCATCACCAACTCCGTGATGACACTGCTGCGCAACCCGGGATCCTGGGAGCTGTTGCGGGACAACCCCGATGTGATTCCCCGCGCGGTCGAGGAGGTGCAGCGCCTGCAGAGCGCGGTGCAGTTCGCGATCACGCGGTGGGCCACCGCCGACATCGAGATCGGGGGCACCCGTATTCCCGCGGGCTCGGCGGTGTTCCTGGTGCTCGCCGCCGCCAACCGCGACCCCCGACGGTTCCCCGACCCGGACCGCTTCGACCCGATGCGCGAGGACAACGAGCATCTCGGCTTCGGCAGCGGCATTCACACCTGCTTTGGCGGAGCGCTGGCCCGGCTGGAGATCAACCTCGCCCTGGAAGTATTCCTGCGCCGGGTCCGCTCACCCCGGCTGGTGGTCGACCCGCCGCCTTACCGGCACAACCAGGTCTTTCGCGGCCCCCGGCACCTCTGGGTGGACTTCGCGGAGATCCTCGACTGAACTGGAACGGTGAGCCTCGACCGTTTCGCACCCGCGACCCGGCGGTGGTTCACCGGAACCTTTCCCGCCCCGACCCCGGCTCAGCAGCAGGCCTGGGAGGCGATCGCCGACGGTGACCACACCCTGGTCGTCGCCCCAACCGGGTCGGGCAAGACGCTGGCCGCCTTCCTCTGGGCGATCGACCGGCTGGCCCATGAGCCGGGTACCGGAACGCGGGTGCTCTACATCTCGCCGCTCAAGGCGCTGGCCATCGACGTCGAGCGCAACCTGCGCACTCCGCTGGCCGGAATCGCCCGGATCGCCGAGCAGGACGGCCGGCCTGCACCGCGGATCACCGTCGGGGTGCGCTCCGGGGACACCACCGCCGCCGGGCGTCGCGAACTCGTCGCGCACCCGCCCGACATCCTGATCACCACCCCGGAGTCGCTGTTCCTGATGCTCACCTCAGCGGCCCGGGAGACCCTGTCCGGTGTCGAGACGGTGATCATCGACGAGGTGCACGCCGTCGCCGGCACCAAACGTGGCGCGCACCTTGCCCTTTCGCTGGAACGCCTGGACATCCTGCTGGATACCCCTGCCCAGCGGATCGGGTTGTCCGCCACCGTACGGCCGCACGAGGAGGTGGCCCGTTTCCTCACCGGCGGCCGCCCTGCCAATCCCCGAGTCGCTTCGCTCCTGCCCGCCGGAGCCCGCATCGTCGCGCCGGCTTCGGCCAAGACCTTCGAACTGGCCGTGCAGGTACCGGTGGCGGATATGACGAACCTGGAGAACAACACGATCTGGCCAGACGTCGAGGCTCGCATCGTCGACCTCATCGACCGGCACACCTCCACCATCGTGTTCGCGAACTCCCGGCGGCTGGCCGAGCGGATCAGTTCGCGTATCAACGAGATTCACTCCGAACGGACCGGTTCCGACGAGCAACTGGCCCGGACCCACCACGGCTCGATGTCCAAAGAGCAGCGCGCCGTGGTGGAGGACGACCTCAAACGCGGGCGACTGAGAGCCGTGGTCGCCACCTCCAGCCTGGAGTTGGGCATCGACATGGGTTCGGTGGACCTGGTGATCCAGGTGGAGGCGCCGCCGTCGGTGGCCAGCGGACTGCAGCGGGTCGGCCGGGCCGGACACCAGGTCGGCGAGATCTCCCGCGGCGTACTGCTGCCCAAGCACCGCACCGACCTGATCGGTTGCGCGGTGAGCGTGCAGCGCATGCGCACCGGCGCGATCGAGACCATGGCCGTGCCGGCCAACCCGCTGGACGTGCTGGCCCAGCACACCGTGGCGGCCTGCGCGCTGGAGCCGCTGCAGGCCGAGTTCTGGTTCGACACCGTGCGCCGCAGCGCCCCGTTCACCGCGCTGCCGCGCGCCGCCTTCGAGGCCACACTGGACCTGCTGAGCGGTAAGTACCCGTCCACCGACTTCGCCGAGCTGCGGCCACGGTTGGTCTACGACCGCGACACCGGTCTGCTGACCGCCAGGCCCGGGGCGCAGCGGCTGGCGGTGACCTCCGGCGGGGCCATCCCCGACCGCGGGCTGTTCGGCGTCTACCTGGCCAGCGAGACCGATAAACCCTCGCGGGTGGGCGAACTCGACGAAGAGATGGTCTACGAGTCCCGGCCCGGCGACGTCATCGCACTCGGCGCGACGAGCTGGCGGATCACCGAGATCACCCACGACCGGGTGCTCGTCGTCCCCGCCCCGGGGCAGCCCGCGAGACTGCCGTTCTGGCGCGGTGACGATGCCGGAAGGCCCGCCGAACTGGGCGAGGCGATCGGGCAGTTCACCGCGGAGCTCGCCGGACTGGATCAGCGGGCCTTCGAACGGCGCTGCGCTGAAATAGGTTTCGACGACAACGCCACCGGCAACCTATGGCGGCTGTTGGCCGATCAGCGTGCGGCCACAACCACGGTGCCCAGCGACACCACGCTGATCGTCGAACGATTCCGCGACGAACTGGGTGACTGGCGGGTGATCCTGCATTCGCCGTACGGCCTGAAGGTGCACGGTCCGCTGGCATTGGCGGTGAGCCGCCGGCTTTTCGAGCGCTACGGCATCGACGAGAAGCCCACCGCCGGCGACGACGGCATCATCGTGCGGCTTCCCGACACCGGTGACGCCCCGCCCGGGGCTGAGCTGTTCGTGTTCGACCCGGACGAGATCGAGCCCCTGGTCACCGCCGAAGTCGGTGGTTCGGCGCTGTTCGCCGCCCGATTCCGGGAGTGCGCCGCCCGTGCGCTGCTGCTGCCGCGCCGGCAGCCGGGGCGGCGTTCGCCGCTGTGGCACCAACGCCAACGAGCCGCGCAATTGCTGGAGGTAGCCCGCAGGTATCCCGAGTTCCCCATCGTGCTGGAAACCGTCCGGGAGTGCCTGCAAGACGTTTACGACGTGCCGCGGCTGACCGCGCTCATGGCCGGCATCGCCCAGCGCCGGGTACGGCTCACAGAGGTGGAGACACCTACCCCATCACCGTTCGCCGCGTCGGTCATGTTCGGCTACGTCGGCGCATTCATCTACGAAGGCGACAGCCCGCTGGCCGAACGCCGGGCGGCGGCGCTGTCGCTGGACACCGCGCTGCTCGCCGAGTTGCTGGGCCGGGTGGAACTGCGCGACCTGCTCGACCCCGACGTGGTGGCCGCCACCGAGCGGCAGTTGCAGCACCGTGCCGACGACCGGCGTGCCCGCGACGCCGAGGGGGTGGCCGACCTGCTGCGGCTGCTCGGGCCGCTGACCGAGGACGAAATAGCCGAGCGCGCAACCACGTCGGCCGTCGGCGGTTGGCTCGACGGCCTGCAGGCCGCCAAGCGGGCGCTTCGGGTCTCCTACGCAGAGCGGACGTGGTGGGTGGCCGTCGAGGACATCGGCCGGCTGCGGGACGCGGTCGGGGTGGCGGTGCCGATCGGCGTGCCGGCGGATTTCACCGAGTCGGTGGACGACCCGCTCGGCGAGTTGCTGGGCCGGTACGCCCGCACCCGCGGTCCGTTCGGCACCGCCGCGGCAGCAGCCAGGTTCGGACTGGGACTGCGGGTGGCCGCCGACGCGCTGGGCCGGATGGCGCAGGACGGCAGGCTGATTCGCGGCGAATTCACCGACGCCGACCAGTGGTGCGATGCCGAGGTGCTGCGAATCCTGCGCCGTCGCTCACTGGCCGCCCTGCGGGCCCAGGTCGAACCGGTCGACACCCGCGCCTACGCCCGCTTCCTGCCGGCCTGGCAGCAGATCGGCGGCACCTCGGGTGTCGACGGGCTGGCCGGGGTCATCGAACAGCTGGCCGGGGCGCCGCTTCCGGCCTCGGCGGTCGAGCCGCTGATCTTCGCCTCGCGGGTGCGCGACTACTCCCCCGCCATGCTGGACGAACTGCTGGCCTCCGGCGAGGTGGTGTGGTCGGGCGCCGGTGCGATCTCCGGCAGCGACGGGTGGGTGGCGTTCCACCCGGCCGACACCGCCGCACTGACCCTGGCCGGACCGGCTCAGCTCGACCTCACCGGCACCCACCGGGCGATCCTCGACGTTCTCGGCGCCCCGGGAGACGCCAGCGGCGCGTTCTTCTTCCGGCAGTTCGGTGCCGACGTCGCCGAGGACGCGGCCAAAGCCGCGCTGTGGGATCTGATCTGGGCGGGCTGGGTCGGCGGGGACACCTTCGCACCGGTGCGGGC
>JAPOHV010000223.1 GCA_029979305.1 Mycobacteriaceae bacterium | reverse complement strand
TGTAGAACTCGCTGGCACCGAACATGTTGCCGTGGTCGGTCATGCCGATGGCGGACATCTCAAGGCGCTGGGCCTCGGCCAGCATGGGCATGATCTTGGCGGCACCGTCGAGCATCGAGTACTCGGTGTGGTTGTGCAGATGCACGAAGGAGTCGCCCATAGGGCTGCCAGTCTAGGGCCGCGCCCCGGCGGCTCCGGCGTGTCGGGCGGCCGTGTCCCCAGGTCTTGCGAGAGTCAGGTGTTGCGAGAGTCAGGTGTCGTGCGGGTCAGGTCTCATCGCGCAGCATGCGGGCGACCTCGGTCGCCTGCTCCTGGGTCAGCTCACCGGATAGTTGCAGCACCTGGCCGTCGATCGGGCCGCTGATCTTGGGCCCCCAGACCACCGTGCCGGCCCGCACGAAGGCCACCTGCTGCCCCACCCTCTCCGCGGTGAGCTGGGCGAACTGCCGGGCGGAATCCTCCGTCATGGTCATCTGGACCACCTGGACGCCGGTCAGCGGGTTGAGATAGGAGTCCACCTTGGTCAACTGCAGACGCATGGCCTCGGGCTGCAGTTCGTAGACGGCGGTCTTCGGGATGTCGCAGATCCTGGCCGGCTGGTCCGGCGGCAGAGGCGCCGGCGCCGGGCACTGGTCAGGAGAAGTGACGAAGGCCCCGACGACCGGGCGGACCGGGAGCGGCTTGATGGTGAGCACCGGCGCGACGCTGGTGGGGGTGGTGGGCTCGGCGGTGTCGGAATCGCCGCCGCCGAACACCGCGGCCAGTGGCCCGACGAAAGGGGTCACCGCGATGGCGGCCGCGGCGACGGACGCCAGCACGATGAGCAGTATCCGGCGACTGCGGGATTTCGAGTCGGTCATGATGCGTGCAAGTTACCTGGCTCAGCCCCTGACCGGGCACGGTAGGCGCGGGAGAGGGTGTCGGCGCTGAACACGACCAGTGCCAGCCAGATCAACCCGAATCCGGCCCACCGCGTGGCCGACATCGGCTCGTCGCCGACCACCAGACCCCACGTCATCTGCATCGAGGGCGTCAGATACTGCAGCAGACCAATGGTGACCAGCGGCAATCGCTGGGCGGCCGCACCGAACAGCAGCAGCGGGATGGCGGTGATCGGCCCGCACAGCATCATCAGCACGACATGGCCGGCTCCATTGGTGGTGAACTGGCCCGCGCCGGTGGACTGCAGGATCGCCAGGTAGGCCAGAGCGAATGGCGCGGCGATGGCGGTCTCCATCCCGACGCTGACGCGGGGATCGACCGCGACGACCTTTTTCACCGCGCCGTAGAGGCCGAAGGAGAACGCCAGCCCCAGAGCGATCAACGGGGTCCCCCCGACGCCGGAGGACAGCAGGACGACTGCGGCGACCGCGATCAGCAGCGCGAGACCCTGTTGCCGATTGAGCCGCTCGGCGAAGAACACCACGCCGAGCAGCACGCTGACCAACGGAGTGACGAAGTAGCCGAGAGCGGCGTCGACGACGTGGCCGGAGTTGACCGCGTAGATGTAGACGACCCAATTGATGGAGATCAGCCCCGAGGCGCACGCCAGCAACAGCCACGTGCGCCCGGAGATCCGCCGGACCTCGGACCATCGCCTGCCGGCCATCAGCACAAGCGCCATGAAGGCGACTGTCCAGACGATGCGATGGGCCAGGATCTCAGCGGGCCCGGCCGGTTCGAGCAGCGGGAAGAACGCCGGGAAGAAGCCCCACGACGCGTAGGCGCCCAGACCGTAGAGCAGTCCGCGCCCGTCCCCGGCCGGCCTGTCCGCCACGTTCACGAGTCCCGGCGCAACACATCGAGGGCGTGCTGCAGATCGGCCGGGTAGGGGCTGGTGATCTCCATTCGCCGCCCGTCGGCGGGGTGCGCGAAGGCCAGTGACCGGGCATGCAGCCACTGTCGTTCCAGACCGAGCCTGCGGGCGAGCACCGGGTCGGCGCCGTAGGTGCTGTCACCTGCGCAGGGGTGGTGCAGCGCGGCGAAGTGCACCCGGATCTGGTGTGTGCGACCGGTTTCCAGATGGATGTCGAGCAGACTTGCGGCGCGGAACATCTCCAGCGTGTCGTAATGGGTGACGCTGTGCCGACCGTTCGCGGTGACGGCGAATTTCCATTCGCCGCCGCGGTGACGCCCGATGGGGGCGTCGATGGTTCCGCTCGACGGGTCCGGATGCCCCTGCACCACAGCGTGATACCGCTTTTCCACGGTGCGCTGTTTGAAGGCGCGCTTGAGCACCGTGTAGGCATGCTCGGACAGAGCAACCACCATCACGCCGGAGGTGCCGACATCCAGCCTCTGCACGATGCCCTGCCGTTCGTGCACACCGGAGGTACTGATGCGGAAACCGGCCGCCGCCAGACCGCCGAGCACGGTCGGGCCGTGCCAGCCGACACCCGCATGCGCGGCGACTCCAGGCGGCTTGTCCACCGCGACGATATCGGCGTCCGAGTACAGGATTGTCATGCCCTCTATATCGACCGGTGTGTTCTCCGGCGCCGGACGCTCGTCGGGCAGTTGCACGGTCAGCAGGGCCCCGGCGAGGAGTTTCGCGGACTTGCCGACGGTCACACCGTCGAGTTGCACGCCGCCCGCCTCTGCGGCAGCGGCGGCGGCGGTACGGGACAGGCCCAATAGGCGGGCCAACCCGGCGTCGACCCGCATCCCCGCCAGCCCTTCCGGGACCAGCATGGATCGTTGCGACATCAGGCCGTCTCGGCGTCCGGCGCCCGACGGCCGGGGGTGTCGAAGTCGTAACCGAACAGCGACAGCACCACCAGCAGGATGGCCCCGCCGACGACCGCCGGGTCGGCCACGTTGAACACCGGCCACCAACCGATGGAGAGGAAGTCCACGACGTGACCGCGAAGCGGTCCCGGCGAACGGAAGAAACGGTCGACCAGATTCCCCAGGGCGCCGCCGAGGATCATGCCCAGCCCCACTGCCCACCAGGGCGAGACCAGCCGACGGCCCATCCACACGATGCCGATCACGACAGCGCTCGCCACCAGGGTCAGGACCCAGGTGTAGCCGGTGGCCATGGAGAAGGCGGCACCGGAGTTGCGTACCAGCGTCCAGGTGACGGTGTCGCCGATGATCGACACCGGCTGGCCGGGCGTCAGCAGTTCGACCGCGAGCGCTTTGGTGACACCGTCGAGTGCGAGGATGCCCGCCGCCACCGACAGCAGCAGCCGCAGCCGCCG
>JAPOHV010000203.1 GCA_029979305.1 Mycobacteriaceae bacterium | reverse complement strand
GCTCGGACTGACCGCCGCCAGCGCGCTCGGCGCATACCTCTGGTGGCGTACGACCAAGGAACCCGATCCCGGATTCCCGCTGCAGTATGCACCGCCACCGGGTCTGGGACCGGTGCAGTGCGAATACATCCGCACCGAGAAGGTGCCCGAGGAGGGCATCACCGCGACGCTGTTCCATCTCGCCGATCGCGGACTGCTCTCGCTCAACCAGGAGGCCAAGAAGAAGTGGGTGGTGCACACCGTCGGTGAGAGCGGGCGCTGGGCCGAGATGGATCCGGTCAGTGTCGCGGTCGGTTCGGCACTGGGTCTGACCGGTTACGGCGGCACCTTCAACGCCAACGGATCGGTTTCGGCCGGGCGCCGGCTCACCGCGGCCAAGCAGGAGATGGATTCGGCGGTCAAACAGTGGGCACTGGAGAGCGGCCTGATCGTCAAACACCGCATCGAGTGGTGGTTGCGGGTCGCCAACATGGTCGCGCTGGCGCTGGCCGTGTGCGGGTTCGTCCGGTGGGTCTTCCCGATCACATTGTGGGGCTTGCCCTTCGCGGTCTTCTTCCTGATCTCGCTACCGGCCTGGCAGCCCGGCGTCGGGACGCGCCGCTCGGCCACCGGCCGGCAACTGTGGTCGCAGGTCGGCGGATTCCACCGGATGCTGGCCACGGACTCCGCCGAATCGCGGTTCGACTTCTCCGCGCGCAAGGATCTCTACACCGCCTATATCCCGTTCGCGGTCGCCGGCGGCGCCGCTGCGGTATGGGCTGCCAAATACAAGGCCGCGACCGGCCAGGAGGCCCCGCAGCCGGACTGGTATCACTCCTCGTCGAACTCCGGGTGGACGTCGTCATCATCCGGAGGTGCTAACTTCGACAGCTTCGAGTCGGCGCTCTCGTCGTCCATCGGCGCCTACACCGCCTCGCAGTCATCGTCATCCAGTGGCGGTGGCGGCGGCGGAGGCGGTGGCGGCGGTGGCGGCGGCGGTGGTGGAGGAGGAGGCGGTTCATGGTGACCCCGGTTTTGGTGCTCGCTCTCGTCATCGCGGTGAGTGTGCTGCTCGCCTTCGTGATGGGCTACAACAAGCTCCGCTCGGCGGATGTCCGGGTGGATGAAGCCCTCGGTGGCATCGACGTTCAGCTCACCCGGCGGGCGTCGCTGATACCCGGACTCGTCAGCATCGTGCAGAACTACGCCTCCCACGAGAAGGAGGTGCTGGAGCATGTTGCCGACGCCCAAGCAGCGCTGACCGCCGCAACAGCGGGAAAGTCGGTGGCCCAACGCACCTCGGCCGAGCACGAGTTTGATTCCGCGGTCGGGCAGGTGCTCGCGCTGGGTCAGACCTACCCGCAGCTGAACTCCTCCAACAACTTCCTCAATCTTCAGCAGAATCTTGCCGACACCGAGGACAAGCTCGCCTTCGCGCGGCAGTACTACAACGATGCCGCCGCAACGGTGAACCGCCTCGGCTCCACCATCCCGTGGATGTTCTTCGCGAAGATGGCGGGGGTCGGTCAGCGCGAGTTCTATCAAGTGCCGAAGTAGTTCTATGCGAATTGTTTTCGCCGGCACTCCCGAGCCGGCGCTGCCGTCGCTGAAACGGTTGATCGACTCGTCACGCCATGAGGTGATCGCGGTGCTCACCCGCCCCGACGCCGCTGCCGGCCGGCGGGGAAAACCCGCGCCCTCACCGGTGGCGCAACTCGCACTCGATGCGGGCATCCCGGTGCTGCGGCCGCCGCGGCCGAACTCGCCGGAGTTCCTTGCCGAGCTGACCGCGCTCGCGCCGCAGTGCTGCGCGGTGGTCGCCTACGGCGCGCTGCTGAGCCCGGAGTTGCTCGCCGTCCCCGAGCATGGCTGGGTGAATCTGCACTTCTCGCTGCTGCCGGCCTGGCGCGGCGCGGCACCGGTCCAGGCCGCGATCGCTGCCGGTGACGCCGTCACCGGGGCCACGACGTTCCGGATCGATCCTGCGCTGGACTCCGGACCGGTCTACGGGGTGCTCACCGAGACGATCCGCCCGGACGACACCGCCGGGGACCTGCTCGGGCGCCTCGCCGACGCCGGTGCAGCCCTGCTGGAGGCGACCATAGACGGGATCGCCGACGGGGCGTTGACCGCCGTCCCGCAACCTGCCGACGGAATCAGCCTGGCGCCCAAGATCTCGGTCGAGGGCGCCCGGGTGCAATGGGATCTGCCGGCCCGGGTGGTCGAACGCCGGATCCGCGCGGTCACCCCCGGTCCGGGAGCCTGGACGATGATCGGTGACCTGCGGGTCAAGCTCGGCCCGGTCACCGTGGACGACTCCGGGGAACGGCTACCGCCCGGGGCGATCGATCTCGGGCGTTCGGCTGTCCGGGTGGGCACCGGTTCCGAACCCGTGATGCTCGGGCAGGTCCAGCCGCCCGGCAAGAAACCGATGGCCGCGGCGGACTGGGCCCGCGGAGCCCGCTTGGGCGAGGGGACCACTGCCTCGTGAGCGTTGACAAGCGCGGCCCCAAACGCCTTCGCAGGACACCGCTGGATCCGGCCCGCAGGGCCGCCTTCGATGTGCTGCGCGCGGTATCGGAGCGTGACTCGTATGCGAACCTCGCCCTGCCGGCGCTGCTGGCACAGCGGGGAATCAGCGGCCGCGACGCCGCATTCGCCACCGAACTGACCTACGGCACCTGCCGTACCAGAGGGCTGCTGGATGCGGTCATCGCCGCAGTGGCGGGCCGCCCGGTCGAGCAGATCGACCCGGTGCTGCTGGACCTGTTGCGCCTCGGCAGCTATCAGCTGTTGCGCACGAATGTCGCCGAACACGCCGCGGTCTCCACCACCGTTGAGCAGGCCGGTATCGAATTCGATTCCGCACGAGCGGGATTCGTCAACGCCGTGATGCGTAAAATCGCCGGCCACGACGAACAGTCCTGGGTGGCCGAGTTGGCTCCGAAAGCCGATGCCGACCCGGTCGGTCACACCGCCTTCGTCCACGCGCATCCGCGATGGATCGCCCAGGCCTTCGCCGACGCACTCGGCGCCGGCGCCGGAGAGCTCGACGCGGCACTATCCGCCGACGATGACCGGCCCAGCGTCCACCTGGCCGCCCGGCCGGGCGTGCTGAGCGCCGCCGATCTCGCCGAGGCGGTCCACGGGACGGTGGGAAAGTATTCGCCGTACGCGGTGTACCTGGGCGGAGGAGATCCCGGCCGACTGGAACCGATCCGCGACGGCCGCGCCCTGGTTCAGGACGAGGGCAGCCAGCTGGTGGCCCGAGCGCTTGCGCTGGCGCCCCTGGAGGGCGTCGACGGCGGCCGCTGGCTGGATCTGTGCGCGGGGCCGGGTGGCAAGACCGCATTGTTGGGCGCCATCGCCGCGCAACAGGGGGCGACGGTCACCGCGGTCGAACTCAACCCGCGCCGCGCGGAACTGGTTCGGGGCAACACCGTCGGATTGCCGGTCGAGGTGATCTGCGCCGACGGACGAGCGCCGGAGTTGGCGGCGGGGAGTTTCGACCGGGTGCTCGTCGACGCGCCGTGCACCGGACTGGGGGCGCTGCGCCGCCGTCCGGAGGCCCGGTGGCGTCGCACCCCGGCAGATGTTCCGGCCTTGACCAAGCTGCAGCGAGAACTGCTCGCCTCCGCGATCGCGCTGGCCCGGCCGGGCGGGGTAGTGCTGTACGCGACCTGTTCGCCGCATCTCGCCGAGACCGTGGGCGTGGTCTCCGATGCGCTGCGCCGCCAGCCGGTGACCGCCATCGACACCCGTCCGCTGGTGAGCCCGGCAGAGAACCTGGGCGCCGGGCCGTATGTCCAGTTGTGGCCGCACCGGCACGGCACCGACGCGATGTTCGCCGCCGCGTTGCGCAGGAATCTCTAACGACCGCCGGCCGAGGTCTTACTCTTGGCATATGGCAAAGACGACCCGCCCGATGATCGCCCCCTCGATCCTGTCCGCAGACTTCTCCCGGCTCGCCGAGGCGGCGGTGGCGGTCGAGAACGCCGACTGGTTGCACCTCGACGTGATGGACGGTCATTTCGTGCCCAACCTGACCTTCGGTCTGCCGGTCGTGGAGAGTCTGCGCAAGGCCACCGATATGCCGCTGGACTGCCACCTGATGATCGAGGATCCCGATCGCTGGGCCCCGATGTACGCCGAGGCGGGTGCGGTCAACG
>JAPOHV010000086.1 GCA_029979305.1 Mycobacteriaceae bacterium | reverse complement strand
GCTCCTTGAGGGCATGAATGTCGGTCAGCGCCTGCTTGAGGGTCTCCTCGGTACGGAACACGGCTGCGTTGTTGTCCATCGACTGCTGGAGTTCACCGCGGATGTCGGCGACGCGTTCGTTGCCGTGCTCGGAGAGGATGTTGGCGACCCAGTCGGTCACCATCGCCGCCGGACTCTCCGGCATGTCGACGTGCGGGTTGCCCATCGCGTAGTAGGAGGCCGACAGCCCGGCCCGGCGCCCGAAGACGTTGATGTCCAGCAACGAGTTGGTACCCAGCCGGTTGGCACCGTGCACCGACACACACGCGCACTCACCGGCGGCATACAGGCCCGGCACGACGTGGGTGTTGTCGCGCAACACCTCGCCGATCACCGTCGTCGGAATACCGCCCATCACGTAGTGACAGGTGGGGTAGACCGGGACCAGTTCTTTCACCGGGTCTACGCCGAGATAGGTGCGGGAGAACTCGGTGATGTCGGGAAGTTTCGCCTCCAGTACGTCTTCGCCGAGGTGGCGGACATCGATGTAGACGTAGTCCTTGTGCGGCCCGGCGCCGCGGCCCTCGAGCACCTCGAGCACCATCGAACGGGCGACGATGTCACGCGGCGCCAGGTCGACGATGGTGGGCGCGTAGCGCTCCATGAAGCGTTCGCCCTCGCCGTTGAGCAACCTGCCGCCCTCGCCGCGGACCGCCTCGGAGATCAGGATCCCCAGACCCGCCAGCCCGGTCGGGTGGAACTGGTGAAACTCCATGTCCTCCAGTGGAAGTCCCTTGCGGAACACGATGCCCAGACCGTCGCCGGTCAACGTGTGGGCGTTGGAGGTGGTCTTGTACATCCGTCCGGAGCCTCCGGTGGCCAGGACGATCGCCTTGGCGTGGAAGACGTGGATGTCACCGGTGGCGAGTTCGTAGGCGACCACCCCGGTGGCAACCGGTCCGCGGGCGGTCTCGGTGAGCACCAGGTCCAGGGCGTAGAACTCGTTGAAGAACTCGACGTCGTGCTTGACGCAGTTCTGGTAGAGCGTCTGCAGGATCATGTGGCCGGTTCGGTCGGCGGCGTAGCAGGCCCGGCGCACCGGCGCCTTGCCATGGTCCCTGGTGTGGCCACCGAAACGCCGCTGGTCGATGCGCCCCTCCGGGGTGCGGTTGAACGGCATGCCCATCTTCTCGAGGTCCAGCACGGCGCTGATGGCCTCTTTGCACATGATCTCAACGGCGTCCTGGTCGGCCAGGTAGTCGCCGCCCTTGACGGTGTCGAAGGTGTGCCACTCCCAGTTGTCCTCTTCGACGTTGGCCAGCGCGGCGCACATGCCGCCCTGGGCCGCGCCGGTGTGGCTTCTGGTCGGGTAGAGCTTGGTGAGCACCGCGGTGCGCACCCGCGGGCCGGCTTCCACGGCGGCGCGCATCCCGGCGCCACCGGCGCCGACGATCACGACGTCGTACTTGTGCTCCTGAATCATCGGAGATCCCTCTAGGAGATGTTCGGGTTGAAGGTCAGCAGCGCGTAGGTGCCGACGACGAGCACCAGCAGCATCGACGCCGCCAGCAGGGAGTTGAGCCAGAACCGGGTGGAGTCCTTACGGGCGTAGTCGGCGATGATCGTCCGCATTCCGTTGCCGCCGTGCAGCTGGGCCAGCCACAGCATCGCCACGTCCCAGATCTGCCAGAACGGTGAGGCCCACCGCTGGGCGACGTAGTTGAAGTCGATGCGGTACACGCCGTCCTCCCACATCAGCCCGATGAACAGGTGTCCGATCACCAGGAAGACCAGCACCACGCCGGAGAACCGCATGAACAGCCAGGCGTATTTTTCGAAGTTCGGCATGCCGGTGTGGCGCCGGGGTGAGCGCGGGTTGTCCAGACTGGCCGGACGGTCGTGATCCTTCTCGCGGACCGGTGCCTCGGTCATAGGAAACGCTCCGCCATGTGCATTCCGATCACGACGGTGGCCGGGACGAACAGCAGCAGCCAGATCGCAGCCACCCCCCAGAGCATCTGGCGCTGGTAGCGGGGGCCCTGCCACCAGAAGTCGACGAGGATGACCCGCAGTCCGTTGAGGGCGTGGAACAGCACGCAGGCCACCAGGCCGAGTTCCATCAGTCCGATGATCGGGGTTTTGTAGGTGTCGACGACCTCGTTGTAGGCCTCTGGGCTGACCCGGACCAGAGCCGTGTCGAGGACGTGGACGAACAGGAAGAAGAAGACCGTCGCGCCGGTGATGCGGTGCAGCACCCACGACCACATGCCGGGATCGCCGCGGTAGAGAGTCCGTCGCCGAACTCTGCCGGTCTGAGTGACGCTCATCTGGGCCTCCACTGGTACTCAGGTGGACTCTAACTCCGTTTCTACTGCCAAAAGAATGACGCGGGGATGACGTCTGTGTCGGCACAATGGTGACAATGAACACTCCGCTGACGTTGGAGATGATCGGGCACGCGCCAAAGGCATTGCTGCATGATCACCTTGACGGCGGGCTACGGCCGTCGACCGTCATCGACATTGCCGGGCAGGTGGGCTACCAGGGTTTGCCGAGCACGGACGAGGCCGAGTTGGCCGCGTGGTTCCGGACCCAGGCTCACAGCGGCTCGCTGGTTCGCTACCTGGAGCCGTTCGCCCACACCGTCGCGGTGATGCAGACCGCGGAAGCCCTGCATCGGGTGGCGTGCGAATGCGTGGAGGACCTGGCCGCCGACAACGTCGTCTATGCCGAGATCCGGTTTGCCCCCGAACTGCACCTTGCCCGGGGGCTCAACCTCGACGAGGTGGTGGACGCGGTGCTGGCAGGATTCGCCGCCGGCGAGCGGGCCGCCGCGGCGTCCGGGAGGACCATCGTGGTGCGCTGCCTGGTCACCGCGATGCGGCACGCCGCCAGGTCCCGCGACATCGCCGAACTGGCGATACGGTTCCGCGACAAGGGCGTGGTGGGGTTCGACATCGCCGGCGCGGAGGCCGGTTTCCCGCCGTCCCGCCACCTCGACGCGTTCGAGTACATGCGGGCCAACAACGCCCGGTTCACCATTCACGCGGGTGAGGCGTTCGGGATTCCGTCGATCCACGAGGCGCTGGCGTTCTGCGGCGCTGACCGGCTCGGACACGGTGTTCGCCTGGTCGACGACATCGAGGAGCTTCCCGACGGTTCGGTGCGGCTTGGCAGGCTGGCCGCCCTGGTGCGCGACAAGCGGATACCGCTGGAGTTGTGCCCGAGTTCCAACGTGCAGACCGGTGCGGTGGCCAGTATCGCCAAGCACCCCTTCGACCTGCTGGCCCGGCTGCGCTTCCGGGTCACCGTCAACACCGACAACCGGTTGATGAGCGACACCACCATGAGCCGGGAGATGGCGCTGCTGGTGGATGCGTTCGGGTACGGGTGGAGTGATCTGGAGCGATTCACGATCAACGCCATGAAGTCCGCCTTCATCCACTTCGACCAGCGGCTGGCTATCATCGACGAGGTCATCAAGCCGCGTTACGCGGTGCTGGTCGGCTAGTCACCGGTATTTGCAACGGCGGGACGGCGTGGCCTAAGTTTGCTGCTGAAAATCGGAATCGTAGGGGTTGGGTGTGGTTGCTGAGGACGTGACGCAGGACGCGTTGCGCGAGGCCGTGCGCCAGGCCGCCGCCGATGAGCTGGCCGAGAAGCTCAAGGAAGTCGCCGACCGGTTGGCCGCGAACGGTTTGCGGCCCAAGCGGGTGCCCTACGGGCGTGGCCGGGCCGGTGCTTTCCTCAAGATGCGCTCGCCGCAGGGTTTCGTTCTCGATTCGGTCGCGCCGCAACTGCTGTTGCCGGACGGGCGGCTATGGCATTACCACTCCCGTCGCGGCGACGACGGTATCTACTACGACGCCCGCGTGGACCACCAACGTTCGGCCCACGGTTCGATCCCGCTGGGGGATTCGCGATTCAGCTTCCTGGGCGCCGTGGTGCTGAAGTACAACTTCGGTTACCGCCACGGTGACGGCCAAGAGCAGGGCTACGAACTAGTCGCCCTGTCCGGAAAGACCGACCGGCCGACCTGCGTTTCCGCCGACGATGCCCTCGCCGACATCGTCGCCAGTCTCTAAGTCGCCAGCCCCGACGCTTCGTCTTCGGTGCTATTCGCGCCTCAGCCGCGACGCTTGTTCTGATGTCGTCGCCGTCTTCGGCGCTATTCGCGCCTCAGCCGCGACTCCACGAACCTCTCGAGTTCTTCCCATTCGGCCACCGCCTGTGCGGACGCTCCGCCGGGCCGGGTGGCTGACTCCGGATCCAGCGCGTAGGAAACCAGCCGGCCCAGTGCGGTGTCCTCGGCGAGCAGTCGGTCGACGGTGTCGTCCTCGGAGTAGTCGCCCACGTCGCGGACGAATTCCACCGCCAGCGCCAACTGGTCGCGGTCCAGGGAGTCGGCCCCGTCGGCGATGTCGTCGACCAGACCGCTGAGCACGTAGACGTTCTCCTCGGTGACGTCCACCCGCAGCGACCCGTCGGTGGCCGCGGTCCGGATGTCGTCGTAGGTGCTCAGGTCGGACAGGTCGTGGTCGTGCTCGTCGGCCAGGTAGCGGGCCAGCGCACGCTCGGAGCCGAATACGCTGATCCGGCCGTTGCGGCCCAGGAAGATCGGCTTGTCGTCGAAATAGCAGCGCAGCGTGTACAGCGTGCCGCCGCTGGTCATGACCCGCACCGGGTCGATGCCGACCTGCTCCCAGAACCGTGCGTCGCCGCCGAGCACCATCGGACCGGCAGTCGCGCGCATCGCGGCAACCTCGCCGTCGTCCTCGGCGTCCAGAGCGGCGAATGAGTCGTCCTCGGCGGCGAGGTCCTCGCCGTCGTCCTCGTAGGGTTCCGCCAGTTCGGCGGCGGCTTCGGCGGCCACCCGCTCGTCGACCTCGGGGGTCGTGACGATCTCGTCGATCGCCGCAATGACGCCGTCCCAGCCGCGGGTGAAGATCTCCCCGACGGTGCTCCAGCGCTTGCGGCCGGCCCGGCCGGTGAACTGGTCGATGCCGCCGGCCACCAGTCCCAGGTTGGGGTTGCCGTTGAAGAACCGCGACACCGTCGGCAGCTCGCACACCGACCCGATCGACGACACCACGGCCAGCGTGCCGGCCAGCGCATCCACCGACTCCTCGGTGGGCTTCTCGGCGAGCAACGCCTCAGTGCCGACGAGGTCGGCGTGGCGGTCGTCGGCGGGCTGCAGCTTGTGCGCGTTGGCCTTGACGAGCCGCTCCCAGGCGGGGTGGTCACTCAGGTCGTTGTCATTGTTCGTGCGGACGAACGCCGCCAGGTCGGCCACCGACTCGAATGCGTAGAGGTCCTCGTCCTTGCCGAGGAAGCCCTCCCATTCGTCTCCGGCATCCCGCCAGCGGGGAGCCCACAAGGTGTACAGGTCACCCGCGGTGACACTGAGTCGGATCGGAACCAGCTCTGCAGCCATGCCGGACAGCCTAACGACCTACAGTTTGACCCTATGGACACCCGTGTCGTCGACCACCCGCTGGCCGCTGCCCGGCTGACCACCCTGCGTGACGAACGCACCGGCAACGCCGAGTTCCGCGCCGCCCTGCGTGACCTGACCCACATGCTGGTCTACGAGGCCACCCGGGACGCGCCGCGTGAGGGCGTCAGCGTGCGCACACCGCTGGCCGACACCATCGGCGCGCGGCTGGCCAACCCGCCGCTGCTGGTGCCCGTGCTGCGTGCCGGCCTCGGCATGGTCGACCAGGCGCACGCACTGATCCCGGAGGCCCGGGTCGGATTCGTGGGCATCGCGCGCGACGAGGCAACCCGCGATCCGGTGCCGTACCTGGAGTCGCTGCCGGCCGACCTGCGCAACGAGCCGGTCATGGTGCTCGACCCGATGCTGGCCACCGGCGGGTCGATGGTCCACACCATCGAATTGCTGCAGAGCCGGGGAGCGGTCGACATCACCGTGGTGTGCGTGGTCTGCGCCCCGGAAGGCGTCGCCGCGCTGGAGAAAGCCGCCCCGCAGGCCAGGCTGTTCACCGCCGCCGTCGACGACGGGCTCAACGGCGACGCCTACATCGTTCCCGGCCTGGGGGACGCCGGCGACCGCCAGTTCGGGCCGCGCTAGCCCGAGCGCGATCGGATCGCGCGGCGCGGTGAGATACTGGCCCGATGCCCCTGGCCGACACCGCGGAGTCGTGGCTGGCCGCGCACTACGACGACCTTGTCGCCTGGCGCCGCCACATTCACCGCCACCCCGAACTCGGCCGCCAGGAGTTCGCCACCACCCAGTTCGTCGCCGACCGGCTGGTCGAGGCTGGCCTCAACCCCAAAGCACTGCCCGGCGGTACCGGCCTGACGTGTGATTTCGGGTCTGAGTACGCGCCGCGCATCGCCCTGCGCGCCGATATGGACGCGCTGCCCATGACCGAACGGACGGGCGCGCCCTACGCCTCGACGGTGCCGGGAGTGGCGCACGCCTGCGGCCACGACGCGCACACCGCCATGCTGCTGGGCGCGGCCACCGCGCTGGCGTCGGCCCCCGAGCTACCGATCGGGGTGCGGCTGATCTTCCAGCCCGCCGAGGAGTTGATGCCCGGCGGCGCCATCGACGCGATCGCCGCCGGGGCGCTGGCCGGGGTGTCGCGGATCTTCGCGCTGCACTGCGATCCCCGGCTCGCGGTGGGCCGCGTCGCCATCACCGCCGGTCCGATCACCTCGGCCGCCGACTCCGTCGAGATCACCCTTCATTCGCCGGGCGGCCACACCTCGCGGCCGCATCTGACCTCCGATCTGGTCTACGGCATGGGCACCGTCATCACCGGGCTGCCCGGTGTGCTGTCCCGGCGCATCGACCCCCGGCACGACACCGTGATGGTGTGGGGTGCGGCAAACGCCGGTGTGGCCGCCAACGCCATCCCGCAGATCGGGACCCTGGCCGGAACCGTCCGCACCGCCAGCCGCGACGCCTGGCTGGAGATGGAAGACCTTGTCCGCGAAGTGGTTTCGGGCCTTCTCGCACCGCTGGGGATCGAGCACACACTGCAGTACCGCCGCGGCGTACCACCGGTCGTCAACGAGGAACGATCGACCCAGATCATGACCCACGCGATCGAGGCCGTCGGCCCCGACGCGCTGGCCGACACCCGCCAGTCCGGCGGCGGGGAGGACTTCTCCTGGTATCTGGAGGAGGTGCCCGGAGCAATGGCCCGGCTGGGCGTGTGGAGTGGGACGGGCGAGCAACTGGACCTGCACCAGCCGACCTTCGACCTCGACGAACGGGCACTGGCCGTCGGGGTGCGGGTACTGGTCAACATCATCGAGCGGGCAGCAGAGTTCGGGTGAGGCCGCTCGTCACGGGCGGCGCCGGGCACCGTCAGCGACGGCATCGGCGTACATCTGCTCGATCTTGCCCACGATGGCGCTGACGGTGAACTCTCGTGCCCGGTCGCGGCCGGCGACTCCGAGGGAGGCGGCGCGACCGGGATCCTCCAACAGCGCCGCCAGCGCGTTGGTCAACGCCGCCGCGTCGCCCGGCGGGAACAGCATGCCGGTGCGGCCGTCCACCACCATGTCGACGATGCCGCCCGATGCGGCGGCAACCACCGGCCGGCCCGCCGCCATCGCCTCCAGAACCACCGTCGGGCACGGGTCCGCCCAGATCGAGGGAACGATCACCGCCCGGGCTGACCGGAAGAGCGCCACGACGTCGGCATGGGGCAACTGGCCCGCCCAGCGTGCGCCGGCAGGGAATCGCCACTCGCCCGGCGCCGCGCAACGGCCGGCAAGGACGAGCTCGGGCGGGGCCGTCAACTCACCGTAGGCGTCCAGGAGTGTCTGCACGCCCTTGTCGGGACTGAGATCGCCGACGAACAGCAGCGGGGCGTCGGCGGCGGGAACCGGGATCTCGTCGAGGACGATCTCGTCGGGGATGAAGTTGTGCACCACCCGCATCCGCAGCGCCGAGTCGTGCAGCCAACGGCCCGCGGGGACTGTCACCGATTCGGCGACAGCACTGCTCACCGCTGCCGCGTACCCCACGCCCCTGGCGCGGCGCCCCGACCAGACCGCGTTGGCGGCGAGCGTCACCGCGCCGTTGACGCGGCCATAATGCTCCGACGCACAGCTCAGGCAGCGCGTCGGCGACGGGCCCGGACACAGCCGGGTGCCGTGCTCCATCAGCCGCTTGGTCGGGCAGATGTGGCTGTAGTCGTGAAGTGTCATGACGATGGGAACGCCGGCATCGGCGGCCGGCCGCAGCGCACTGTTGACGATCCAGTTGTGGGCGTGGACGACATCGAAGCGGCCACCGGACAGTTCGGCCCGGATGGCGCGGCTGACCGCGGGATCGGGAATCGGCAAGGCGTGCGGCCGCGACGTGTCGCTGTAGAGGAAACCGAACCGCGACGCCGCGGTGCGGACACGGACCAGTCGCACGCCTTCCGAGACCGCCTCGCCAGGTCCGTCCTCGTCGGTGGCGAAGCCGAGGAGTGTCACCTCATGACCTCGTTCGGCCAGTGTGCGCGACAGGTTCCAGACGTGGCGTTCCTCGCCTCCGGACACCGGCGGCAGGAACTGCGCCAATTGGAGGATCTTCACCGCCGGGTGCTAACGGGGTTCCGAGCCGGGGTTGGAGTACTTCGCAGCCCGGTACGCCGAGACGGCTTCGGCTCGCGAACTGACGCCCAGCTTTGTCAGCAGGCTGTGCACGTGGTTCTTGACGGTGTGGAGGGCGACGGTCAGTCGCGAGGCGATCTGCTGATTGGTCATGCCCTGTTCGAGCAGTTCGAGAATCTCCTTCTCCCGGGCCGTCAGCGAATCGGTCCTGGGATCGGGATTCGCCTGCGAGGCAAAGGCGTACACCCTGCGAATCAGAATCGCCGACACCTCCGGTGAGCACTGGGCCTGACCCGCGCCGGCGGTCTTCACCAGGCTCAGCAGATGTTGGAACGACTCGGTCCGAAGATGCAGACCGGAGACCCCGGACTCGGCGGCCTCGACGATCTCGGACTCGCGGTCGATCGACAAACCGTAGACGACGACTGTGGTCTTCACATCGATGTCGAGGCTGACCTGCCGGAGAGTGCCGTAGTCACCCGTCGCGGCATTGATGAGAATCACGCTCGGAGCCCCGGCGTCGATCCGACCGAACAGCGACGGAAGATCCCAGGCCTCGGCCGCCTCGATTCCGTGGGTGCGTAGTTGCGCGGTCAGGCATTCGCGGCTGAGTCGGCCGTCATCGACGACCACAACGCGTGTCGGCTCAGCCACCGCTCACGAACCGGGTCCGATGTTGCGGGCCGGCCGGGTCCGGATGTCGTGCACGTAGTCCGCCGGCGCGCCGGCCACCTCGGCGGCGTCGGCCATCACCCCCAGATAGCGCGCCGACGGCAGGCCGCCCTCCCAGGCATCCACCACGTACAGCCACGCCAGCACGGGATCGGTTGTGGTGTCCGACGACTCGCGGTCGATGCGGCACCGGATCTTCTTGTGCACGCCCAGCTCCGAACCCTCCCAGCGATCCAGGTTCTGCTCGTCGGCGGAGGTCACGTCATAGAGGACGACGAAGACACTGGAGGCGACGTCCTCGACCAAGGTCGCCAGCGCGCCTTCCCAGCCGATGTCCTCGCCGGCGAAGGTCAGCCGCCAGCCGTGCAACCAGCCGGTGCCGGCCATCGGGGAGTGCGGTGCCCGCTGGAGCATCTGCTCGGGGTCCATGTTCGACCCGTAGGCGGCGTAAAGAGGCACGGGAGAAGCGTAAGGGCTACCTTGAGCCCGTGACTCCCCCCACCCCCAAGCGGATCGTCATCATCGGCGGAGGTCCGGCGGGCTATGAGGCGGCGCTGGTGGCCGCCGCACGCGGCCCGGACGTGGCCGAGGTGACGGTGGTCGACTCCGACGGGATCGGTGGGGCGTGCGTGCTCTACGACTGCGTGCCCTCGAAGACCTTCATCGCCTCCACCGGGGTGCGCACCGAGTTGCGCCGCGCCTCGGGGCTCGGCTTCGACATCGGCATCGACGACGCCAGGATCTCGCTGCCCCAGATCAACAACCGGGTGAAGACACTGGCGCGCTCGCAGTCGGCCGACATCGGTGCGCAGTTGCTCAACCTCAAGGTCACGGTGGTGGCCGGCCGCGCCGAGCTGACCGACGACGTGCCCGGCATGGCCCACCACCGGGTAAGGATCACCACCGGCGACGGCAAGGCCGGCGTGATCGAGGCGGACGTCGTGCTCATCGCCACCGGCGCCACCCCCCGGGTGCTGCCGGGCGCCGTCCCGGACGGGGAGCGCATCCTCAACTGGCGCCAGCTCTATGACCTGCCCGACCTGCCCGAGCACCTGGTGATCGTCGGCTCGGGGGTGACCGGAGCGGAATTCTGCAACGCGTATACCGAACTCGGCGTCGCCGTCACCGTCGTCGCCAGCCGCGACCAGATCCTGCCCCACGAGGACAGCGACGCCGCCGCGGTTCTCGAGGAGGTGTTCGCCGAACGCGGGGTGACGCTGGTGAAGAACGCCCGTGCCGATTCCGTCGTGCGCTCCGGCGACCGGGTCGTGGTCACCATGGCCGACGGTCGCACGGTCGAGGGCAGCCACGCGCTGATGACCGTCGGCTCGGTGCCCAACACCGCGGGCCTCGGCCTGGAACGGGTCGGCATCGAACTCGGCCCCGGCGGGTACATCCCGGTGGACCGGGTGTCGCGGACTCCCGCCGCCGGGATCTACGCCGCCGGCGACTGCACCGGCCTGATGCCGCTGGCGTCGGTGGCGGCCATGCAGGGCCGGATCGCCATGTATCACGCGCTGGGCGAGGGCGTGGCGCCGATCCGGCTGCGCACCGTGGCGTCGGCCACCTTCACCCGGCCGGAGATCGCGGCGGTGGGGGTGCCGCAGACCGCCATCGACAGCGGGGCGGTACCGGCCCGCACGCTGATGCTGCCGCTGACCTCCAATGCGCGGGCCAAGATGTCGCTGCTGCGCCGCGGCTTCGTGAAGATCTTCTGCCGGCCGGCCACCGGAGTGGTCATCGGTGGGGTCGTGGTGGCCCCGATCGCCTCCGAACTGATCCTGCCGATCGCGCTGGCCGTGCAGAACCGCATCTCGGTGACCGATCTGGCCCAGACGCTGTCGGTCTACCCCTCGCTGTCGGGCTCGGTGGTGGAAGCGGCACGAAGGCTGATGACCCACGACGATCTGGACTAGCCTGTCGATACTCGTCGGTAACTTCCAGGAGGGGCAGTGAACGACCCGATCCTTCGACCGGGCAGTGGCCAGACTTTCCTAGGACCCGGGCAGCGGGCCGAGGCCTGGAAGCGGCTGGGCGCCGAGCAGTTCGACGTGGTGGTGATCTGCGGCGGGGTGGTCGGCGCAGGCGCGGCCCTGGACGCCGCCACCCGGGGATTGAGCGTCGCGCTGGTGGAGGCGCGCGACTTCGCCTCGGGCACCTCCAGCCGAAGTTCCAAGATGTTCCACGGCGGGCTGCGCTATCTGGAGCAGCTGGAGTTCGGCCTGGTGCGCGAGGCGCTGCATGAGCGTGAGCTGTCACTGTCGGTGCTGGCGCCGCACCTCGTCAAGCCGCTGCCGTTCCTGTTCCCGC
This sequence comes from Mycobacteriaceae bacterium, assembly GCA_029979305.1. Taxonomy (GTDB): domain Bacteria; phylum Actinomycetota; class Actinomycetes; order Mycobacteriales; family Mycobacteriaceae; genus Mycobacterium. The sequence goes on along the minus strand of JAPOHV010000086.1, from coordinate 620 downwards.
TGACCCACCGGATCTGGGAGCGGCCTTACATCGCCGCCGGGATCTTCCTCTACGACCAGCTCGGCGGCGCGAAATCGGTTCCCGCGCAGAAACATCTGACCCGCTCGGCCGCGCTGCGGCTGGCCCCCGGGCTCAAGCGCGGCGCACTGATCGGCGGTATCCGCTACTACGACACCGTCGTCGACGACGCACGCCACACCATGATGGTGGCCCGCACCGCGGCCCACTACGGGGCGGTGGTGCGCAATTCCACCCAGGTCGTCGCGCTTCTCACCGAGGGTGACCGGGTGGTCGGTGTGACGGTGCGCGACTCCGAGACCGGTGGGGTCACCGACGTGCGCGGCCACGTCGTCATCAACGCCACCGGGGTATGGACCGACGAGATCCAGGCGCTGTCCAAGCAGCGCGGCCGGTTCCGGGTGCGGGCCTCCAAGGGTGTGCACATCGTGGTTCCCCGCGACCGCATCGTCAGCGAGGTGGCGATCATCCTGCGCACCGAGAAGTCGGTGCTGTTCATCATCCCGTGGGGCACGCACTGGATCATCGGCACCACCGACACCGACTGGAACCTCGACCTGGCCCACCCGGCTGCCACCAAGGCCGACATCGACTACATCCTC
>JAPOHV010000024.1 GCA_029979305.1 Mycobacteriaceae bacterium | reverse complement strand
CAGCCGGACGATCGGCGCGATGACGAGTTGCGCGATCCCGATGACCGTGCCCAACACCGCCGCCACCACATAGAGCGGGGGGAGGATGGCATAGCGGATGTTGTCCGGCAGGTTCGCGACCAAGTTGTCGAGCCACGTGTAGTTCGGGTTGTACGTGAATGAGCGGCCGGCCGCCGGCGACGCGGCGGCCGGGGACACCGCAGCCGCGGCCGGTGCGGTGCCGGTGACTGGCTGTTCGGCCGCCAGGCTGCCGGCCACACCGCTGACCAGCGTGGTGACCTCGGCCTGCAGCCGGACGGCGGCGACCTCGGTCAGCTTGGGCAGCGAAGCCGCCGGTCCCTGGCTGTAGGGAACACTCACCAGGCCGAGCGCGACGATCGCGGCGACGGGGACGACCAGACGGTCTCGGTTCACTGGGCACCCCTCCTGGTGAGCACGTCTGCTGGCAATCATAGCTTAATCTCAGGTGTGAGCCTATTCGCCCGTAGGAAGGGGTGGAGGCGCGCAATCCACGGTTACCAGCAAGCTTGCGCCCGCGTCGCTCAGGTGGCGAGCGCCAGCACCTCGTCGAACCCATCGACCAGGCAGTCGTAGAACTCGTCGAAATCGGGGATGGCCCCGGTGTCCACGTCGATGCCCAGCGCGCAGGTGTCGACATAGGTCAGCAGCGTCACGTTGACCGCGGCCCCGATGGTCGGGCCGAATGCGTACTGCACCCGCACCTTGGCCCCGGCCAGATACACCGGGACCGGAATCCCGGGCACGTCGCTGGCCAGGAAGTCGACCTTGCGCAGCATCGAGCCGATATACCACCGCGGCATCAGGTTCATCGCCCCGGCGAGCAGTTGGACATAGGCGGTCGAGCGCTCGTTGCGCACCCGCTGGGTGCGCTCTCTGGTCTCGCTGATCCGCTCAGCCGGATCGGCCACCCCGACCGGCACGTCGAAACGGGCCAGCGTGATGTGGTTGCCGCCCTGCCCGTCCTCATCGGTGCGGATGCTGATCGGCATCGTCAGGTGCAGATCGCCGACGGTCGCGCCGTGCCGCTCGTGGTAGCGGCGCAGGCCGCCGGAGATCCCGGCGACGAAGGCGTCGTTGAGCGAACCCCCGCTGCGGTGCGCGGCCTCCTTCAGTTGCGTCAACGCCACCTCGTGCACGCCCAGGCGGCGAATCAGCGAACGCTGTTTCATCAACGGCGAACCGGTCTCGCTGACCGGACGCACGAACCGGTAGATCGAGCCGGCCAGTTCACCGGCCGAGGCCGCCGACTGCAGCGGCCGGCGCACGGTGTTGAACAACAGCTTCGGCGCCTTGGTCACCGCACCGGTCACCGCCTTGCGGACCAGCCCCGCGTCGTAGCGAGCGGCGTCGATATAGGTGCTCAGCGGTCCGTGCGGGTGGACCTCAGGATGATCGGAGCGGGTCTGGACATCCTCGATGGCGCGAGGCTGCTCGGTCAGGTCGAACAGGTGCATCGCAATCTGAACGCCTCCGACGCCGTCGGTCAGTGCGTGGTGGAACTTGCACAGCACCGCGGCGCCGCCGTCGTCGAGCCCTTCGATCAGCGTCGCCGTCCACAGCGGCCGGGCCCGGTCGAAGTCCGCCATCGCCGCGAGCCTGGCCATCTCCAGCACGCCCTCGAGGTTGCCCGGCACCGGCGCCGACACCCGGCGCAGATGGAAGTCGACGTCGAAGTCGGGCGCGTCCTCCCACCGCGGCGGGGTCGGCGGCGGGGACTCCACCACGATCTGACGCCAGATCGGCAGGTTGCGCGACAGTGCCTCGAAGCGCGCCCGCACCACGTCCCAGTCCGGGGAGCGGTCCAGCATGATCACCGTCACCACGGTGGACCGCAGCCGCGGATCGGCTTCCATCGCCCAGGTGAAGGCGTCGGTCTGGCTCATGAATTCGGTCATCGCCTCAAAACTACGACCGTGGTGAGGGCCGGCGGAACTCTTCGGGGCCAACTGGGGACTTTCTTCCCTTGGCATTTCCCTTGGCAGAATTGGCCCATGACCCCCGGTGGCGGCCCGTGACCCCGGCGGGTTTCATCGCCCGGCGCCGCGGCGCCGCACTGGCGGCATTGCCGGGTGTGCGCAGCGTCCGCCGGCCGATCACCCCCGGCTGCGGTGCGAGCTTCGACCTGCACTACGTGCGCACCGGGCCGCCGGGCGGCGCGCCGCTGGTGATCATTCCCGGCGGGCCCGGCATGGCGTCCATAGGCCCCTACCAAGGTCTGCGGAAGCGGGCAGCGGCGCAGGGTCTCGACGTCATCATGGTCGAGCACCGCGGGGTGGGGATGTCGCGGCGCGACGACGCCTGCGCCGACCTGCCGCCGGCGGCACTGACCATCGAGCAGGTCGTCGACGACATCGCCGCGGTGCTCGACGATGCCGGAGTCGGTGCCGCCACCGTCTATGGCACCTCCTACGGCACCTACCTGGCCGCCGGTGTGGGCGTACGCCATCCCGGCCGGGTGGCCGCCATGGTGCTGGATTCGCCGCTGCTCGACCGCAACGATTTCGAAGTCGTCCGCCGAAGCTGCCGGGAGTTGCTGTGGCACGACGACACCGCTCTTGCGGCCAAGGTGCGCAGGCTGACCGGCAGCGGGGCACTGGTGCCCGAGGACCTCACCATCGCCGCCGCGGTCTACGGCTACGGCGGCCCCGATGTCCTGGAGCGCCACCTCGACCTGTTGCTGGACGGACGGCGACTGGTGTGGTCGGCGATGCGGGCGATCACCCTGCTGGTGGCGCGCCGGAAAGTGGCGTACCGCAACGAGTCCGACCTGGTCGGTCCCATCGGCTTCCGGGAACTGAACTTCGCCGGCGTCCCGGACGGCCGGCCGCTGGACACCACGCTCACCTGGCGCGGGGTCCCCGCCGCCGACACCCCGTTCCAGGGCGAGCCGTTCGACCTGATCGCCCGGCTGCCGGAATTCCGTTGGCCCACCGTGGTCGTCTCGGGTGGGCGCGATCTGATCACGCCCGCCGCGGTGGCCGAGCGAATCGCCGAACTGGTGCCGGCCGCGACGCTGGTACGGCTGCCGACCGCCGCCCACAGCGCGCTGGACACCCGGGAGAAGGCGGCGCTGAGCATCGTCACCGAGGTGGTGAGCGGGCGGGCGGAGGCGCTGGCAACCCGGGCCGAGGAACTCGACGCGCTGGCGCCCGGGTTGTCACTGCGGCTGACGCCGCCGGCGCTGGCGGTGACGGCAACGCTGGCGGCCGCGCTGCCACGCCTCGGCGGTCGAGCCGCTACTTCATGAAACCGATTGTGCTGTAGTCCAAGTCGCCGATACCCGAGGGTCCGAAGTTGGCGAGATTGCTGCGCACCGCCACATTGCCGGGGGACTGGTAGAGCGCGAGGCTGAACACCTCGTCCCACAGCATCGTGTCGACCTCGTTGGCCAGTGCCCGGGCCTTGGCCGGGTCGAGCTCGTCGAGCACCTCGTCGACCTTCTTGTCGATGGCCGGTGAGGAGATCTTGCCGAAGTTGCTCTCCGCGCCGGTGGTGAAGATCTGGTTGAGGCAGCACAGCGAGAACGCGTCACCGACCCAGGAGAACTGGGTGATGTCGAAGTCGCCGACGTTGACGTAGTTGGTGAAGAACCCGTTGGCGGGCTTGACGTCCAACTCGAGCTTGACCCCGATCTGGGCCAGGTTGTTCTGCGCCACCTGTGCCACCTGCCGGCCGGTCTGGGAGTCGTAGAGCACGTCGCGGATCACCAGCTGCTTGCCGTCCTTGGCGCGGAACGCACCATTGGTCTTCCAGCCGAGCGCGTCGAGTTCGGTCTTGGCCTTCTCCGGGTCGTAGGCCACCGCCGCGCTGTTGTCCTGGTAGCCGTCCTGGCCGGCGACGAAGACGTGGTTGCCCAGCGGGGTCGGGTTGTCCACCAGGCCGCGCTGGGTCACGTTGACGATCGCCTGGCGGTCGATTCCCTTCGCGACGGCCTGCCGCAGCGCCTTGTCGGCCAGGATCGAGCCGGGTGCGCCGTTGAACGTCATGTGATACCAGCTGGGGCCCGGGGCCCGGCGCAGCGCGATGCCGCCGGTGCTCTGGGCGATCTTGAGTTCGTCGAGCGAGGCGATGCCGGTGGCGTCGATGGTGTTGTTCTGCAGCGCCGGGATACGGGCGGCGTCGTCGAGCGCCAGGAAGGTGATCGAGTCCAGCAGCGGCGGGGTCCCCCACCATTTCGGGTTGCGGTTCAGCGTGACTCGCTGCGCGGTCTTGTCCACCGAGGACACGATGAACGGGCCCGCCGACGGGCCGGGTTTGTCGAGTTGACCCTTGTTGAAGACATCCGGGTTGGCGGTCATGCTCTTGGGCAGCAGCATGGTGTTGCCGGCGAACATGCCGCGCCACTCCGGGTAGTTCTGGGCGAACGTCATCACCGCCTGGCGGTCGTCGACGCCGCGGGTCACCGACGCCACCCGGTCGGAGCCGTTGGGGGAGGCGATCGCGAACGCCTTGTCCTTGCCGCTGGTCGCTGCGATCTGGGCGGCGATGTCCTCCCAGGTGATCGGCGTGCCGTCGGACCAGGTGGCCTTCGGGTTGATGGTGTAGGTGACCACCTGCGGCTTGGTGCTGGTCAGTTCGACGCTGGTGAAATAGTCACTGTTGACCTTCATCGACCCGTCCGGGGCGATGACGAAGGCCCGCGGCATGGTCGGCCGCAGCAGCGAGGCCGTGTCGGCCTCGTTGCCGTCGATATTGAGGGTGTTGAAGTTCGACGGCATCGCGCCGATGGCCAGCCGCAGGTCGCCGCCCTGCTTGAGGCTCGCCGGGTCCTGCGGGTTGGTGTCGCTGCTCTTGCCCAGTTCCGCGTTACCGCCCGGTGAGCCGGCGGTGCGGTCGGGGTTGGAGGCGCAGCCGGCCACGATGAGGGCCGGTGCCAGGGCGGTCAGGGCGAAGAAGACCGCCAGTCGGCGGATCGGTGCAGTCACGTCCCAGATGCTAGACCGGTGGCTCAGCGGCGAGTGGGATCCGGCTGGGGGATGGCGGCCAGCAGCCGCCGGGTGTATTCATGCTGCGGGTTGGTGAAGACTTCCTCGCCGTCGCCGTATTCGACGATCGCGCCCCGGTACATCACCGCCACCCGATGCGCCAGATGCTTGACCACCGACAGGTCGTGGGAGACGAACAGGTAGGACAGGTCGAACTCGCGCTGCAGGTCCAGCAGCAGGTTGATGATGCCGGCCTGGATGGAGACGTCGAGCGCCGAGACCGGCTCGTCGAGCGCCAGGATCTTGGGTTGCAGCGCCAGTGCGCGGGCGATGCCGATGCGCTGCTTCTGGCCGCCGGAGAACTCCTGCGGGTAGCGGCTGGCGTCGGCGCGGCGCAGCCCCACGATGTCCAGCAACTCGGCAACCCGGGCGTCGATCGCGCTCCCGTCGAAACCGTTGGCTGCCAACGGTTCAGCGAGGATGTCGAACACCGGTAGCCGTGGATCCAGCGCGGCCACCGGGTCCTGGAACACCACCTGGATATCGCGGCGAAGTTCCCGGCGCCGCTTCGCGGTGAGGGTTGCGACGTCACTGCCGAGCACCTCGATGGAACCGGACTGCGGCGCCCTCAGTTCCAGGATCTCGTGCAGCGTGGTCGATTTGCCCGACCCCGACTCGCCGACGATTCCCAGCGTGCGGCCCTGCTGCACCTCGAAGCTGACCTGGTCGACGGCGCGGACCTCGCCGATCTGGCGGCGGAACACCACACCCTTGGTCAGCCGGTAGGTGCGGGACACCTCGCGCACCCGCACCACCACCGGTGGTTCGGCCAGGTCGTCGGCCTCCGGCGCCCCGGTGGCCACTCGGTAGATCTCGGCGGCGCTGCGGCCGGTGACCTGATCGGTGCGGATGCAGGCCGCGGTGTGCGCGGGCGCGACGGGCACCAGGGCCGGTTCGGCGGCCCGGCAGTCGTCGGTCGCCAGCGGGCAGCGGGGGGCGAACGGGCAACCGGGCGGCAGTGCCACCAGTGACGGCGGCGCCCCGGGAATCGGCACCAGCCGTTCACCGCGCGGCGCCCCGAGCCGCGGCACCGAACCCAGCAGCCCCGCGGTGTAGGGCATCCGGCGATCGGTGTAGAGGTCCTCGACCCCGGCCGCCTCGACCGCGCGCCCGGCGTACATCACCAGCGCGCGGTCGGCGAACTCGGCGACCACGCCCAGATCGTGGGTGATGATCAGCACGCCGGCGTTCGTCACCTCGCGCGCGGTCCGGAGCACCTCGAGGATCTGCGCCTGCACGGTGACGTCCAGGGCGGTGGTCGGCTCGTCGCAGATGATCAGGTCGGGGTCGTTGGCGATCGCGATGGCGATCACCACCCGCTGGCGCTCACCGCCGGACAGTTCGTGCGGGAACGCCCGCGCCCGCTGCTGCGGCTGGGCGATGCCGACCAGTTCCAGCAACGCTACGGCGCGTTCCCTGGCCTGGGCTTTACTCACCTCGGGGTGGTGCACCCGGATCGCTTCGGCGATCTGGTCGCCGACGGTGTAGACCGGGGTCAGAGCCGACATCGGATCCTGGAACACCGTGCCGATGCGCCGGCCGCGGATCTTCGACATCTGCTCGTCGGGCATGCCCAGCAGTTCCTGGCCGTCCAGCCTCGCCGACCCCGACACCGTCGCGTATTCCGGCAGCAGGCCGATCACCGCCATCGCCGCGGCCGACTTGCCCGACCCCGACTCGCCGACCATCGCCACCACCTCGCGCGGCGCGATCTCGTAGCTCAGCCCTCGTACGGCGTGCAGATCGCCGTCGTCGGTGGGAAAGGTGACGCTCAGGTCGGTGACCGACAGCAGGCTCATCGCGGGTGCTTCTTCCGCCGCGCCAGATTCGCGCTGCCGGGATCCAGGGCATCGCGCAGGCCATCGCCGATCAGGTTGGCGCACAGGATGATCAGCACCAGCACCCCGGCGGGGAACAGGAACACCCACGGGAACGTCGTCGCCGACTTGGTGCCGTCGGCGATCAGCGTGCCCAGTGACACGTCGGGCGGTTGCACGCCGAAGCCCAGGAAGCTCAGACCGGTTTCGGCCAGAATCGCGACCCCGACGTTGAGCGCGGTGTCGATGATCAGGATCGAGGCCACGTTGGGCACGATGTGGCGGGCGATGATCCGCCGGCTCGGCACCCCCATGTAGCGGGCGGCCTGGACGTACTCGCGCTCGCGCAGGCTCATGGTCAGGCCGCGCACCATCCGCGAGCTGATCATCCAGCTGAACGCCGACAGCAGCACGATCAGCAGCGTGATGTTCGCCGAGTTCTTGGTCCGCGGGCTGACGATCGCGATGAGGATGAAACTGGGCACCACCAGCAGCAGATCGACGAACCACATCAGCACGCGGTCACGCCAGCCGCCGAAGTACCCGGCAACCGAACCGACGGTCGCGGCGATCAGCGTCGAGATCACCGCGACGCACAAGCCGATCAGCATCGACTTCTGCATCCCGCGCAGCACCTGGGCCAGGATGTCCTGACCGATCGCGTTGGTGCCGAACCAGTGCTTCGGGCCGGGCGGGGTCTGCAGTTCGTAGAAGTCGATGTCGGTGTGGGAGTAGGGCAGCAGCGGCGGCAGCGCGTAGGCGGCCACGAACAACGCGATCAGCACCACCAGCGAGGCGACCGCCAGTTTGTTCCGCAGGAAGCGGCGGGCGACCAGGGTGCGCCGGGAGACGAAGTCGTTCGCAGGCACACCCGACTTCGCCCGGGCGCCTTGTGTTTCCGGCTTGACGGCGCTCATGTGACCCGCACCCTCGGATCGAGGATGGCGTAGATGACGTCGGAGAGCAGGCCGGCCAGCAGCACCACCGCGCCGGAGAAGACGGTGATGGCCGCGACGATGTTGGTGTCCTGGGTGGCGATTCCCTGCACCACCCATTCGCCCATGCCGTGCCAGCCGAAGATCTTCTCCACGAACACCGCCCCGGTGACCAGTCCGGCGACGCTGTAGGCGAACAGTGTGGCCATCGGGATCAGCGCGGTGCGCAGCCCGTGCTTGAACAGCGCCTGCCGGCGGGTCAGCCCCTTGGCCCGCGCGGTGCGGATGAAGTCCTGGCCCAGCACGTCGAGCATGGCGTTGCGCTGGTAGCGGCTGTAGCCGGCGATCGACACCAGTGCCAGCGTCATGGTCGGCAGCACCAGATGCTGCAGCCGGTCGAGGAACTGATTCCACGCCCCGCTCACCGGAACCGGCGCGGTCTCCCCGGTGTATTCGAAGATCTGCAGTCCGGTCGCCCAGTTCACCTGCAGCGCACCGAGGATCAGCAGGTTCGCCAGCACGAACGTCGGCGTGCTGATGATCAGCAGCGAGAGCAGCGTGACGATGCGATCGGAGAGCCGGTACTGCCGCACCGCCCCCCAGGCGCCGACGACGACGCCGATGATCGTGCCCAGCACCGAGCCGATCACCAGCAGCCGCAGACTGACACCGATCCGCCGCCACAACTCCTCGGAGACCGGCTGGCCGTTGACGGTGGTGCCGAAGTCCCCGCGCACCGCGCCCGACACCCAGTGCGCGTAGCGCAGCGGAATCGGCTTGTCGAGGTCGAGTTCGGCGGCCTTGGCGTCGATCACCGCCTGCGGCGGGCGCGGGTTGCGCTGCAGCAGGCTGTTCAGCGGGGTGAAGGTGTAGGAGGTCAGCGCGAACGTCAGGAAGGACGCCAGCGCCAGCAGCACCAGGTAGTTGAGGAACCGGCGGGCGAGGAACCGGATCACCGCAAGGGCCCTCGTCGCAGCTGCCCTCGTCGCATCTGCACAGGGTAGGAGATCGGAGGGCACCGGCAGCGACGACAGGCGGACCCAGCTTCGGCTCAGAGCGATCCTGACCCGCGACGCCGGCTGTGCCGGCCGATACCATCGCGGCGGACTGCCGACAACATGGAGGAACCCGTGAGCGTCACCGACGAGTACCTGGCCAACAACGCCGAGTACGCCAAGACCTTCTCCGGCCCGCTGCCGTTGCCGCCCAGCAGGCACGTCGCGGTGGTGGCGTGCATGGACGCCCGGATGGACGTCTACCGCATCCTGGGCCTGAAGGAGGGCGAGGCGCACGTCATCCGCAACGCCGGCGGCGTGGTGACCGACGACGAGATCCGCTCGCTGGCCATCAGCCAGCGACTGCTGGGCACCCGGGAGATCATCCTGATCCACCACACCGACTGCGGCATGCTGACCTTCACCGACGACGCGTTCAAACGCGACATCCAGAACGACACCGGCGTCAAGCCGGAGTGGGCCGCCGAGGCCTTCCCCGACATCGACGAGGACGTCCGGCAGTCACTTCGGCGGATAGCGAACAGCCCGTTCGTCACCCTTCACACCTCGGTTCGCGGATTCGTGTTCGACGTCGCGACCGGGAAGTTGCGCGAGGTCACGCTCTAGAACAGGCGCCGCGTGCGCTTTGACACGCCGCCTCGGCGAGTGGGTTAATGGAGACGAGTCCGATTAAGTGGGCTAAAACGACCAACTTTACGAGGAATCCATGTCCGAGCAGCTCCTTGCCCATGCGGAGGCCGGGCAGTACGAGCTGAGCCACCTGCGTGCGCTGGAGGCCGAGGCCATCCACATCATCCGCGAGGTGGCCGCCGAACTGGAACGCCCGGTCCTGCTGTTCTCCGGCGGCAAGGACTCGATCGTCATGCTGCACCTGGCGATCAAGGCCTTCGCCCCGGCGCGGGTGCCGTTCCCGGTGATGCACGTCGACACCGGGCACAACTTCGACGAGGTGATCGCCACCCGCGACGAACTCGTCGAGCGCCACGGCCTGCGCCTGGTGGTGGCCAGCGTCGAGGAGGACATCGACGCCGGCCGGGTGATCGACAACGGCCCGTCCCGCAATCCGCTGCAGACCGTCACGCTGCTGCGCGCGATCCGGGAGAACAAGTTCGACGCCGCCTTCGGCGGGGCCCGCCGCGACGAGGAGAAGGCCCGCGCCAAGGAACGGGTGTTCAGTTTCCGCGACGAGTTCGGCCAATGGGACCCCAAGGCGCAGCGTCCCGAACTGTGGAACCTCTACAACGGACGGCACCGCAAGGCCGAGCACATCCGGGCCTTCCCGCTGTCGAACTGGACCGAGTACGACATCTGGGCCTACATCGGCGCGGAGGGCATTCGGCTGCCGAGCATCTACTACGCACACCGCCGGCCGGTTTTCCGCCGCGACGGCATGCTGCTCGCGGTCCACGAGTACATGCAGCCCCAACCGGGGGAAGAGGTGTTCGAGACCTCGGTGCGGTTCCGCACCGTCGGCGACGTCACCTGCACCGGCTGTGTGGAGTCCGATGCGGTGTCGGTGGAGGACGTGATCGCCGAGACCGCGGTATCGCGGCTGACCGAGCGCGGCGCCACCCGCGCCGATGACCGGATCTCCGAGGCCGGCATGGAGGATCGCAAGCGGGAGGGCTACTTCTGATGCCCGACCAGTTCTCGGCCGGCTCCGGTTCCCGGGCCGCCTCGCTACTGCCCACCGAGCCCGAGGGGGCCCTGCTGCGGCTGGCGACCGCCGGCTCGGTCGACGACGGCAAGTCCACCCTCATCGGCCGGCTGCTCTACGACTCCAAGGCGGTGATGGAAGACCAGCTGGCGGCCGTCGAGCGCACCTCGCGGGAACGCGGCAACGACTACACCGACCTCGCACTGGTCACCGACGGGCTGCGCTCGGAGCGCGAGCAGGGCATCACCATCGACGTGGCCTACCGCTACTTCGCCACGGCCAGGCGCAAATTCATCATCGCCGACACCCCGGGCCACATCCAGTACACCCGCAACATGGTCACCGGCGCGTCGACGGCGCAGTTGGTGATCGTTCTCGTCGACGCACGCCACGGTCTGCTTGAGCAGTCCCGCCGGCATGCCTTCCTGGCCTCACTGCTCGGTGTGCAGCACATCGTGCTGGCCGTCAACAAGATGGACCTGGTCGACTGGGACCGCGAGCGGTTCAACGGGATTCGCCGCGAGTTCCACGACTTCGCCGCCCGCCTGCACATCCCCGACGTGACCACCATCCCGATGTCGGCGCTCAACGGCGACAATGTCGTCACCAAGTCGGACAACTCGCCCTGGTACGGCGGGCCGCCGCTGCTGACCCACCTCGAGAACGTCTACATCGCCGGCGACCGCAACCTCGTCGACGTCCGGTTCCCGGTCCAGTACGTGATCCGGCCGCAGACCCGTGAGCACGCCGACCATCGCAGCTACGCCGGGACCGTCGCCAGCGGGATCATGCGGCCGGGTGACGAAGTGGTGGTGTTGCCCAGCGGGAAGACCAGCCACATCACCGCCATCGACGGGCCCAACGGCCCACTGGCGGAGGCCTTTCCGCCGATGGCGGTCTCGGTCAGCCTGGCCGACGAGATCGACATCTCGCGCGGCGACATGCTGGCCCGCCCGCAGAACCAGCCCGAGTCCACCTGTGACTTCGACGCGACAGTGTGCTGGATGGCCGACGACTCGGGGCTGGAACAGGGCCGCGACTTCATCATCAAGCACACCACCCGCACCACTCGGGCCCGCGTCACCGCGCTCGATTACCGGCTCGACGTCAACACGCTGCACCGCGACACGGCCGCAGAGACGCTGGCGCTCAACGAACTCGGACGGGTCAGCCTCCGAACCCAGGTGCCGCTGCTTCTCGACGAGTACGCCCGCAACCCCGCCACCGGTTCGTTCATCCTGATCGACCCGGACACCAACGTGACCGTCGCGGCCGGCATGGTGCGTGAGACGGGTCCGGCCACCGTCCGGACGTCCTCGCCGAACACGGTGCGGCACAAGTCACTGGTCAGCCCCGGTGAGCGGCTGACCCGGGGCCGCACCGTCTGGTTCACCGGCCTGTCCGGGTCGGGCAAGTCCTCGGTGGCGGTGCTCGTCGAGCAGATGCTGATCCAGCAGGGCTGTCCGGCCTACATTCTCGACGGCGACAACCTGCGCCACGGACTCAACGCGGACCTGGGTTTCTCGATGGCCGACCGCGCCGAGAACCTGCGCCGGCTGGCGCACGTCGCCACGCTGATGGCCGACGCCGGCCTGACCGTGCTGGTGCCCGCGATCAGCCCGCTGCGCGAACACCGGGAACTGGCCCGGTCGGTGCACGCCGACGCCGGCATCGAGTTCTTCGAGATCTTCGTCGACACCCCACTGGAGGACTGCGAGCGCCGCGACCCCAAGGGCCTCTACGCCCGTGCGCGCAAGGGTGAGATCACTCACTTCACCGGGATCGACAGCCCCTACCAGCGGCCGAGGAACCCGGACCTGCGACTGACACCCGACCATACGGCGGCCGAACTCGCCGGGCAGGTCGTCGATCTGCTGGAATCGTGGTCGTGAACGATCATCAACTGGCCGCCGAACTGGCCGCCGGCGCCGGACAGCTGTTGCTCCAAGTGCGCACTGAGCTGGCCGACGCGCCTGCATCGGAGCGAAAGGACCAGGGCGACAAGCGGTCCCACGACTTCCTGATGGCGCAACTCGCCGACGCCCGGCCCGCCGACGCGGTGCTGTCCGAGGAGGGGGTCGACGACACGGCCCGGCTGTCCTGCGAGCGGGTGTGGATCGTCGACCCGCTCGACGGCACTCGCGAGTTCTCCGAACTCGGCCGCGACGACTGGGCGGTGCACGTCGCGCTGTGGCAGGACGGCGATCTGGTCGCCGGAGCGGTGGCGCTGCCCGCACAGGGGGTCACGCTGGCCACCCCGGCGGTGGTCGCGCCGCCGCCGCCGCCGTCGACCCCCCGGATCCTGGTGTCACGGACCCGTCCGCCCGCCGAAGCCCGGCAGGTGTGCGACGAACTGGGCGGCACCCTGGTCGAGATGGGATCGGCCGGGGCCAAGGTGGCCGCCGTGGTGCAGGGCCGCGCCGAGGTGTACGTCCACTCCGGCGGTCAGTACGAGTGGGACTCCGCGGCCCCGGTCGCGGTGGCCCGGGCGGCCGGACTGCACACCTCGCGGGTGGACGGGTCCCCGCTGCTCTACAACCGGGCCGACCCGTTGCTGCCGGATCTGGTGGTGTGCCGCCCGCAGTACGCCGAGGCGGTGCTGGCCGCGCTGCGGTGAGCACTTCTCAGGCTTTTCGCAGTTTGCCGGGAGCCCCTCTGGTGATCATTTGTGCAGCTTGTGACCCATTCGTGATGTGACACACCGCACGCCCGCTCTCTGCCCCTGATTCGCTATCTCAGTTCTTTCTCAGGTAGTATCGGTACTTGAGTACGAAAAGGTGGTGTTCTGGTGCGGGGCGTGTTCGGTCCGATCCTGACGACGGGAGTGGTCCTGGTGACCGCTGCCGTGGTGGCGGCCAACCCTGTCATGGGGGCGAACTCCGACATCCAGATCCGCCCTATCGACCTGTCGTCGGTTCCCGCCGACATGTTCGACCAGGCATTCCTCGACGCCATCGCCCCGGCGTCACCCGGTGCCACCGGTCCGTTGGCCGCCCTCAAGGGCCTGGTCGGCGCGCTGGCCGCCGATGCCGCCTACCTCGGCCGCAACGGGGTCACCCGGATGTCCACGGCGGGGGGCGACGGCCGGGACGGCCTAAGCCCGGCGGAGTTGTCCGACCTGGCCGGAATCCGGCCCGCTACCCCGTCCCCGACGCAGGCACCCGGCGTCGATCCCGATCGGGTCGCGGTGCAGGCGCTCGCGGCGACTGCAGCCGGCGCGCACAACGCCGCGCCGCTGATCGCCGGCGAGAGCGCGGGGCCCATCGGCCCCGAGGCGCTCAGCGCCACCGCCCACGACATCGTCAATGTCGAACTGCCGAAGACGCTCAACGCCGTCGCATCGCTGGTGTCGGCCGTGCCGCTGACCCCGCCGGTGCTCGCGGACTCGATCTCGGCGCTGGGGCAGCGGCTGGCCGATCTTCCGGTCGGTGCATCCGTCGCGAATTCCTCGAGTGCCGGCGACTCGCCGGAGTCGGCGTGGGTCGACCCCTCCCGCCGGTCGACCCAGCCGCTCAGTGCGCCGGCCGCGCCGCCCCGGCTGTCGGCCTCGCCCGGTGCGGAGGGCGATCCGGCCGGCGGCGGAACTTCCCAGGGCATGCACCGGCCGTGGCGGCCCGGCGCCAAGAAGCCGGGTTCGGGCTTCAGTCGCGGCAGCGCCGGCGTCCGTGCGGCCACCGCACCCTCGCCCGCTCGGTAGCTCCCCGGCCTTTCGGCCGCTTTGGCAGAATCAGCGGCATGCGGATGTCGGCCAAAGCGGAGTACGCCGTCCGCGCCATGGCGCATCTGGCGTCGGTCCCGGCCGGTGTCCTGGTCACCACCGACGATCTAGCGAAGGCTCAGGACATTCCGGCCCAGTTCCTCGTCGACATCCTTTCCGACCTGCGCGCCGATCGTCTGGTCCGCAGTCACCGCGGCCGTGACGGCGGCTACGCGCTGGCGCAACCGGCCGCCGAGATCAGTATCGCCGACGTGCTGCGCTGTATCGACGGTCCGCTGGCGCGGGTGCGCGACATCGGACTGGGCGACCTGAAGTACTCGGGCCCCACCGTCGCGCTCGCCGATGTCTGGCGCGCGCTGCGTGCCAGCATGCGTTCGGTCCTCGAGGAGACCACGCTGGCCGACGTCGCAGCGGGCGCGCTGCCCGAGCACGTCGACCGGATGGCTCGTGACTACCTGACTCAGGAGGACCGTCGCGGCCACCGCGGCGGCGCCGGTCAGACCGACCCGGAGCAGGAGTGAGATCAGTGGCGACGGAATCGGCGACCCGGGTCGAAAAGCTGGGAAACATCGGGCCGAACTGGTTCGCCTCGGTGATGGGCACCGGCATCGTCGCCAACGCCGGCGCGACGTTGCCCGTTCACATCCCCGGGCTGGGGGTATTCACCCGGGTGGTCTGGGTGATCGCCGCGGTGCTGCTGGTGTCACTGGTCGTCATCGTGGGCGGCCATTGGATCCGCCACCCAACCACCGCCCGCAGCCACGCCCGCAATCCGCAGATGGCGCATTTCTACGGAGCGGCGCCGATGGCACTGCTGACGGTGGGCACCGGCGCGATCCTGGTGGGTTCGGCGCTGATCGGTGAGCGGGCCGCCGTGGACCTGAGCTGGGCGCTGTGGGTGGCCGGCACCGCGGGCGGGCTGTTCACCGCCGTGACCATTCCTTTTCTGATGTTCACGCAGCACGATGTGGGACCCGATGCCGCATTCGGAGGTTGGCTCATGCCGATCGTCCCGCCGATGGTGGCGGCGGCCGGCGGCGCCCTGCTGATCGGCCACACGCCGGCCGGTACCGCCCGCCAGACGATGCTCTACGGCTGCTGGGCGATGTTCGGGATGTCGCTGCTGGCTGCGCTCATCATCATCTCGATGATCTGGAGCCGGCTGGCGCTGTACGGAACATCCGGGACCGCCCGGGTGCCGACGCTGTGGATCGTGCTGGGCCCGCTCGGTCAATCCATAACGGCGGCAGGACTTCTCGGACTGAACGCGGCGGTGGCCGTCGACCCCTCGACCGCGACGACCATGAACACCTTCGCGGTTCTCTACGGTGTGCCGGTGTGGGGATTCGCCCTGCTGTGGATCGCGCTGGCCACCGGGCTGACGGTCCGCACCCTTCGCCGCGGAATGCCCTTCGCGCTGACCTGGTGGAGCCTGACCTTCCCGGTCGGGACGTTCGTCACCGGCACCACCCAGTTGGCGGTGCACACCGGCCTTCCGGTGTTCAAGGTCGTCGCCGTGGTCGCCTACTGCAGCCTGATCGGCACCTGGTTGCTGGTCGCGGTCCGCACCGCCCGCGGAAGCCTGCGCGGTCACCTCTTCACCCCGCCTCCGGCCGGACCTGTCCAGGTCCGCAAGGGGTAGAGCAGCCCTGTGCCCCGCAGGGGGTAGAAGAGCCCTGTGCCCCGCAGGGGGTAGAAGAGTCCTGTGCCACAATCGGGCGGGTGCACATAGGCATGACCATGCCGGTGATGGAGCCCGACCTCGACGCGGAAGTGCTGCGGACCTGGGCCCGGCTCGTCGACGAAGGCCCGTTCTCCTCGCTGTGCTGGGGCGAGCGCATCGCGTTCGACAATCCCGAAGCGCTCACGCTGCTGGGCGCTCTGGCGGCCTGGACCGATCGGGTGCCGCTGATCACCACCGTCGTGGTGCCGCAGTTGCACGACCCCGTGCTGCTGGCGAAGTCGCTCGCCACCGGCGACATGCTCAGCGGCGGCAGGCTCACCGTGGGCGTCGGGGTCGGCGGCCGGCACGAGGACTACCGGGCCGTCGGCGCGGACCCCTCCACCCAGACCATCCGCGAGATGACGCGGCGGGTCGAGATCATGAGAAAGGTGTGGGCGGGGGAGAAGCTGAGCGACTCGGTTCTCCCGGTCGGTCCCCGCCCGCAGCGCGGTCCGCGGCTGCTGGTCGGCACCGTCGGCCCCCGGACGCTGCGCAGCGCCGCGCCGTGGGCCGAGGGCCTGGCCGGCATCACGCTGAACCTCAGTGTCGCCGAACAGAACCAGCTCTTCGAGGTGGGCCGTACCGCGTGGGCAGAGGCCGGCAAGCCGCCGCCGCACCTGGCCACTTCGTTCTGGTTCGCGTTCGGCGGGCCGGATGCGGCGCGCGACCAGATCCATCGGCACCTGCGCCACTATATGAACTGGATTCCCGGTGAGATCGTCGATGCTATGGCCCCGTCCACCGGGTTCGCCGGAACCGAGGAACAACTCCTCGAGGTGTTTCGCGACTTCGCCGCGATCGGCACCAGCGAGATCCATCTCATCCCCACCAGTTCCGATCCGGACCAGCTGCGCCGGGCCGCCGACGTGGCCGCCGCCTTTGCATCCGAAGACAGCGCATCCGGCAAGGCCGATTCCGACAGCGATGCAGCACAATGACTTCCGGGAGTTTCGGCAACTACCAGCTCGAGATCTACCTGCAGGGTCTCACCGGCGTCATGCCCACCCTGCCGATGTCCTACGCCGAACTCGAGGCGCGGGCCGAGCAGGCGCTGTCGCCGTCGATCTGGTCCTACGTGGCGGGTGGCGCCGGCGACGAACTGACCCAGCGGGCCAATGCGACCGCGTTCAACAACTGGGGGCTGATCCCCCGGATGCTGGTCGGCGCCACCGACCGCGACCTGTCGGTGCAACTGTGGGGTCGGCGCTGGGCCACGCCGATTTTCATGGCCCCGATCGGGGTGATCGGGCTGTGCACCACCGATCGGCACGGCGATCTCGCCGCCGCCCGCGCCGCCGCGCGCACCGGCGTACCGATGTGCGTGTCCACCCTGACCATGGACCCGCTGGAGGAGGTGGCGGCCGAATTCGGTGACACCCCAGGGCTTTTCCAGCTCTACACCCCGACGGACCGCGACCTGGCCGAGAGTTTCGTACACCGTGCCGAGGCGGCGGGCTACACCGGGATCGTGGTGACGCTGGACACCTGGATTCCGGGCTGGCGCCCGCGCGACCTGGCGACCGCCAACTTCCCGCAACTGCGCGGACTGTCGCTGGCCAACTACATCAGTGACCCGAACTTCCGGGCCAAGGTCGACGCCGACATCGACGCCGACCCGCGCAACGCCGTCACGCACTGGGTCAGCATCTTCGGCAACTCGCTGACCTGGAACGACCTGCCCTGGCTGCGTTCCATCCCCTCGCTGCCGCTCATCCTCAAGGGCATCTGCCACCCCGATGACGCCCGCCGGGCCGTCGATGCCGGGGTGGACGGTATCTACTGCTCCAACCACGGCGGCCGCCAGGCCAACGGCGGGCTGCCGGCCATCGACTGCCTGCCCGAGGTGGTGGCCGCCGCCGGTGAGACGCCGGTGCTGTTCGACTCCGGAATCCGTTCCGGCGCCGACGTGGTCAAGGCGCTGGCACTGGGCGCGACGGCGGTCGGCATCGGCCGCCCCTACGCCTACGGGGCGGCCCTGGCCGGAACCGACGGCATCGTCCATGTGCTCAGGTCGATCCTGGCCGAGGCCGACCTGATCATGGCGATCGACGGATATCCCACACTGGCCGACCTGACCCCCGAAGCGCTGCGCCGCGTCGGGTGAGGCCGGGCCTGTGCGACGCTAAGGCCATGTCACATCCCAGCACCTCGGTCACCCGGCTAAGCGAGCGTCAGACGCGCCACCGGGCGGCTCTCGACGCGGTCCTCGACGCCACCCCGCTGGCGATCGTCGCATTCATCCGCGACGGACATCCGGTGGCACTGCCGATCGGGTTCGCCCGTATCGGCGACGAACTGGTGATCCACGGCTCGACCGGGTCTGCGTGGCTGCGGGAACTCGCCGACGGCGCCGCGGTGTCGGTGTGCGTGACCCTTCTCGATGCGATCACGGTGGCGCGCAGCGGATTCGAGTCCTCCTTCCGCTACCGCAGCGCTGTGCTCTTCGGGTGTTTCCAGCCGGTCGGCAAGGCCGACAAGGACAGCTATCTGCAGCGACTGACCGACTCCTTCATCCCCGGCCGTGCGGCCGAACTGCGTGCCAGTACCGCCCGCGAACTCGCCGCCACGCTGGTGCTGCGGTTGCCGATCGGCGCGGAGAACTGGTCGCTGAAAGTCGCCGACGGCTGGCCGGAGGACGACGAGGCCGATGTCGCGGCCGGCGGGTGGGCTGGCGTGGTGCCGATCGTCACGGGCTACGGCAGTCCGCTGCGCGCACCGGACTGCGACCCGGCGGTCCCGGTTCCCGCGTCGGTCGCGGCGATGACGGGAGACTGAAGCCCGTTTCGGGAGCCCGCCCGCAAAGTCACGTCCGCCTGGATTCGGCGTCCTGTCGCCAACTCTCCGCGATGTATATCGGAGAATCTAAGTGCATACCTTCCTAGACATCAACCCAGCTAGCGGCCTCGCTATACACGTGTATTGACGAATATGCAGTTGTTGAAATTCGTTCCCGGGTCATGCATTCTCGTTCCCGGAGTTTTGTTTTCAGCAATGCTCGACTGCACAACGACATCGTTACCGCGCGGGGGAACAGACCATGGCTGTTGGGGCGACACCCATCGAGACATGGCCGGAGTATCTGCGCCGGATCGTCGGCGGCCAGACCCAGGCGCTCGTCGCCGAACGGCTCGGTGTGGGGCGGTTGTCCGTCTGTAACTGGTTGCAGGGCAAGACCCGGCCCAAGGCGGAGACCGTCATCCTGGTGGCCCGGGTCTACGGCCGATCGCCGATCGAGGCACTGCTGGCGGCTGGCTACCTGACTCCCGACGAGTTCGACGGACCGATGGATATCAGGATCTCGCCCCGTGCGCTGTCCGGTTCGGATCTGGCCGCGGAGGTGCACCGGCGACTGGTCTCGGCGGGCTGACGACGACCTCAGGCCTTGGTGAGGACCAGCGCCCCACGCAGCGCCGCCCCCGAGTCGCCGCATCGTTTGCCGGCCGGCACCAGAAGCAATGATCCGCTGAGCGTGTCGGCATCCCATTTGGCGCGCATCTCACCCGGCGAGGAACTCCCGTCGCCGCAGCCGAACAACGTCGCGGAAGTACGGTTGAGGGTCCAGCGTCCGTCGGACAGCGCGGCTGTGGCGGTCCATCCCTTCGCACGCGACTCGACCTGAGCGGTGCACACGCCGGTGGCGTCGCAGTCGGAGGCGAACGTCCACACGCCGTAATCGGAGCCGTCCACCCGGACCCGGTAGTCGCCGTCCATCGGTCCCGGATCCGCTGCCGCTGCCGGCGCGGCGGCGGACCACAGCAGCAGCCCGGCCGAACAAGCGGCAATCAACGAGTTACGAACCACCATCAGGCCCGCAACCGACCGGTTTTGGCACTTCTACCTCCGATTCAAGGCAATCGCGTTAGTGGAGTCAGCCATTGAGGACCTTGGGCAGTCCCCTTGTGTAGAGCGCATTCTCGAACACCGACAGCGGCGCTGCGACCGGGATCTGCTTCTGTTCGGCCAGGAACTGAGACGTGCTCTGCAATT
>JAPOHV010000158.1 GCA_029979305.1 Mycobacteriaceae bacterium | reverse complement strand
GGCGCGGCGGGCGGCGATCAGTTCGTGGGCGATGCCGTGCACGGTGGCGATGGTCTGGAACACCCGGGCCAGCGGGTCCGCACCCTGCAGCAGCCGGGGGTCGCGCCAGCCGTCGGCGAACTGCGATTCGTAGGCGATGGTCCGGCGGTGCTCCTCGGGGATGCCGACCATGTCGCAGATGTTGTGCATCGGCACCAGCGAGGCCACCTCGGTGACGAAGTCGATGCTTCCCTTGCCGGCGATGTCGTCGACGATGTGGCTGGCGTTGGCGACGATGTGGTCGTCGATGCGGGCCAGCTGCTTGGGGGTGAACGCCGCGGCCATCAGCCGGCGGATCTTGGTGTGGCGCGGCGGATCCATCGCGATGAAGCCCTGCGCGGCGTCGAGCGCCTCGGGCGGGAGCGACTCTAAGGTGATGCCCTTGCCGGACAGGAAGTCGCCGGGACGGCGGGTCACCTCGACCAGATCGGCGTGCCGCACCACGGCCCAGAAACCCTGGTCGTTGGGATCTTCGAACATGCCGTTCTTCACCGGGCGGTGCCAGGAGATCGGCCGGTTGGCGCGCAGTTCGGCGAACACCTTCTCGCGGTCCTTGGCGGTACCTGCCCAGAACTCCGCCGACGAGATGTCGGCCGGGTCGTAGGGGCGCTCGGCGCGGGTCAGGGCTGTGGTCATCGGTCGCCTCCTGTGGGTCGTTGGAAACAGCTTCTGACAAAAATGAAAAGATGTCAATAGAGACCGACATATGATGTGGAAATGTCGCCGTCCACGCTAGACTCCCGGGCATGACCGTCGTCGACCTGCGCGCCGAGACCCGGGCCTATGCCCGGTCGCGGCTGCGCGACGTCGCCCTCGACGCCGCCCGTGAGGTGGTGCTCGATCGTGGCTGGGCGGCGGTCCGGATGGGTGCGATCGCGACGCGGGTCGGCATCAGCCGGCAGAGCCTGCACGCCGAGTTCGGCACCAAGGACGATCTGGGCAACGCCCTCGTCATGCGCGAGACGGCGGAGTTCTTCGACGGTGTCGCCGCCCGCCTGGCCGAGCACCCCGCCGATCTCGCCGGTGCGGTCTCGGCGGCGGCGGAGTACATGGTCACGGCGGCCCGGGACAATCCGCTGCTCGCGACGATCCTCACCCGCAGCTCGGCCGACGGCGACACATCGCTGCTGTCGTTGCTCACCGTCCGTGGCGAGGCGCTATTGGAGAGCGCGGGCGCGATCGTCAGAGACTGGGCGGTCGGGCAGTGGCCGACGGCCGATCCCGGCGATGTGCGGCTGATGGTGGAAAGCGTTGTGCGGCTGTGTCAAAGCCACATCCTGACACCGACCAGGACGCCGTCGCAGGTGGCTGCCGATCTCGCCGTGGTGGCCTGCCGCTGCCTGCGCATGCCGGATCCGGGCCACGCCTGATCAGTCGATCAGACCCAGCTCGGCCAGCAGTTCCCAGCTGGCCACCAGCGCCGCGTAACGCGGCCACCGGTTCTCCAGGTTGGGACTCATCGCCCGCATCGCCAGCGGGAACGCCGCATAGGCGACATCCCAGTGGTGGGCGTGCGCCATCGCCACGTGGGTGCTCATCCCGATCGGCAGGACGGCCTGCTTCTGGGTCAGCTGCATGTCGTTGTTGGCGTCATAGGAGCTCAGCCGAACAGCGTCCATGAACTGGATGTTGGGCACCTCCAGCGGGGCGGTCGCGCCGGTGACCGAGAAGATCGGGATGCCCAGGCTGTCCAGGTATTCGGCGTGACGGCGGTTGAACGCCTCGCGCACGTCGGTGCGCAGGTCGTTCATCGCGCCCTTGACGTCGTACTCGTCGAGCCGGCGCACACCCACCTGGTCGAACATCGCCGGGCTGATCACCCCCAGCAGCTTGCTGACGTACTCGTAGGAGCCCTCGGTGGGCAGGTCCTTGATCTGGCCGTAGATGCCGTCGGCGGTGTAGGAACCGCCCAGGGCGCCGGCCCAGGTGAACACCCCCTTGATCCGGTCGTGGTACTGCGGGTGGTTCACCAGGAAGGACAGGATGTCCGGGGAGCCCTTGCTGTAGCCCAGCAGGAACACGTCGCCGGGCGGCTGCGGGTCGGCGATCGGCTTCATGGCGGCGTCCAGGCCCTCGCCGCGGAACGCCGCCTCGATATCGGCCTCGTTGGCCGCGCAGGACCGCATCGGGTGCACGTCGGCGCGGATGGTGCGCCAGCCCCGGTCCTTGTGGAGTTTGTCGACCTCGACGGGAAAGGCGTGCGCGCCGGGGAACAGCAGCCCGGTCAGCAGTCCGCCGCACAGCACCAGGGTGGTGTTGGAAATCGAGTCATACTGGGCCGCAGGCATTTCCGCCTGCCACTCACTGGCGGGACAGTCCTTGAGGAATCGCTCGGCGACGGCCTGACGGGGGTTGGACTTCTTGAGCGCCGACGGCAGCGGCACCGGGGCGAGCAGCGCCGGCTTGGAGGCGAACTCCACCGTGCCGGCGTCCTTGACCGCCTCCTGCAGGAACAGGTCGCGCCAGCGCCGGCCGATCCAGCCCTTGATCCAGGGGTCCTTGACGGCGCCGGGGTCGGCGGTGACGAGGTCCCTCACCCCGGCGATGACGCCGGGGTAGTCCCCGGCCTCCTCGCGGCGGGCCAGGTCGCGGGCCAGTTCGGTGATCTGCATGCTCTGCATGGCTATAGCTTCAGCGAGTCGCGGGCTTCTGTCAGCGTCTTGGCCGAGCCCTGTAGCCCCAGCAGCTCGTTGACCGACAGCGGCACCTGCAGAACCCGGCCGGCGCCCCGCCGCGACACCAGGGTGGGCAGCGACAGCGCGACGTCGTCGAGTTCGTAGGCGCCGGTCTGCACCGTCGAGACCGGCAGCACCCGGTGCTGGTCGCCCAGCACCGCCTCGATGATGCGGGCGCTGGACAGCCCGATGGCCAGGTTGGTGGCGCCCTTGCCCTCGATGATCTCGTAGGCGGCGTTGACCACCCCGCTGCCGATCTGCTCGCGGGCGGCGTCGTCGAACACCTGCGCGCCGCCGGAGCGCCACTCGACCGCCGGCACCCCGCCGATCGACACGCTCGACCACAGCGGGATCTCGGAGTCGCCGTGCTCGCCGACGATGAAACCGTGCACGTTGCCCACGTCGACCCCGGCGCGCCGGCCGATCAGGTAGCGAAACCGGCTGGAGTCCAACACCGTTCCGGATCCGAAGACCCGGCCCGGCTCGACGTCCACCGACCGGGCGCCGGCGTAGGTGACCAGGTCCACCGGGTTGGTGACGAAGATGATCACCGCCTCGGGGGAGTGCTCGAGCAGCTGCGGGGTCAGCGTCTGGGCCATCGCCACGTTGGTGGCCGCCAGGTCCAGCCGGGTCTGTCCGGGTTTCTGCTTGGCGCCGGCGGTGACGACGACGATCGACGAACCGGCGGTGACGTCGATGGTGTCCGATCCGGTCACCACGCAGTTGGGCACGAACTGGCTGCCGTGATTGAGGTCGAGCACCTCGGCCTGCACCTTCTTGGCGTTGGTGTCGTAGAGCGCCAGCGCACCGGCCGAGCCCCGGATCAGGCAGGCGTAGGCGATGGCGGTCCCGACGCTGCCGGCCCCGACGATGGACACCTTGTTGGCGCGCTGTTCGGACACGCCCGAATTATCCATGCGGACCGTCTCTGGGAGCGGCAGCAGCAATCATCTAGCGTTCCCGACGTGGACGACACCGGTGCCGACGCGGCGACGGCGGAGCTGCGCGAGGCCATCGCGTCGGCCCCGATGTTCGACGGGCTCGACCGGGCCCACGCCGACTCACTGGCCGCCCGGAGCCGGCCGATCACATTGCCGGCAGGGCAGGTGCTGTTCCGCCGGGGAACCCCGTCCACCGGCTTCTACGTGGTGCGCGACGGCCGGATGCAGTTGTCGGTGTCCAACTCCGAGGGCATGGTCAAGGTGCTGGAGATCATCAGCCCGGGCGGCGCGTTCGGGCACGCGGTGATGTTCTTGCGCGACCCCTACCCGGTGGATGCCACCGCACTGGTGGACACCCGGCTGGTGTTCGTGCCGGCCGGTGCCGTCGACACCATTCTCGACGGCGACCCGGCGATGGCGCGGCTGATGTTGGCCTCGATGGCCAAACGCCTGCAGTCCAAGGTGCAGGACATCGCCATGCTCTCGCTGCAGTCGGCGACCCAGCGGATCATCGCCTACATGCTCGGCGCCATGCGCGACGACGCCGCCCACTCCGGCCCGTCGACCACGCTGGAACTGCCCGCGCTCAAACAGGTGCTGGCATCCCGGCTCGGCATGACGCCGGAGACCTTCTCGCGGGCGATGCGCGCCCTCGCCGGCGAGGGCCTGATCGCGGTGGACGGCTCGACGGTGCGGATTCCCGATATCGGCGCGCTGCACGCCCACGCCCGCAGCCAGTCGGTGCTGTGATCGTCGCCACAGCAGGTTCTTGATCTAGATCAAAGAGTTTCGACCGGGTGGGTTCCTAGCGTGGGCGCGACCGTCCAAGCAAGGAGACCCGATGTTCTGTTACCAGTGCGAGCAGACCGACCGCACACCCCAGCCCGGCCGCCCCAACCTGCTGGCCTTCGGCTGCGCGGCGACCAAAGGCAACTGCGGCAAGGACGCCACCACCGCGGCGCTGCAGGACGTGCTGGTCGAGGTCGATCTCGGCATCGGGCAGTACGCGCAGAAACTGCGCGAGCTCGGCGCGCCGGACCCGCAGTATGCCGCCCACGCCGCCTTCGACATGTTCACCACGCTCACCAACGTCAACTTCAACGCCACCCGGTTCATGGAGCTCATCGCCGATGCGGTCGGCAAGCGCGACCAGGCCAAGCAGGCCTACGAGACAGCTGCCCGCGCCGCCGGCCGGCAGCCCGAAACGCTGTGCGGCCCTGCTCAATTCATGCCGGCGAACAAGATCTCCGAGGTGGTGGCCCAGGCCGCCACCGTCGGGGTGGACGCCGACGTCGACACCCTCGGTGCCGATATCGTCGGCCTGCGCAACCTCAACCTCTACGGACTCAAGGGCGTCTGCGCCTATGCCCACCACGCGCACGTCCTGGGCTACCGCACCGACGACACCGACGCCGGAATCGAGAACGGTCTGGCGTTCCTGGCCTCCGGGCCCAGCGAGGCCGACGCCCTGCTGGGGCATGCCATGGAATTGGGCGGGGTCAACCTCAAGGTGATGGAGATGCTCGACGCCGCCAACACCGGCAGCTTCGGCACCCCGGCGCCCACCGCGGTCCAGGTGACCCCGGTTGTCGGCAAGGCCGTCCTGGTCTCCGGGCACGACCTGCACGATCTGGCCAAGGTGCTCGAGGCGACCGCAGGCACCGGTATCAACGTCTACACCCACGGTGAGTTGCTGCCCGCCCACGGCTACCCGGAACTGCGCAAGCATCCGCACCTGGCCGGCAACTACGGTGGCGCCTGGCAGGACCAGCAGCGCGACTTCACCACCTTCCCCGGCCCGATCGTCATGACGTCGAACTGCCTGATCGAGCCGCAGCCGGCCTACCGCGGCCGCATCTTCACCCTGGGCCCGGTGGGCTGGCCCGGGGTGCGCCACCTCGACTCGGGGGACCTGTCACTGGTGGTCAAGGCCGCGCAGTCGCTGCCCGGGTTCACCGAGGAGGTGCCTGCGGAGACCGTCACCACCGGCTTCGGCCACGGTGCGGTGATGTCGGTGGCCGGCGCAGTGATCGACGCCGTCAAGAGCGGCGCCATCAAGCGGTTCCTGCTCATCGGGGGCTGCGATGGCGCCGCCCCGGGCCGCAACTACTACACCGACGTCGCCGACCACGCGCCCGCCGACACCGTGCTGATGACGTTGGGCTGCAACAAGTACCGGTTCAACGACCACGACTTCGGCGATATCGGCGGTATTCCGCGACTGCTCGATGTCGGCCAGTGCAACGACAGCTACTCCGCCATCCAGATCGCCCTGGCGCTGGCCGATGCGTTCGAGTGCGGCGTCAACGACCTGCCGCTGAGCATGTTCGTGTCCTGGTTCGAGCAGAAGGCTGCCGCGGTGCTGCTGACCCTGCTGTCGCTGGGCATCCGCAACATCCGCCTCGGCCCGACGCTGCCGGCGTTCCTGACCCCGGCGGTGGTGGACATCCTGGTGGAGAAGTTCGCGCTCAAACCGATCGGCGACCCGGCCGAGGACCTGGCCGCGGCGATGGCGGGCGCGTAGGTGCCCGACGCTCTCAGGGAGGTCGACGCGATGGCCGCGGACACCGGTTACGACGTCACTCTGGTGACCGTCGACGGGCAGGAGTCGACGCTGCGCTGCGACCCGTCGGTCACGGTGCTGGAGGCGGCCGAGGAAGCCGGGATGATGCTCAAGGCATCGTGCGAGTCGGGGGGCTGCGGCGCCTGCTCTGCGGTGCTGACGCGTGGCCGGGTCGATATGGGCGACCACGACCCGAACGTCATCGAGGTTCCCGAGTCACAGGGCGGCATCCTGTTGTGCCGCAGCTTCCCCCGCGAGGACTGCCTCATCGTGCTGCCCT
>JAPOHV010000082.1 GCA_029979305.1 Mycobacteriaceae bacterium | reverse complement strand
CCCCGACCGCCCCCGCCCGGCCGGCGGTCCGCGCCGCGGCGCCTGCCGCGGCGAGCACGCCCCAGGCGCCCCTCCGCGAGAGCACGGCGGGCACGCAGACCACGGTGCGCACCGAGAGCACGCCACGCG
The DNA here is from genome assembly GCA_029979305.1 of Mycobacteriaceae bacterium. GTDB lineage: Bacteria > Actinomycetota > Actinomycetes > Mycobacteriales > Mycobacteriaceae > Mycobacterium. The sequence continues at coordinate 12,486 of JAPOHV010000082.1, read as the reverse complement.
ACGTGTACCCGTCGCCGGCACCGGCCTCGACCGCCGCGGTATACGCCGACACCGGCCTGCCGGTGACCGCCGGCCCCGACCCGGTGGACTACGACACAGCGGACGAGGAGCCGAGTCGCGGCGACCCGTCGGGCTGGTAATGGCGCAGCCGGACCCATCGGTCACCCGTATCACGGGACCGTGGCGGCATCACGACGTCCACGCCAACGGCATCCGGTTCCAGTGCGCCGAGGCACTGCCCGATCCCGACGACGACACCCCGCCCACGGCCCGGCCGCTGGTGATCCTGCTGCACGGCTTCGCGTCGTTCTGGTGGTCATGGCGCCACCAGTTGCGCGGCCTGTCCGGCACCCGGGTAGTCGCGGTGGACCTGCGTGGCTACGGCGGCAGCGACAAACCGCCGCGCGGTTATGACGGCTGGACGCTGGCCGGTGACACCGCGGGCCTGATCCGCGCGCTCGGCCACACCTCGGCAACGCTGGTCGGTCATGCCGACGGCGGCCTGGTGTGCTGGGCCACCGCGGTACTGCACCCCAGGATGGTGCGTGCGATCGCCCTGGTCAGCTCGCCGCATCCGGCCGCATTGCGCAGATCGGTGGTGTCCGACCGCGGACAGCGCAGCGCTCTGCTGCCAAGTCTGCTGCGATACCAGGTCCCCAGGTGGCCGGAACACCTCCTGACGCGGGATGACGCCGTGGAGCTGGAAACCCTGGTTCGCAGCCGCGCATCCGGGAAATGGGTTGGCTCAGAGGACTTTTCCCACGCGATCGCCCACCTGCGGGAGGCCATCCAGATCCCGTCGGCTGCGCACTCGGCGCTGGAGTATCAGCGCTGGGCGGTCCGCAGCCAGTTCCGCAGCGAGGGCCGGCGGTTCATGAAACTGATGAGCCGGCGACTCGCGCTACCCGTACTGCACCTGCGCGGCGGCGATGACCCGTACGTGCTGCACGATCCCGTCGAACGCAGCCGCCCCTACGCGCCGCAAGGACGCTTCGCGGAACTGGCCGGGGTCGGCCACTACGCCCATGAGGAAGCCCCAGCGGAGGTCAACGACCTCCTGCAACGGTTCCTGATGTCGCTGTGACTCAACCGTTGACGCAGGCACCGGTGGGCACCTTCGCGATGTTGCCGATCTTGGCGAGTTGGCGCGACACCTCGTCGGTGGTCATCACGAACCCGGTGTCGTTGTCGTCGACGGCCGCCCCGAACACCACGCCGATGACCTGGCCGGCGCGGTTGATCATCGGGCCCCCCGAATTGCCCTGGCGGACAAGCCCTCTGATCGTGTAGACCTCGCGGTTGACCGTCGTGGTCTTGTAGATGTCCGGCCCGCTCAGCTCGATGATCTCCCGGACGCGCGCCGGCGTCGCCACGAATTCGCCCCCGCCGGGAAATCCCAGCACTACGGCGTCGGTTCCGGCCTTGGCCGGCTCGTCGGCGAATTGCAGCGGCTGCAACGGAAGATTCGGCACGTCGAGGATCGAGATGTCGGCGTTGGGGTCGTAGGACACCACCGTCGCGTCGTACTTCTTGCCGTCCTGCGCCTCGACGGTGACGCTGTCCGAACCCGCGACGACGTGCGCGTTCGACATCACCCGGTTGGGCGCGACGACGAAACCGGTTCCCTCGAGAACCTTCTGGCAGGCCGTCGCCACACCGCGGATCTTCACCACACTGGGCCGCGACTTGGACACCACCAGACTGTCGGCCAGTGAGGCATCCGGCGGGTCGACCGCTGCCGGGGTCCGGCCGAGCGGCTGCAGCACCTCGGGCAGTCCGGAGGTGCTCAGCAGCGTCGAGATCCGCTTCGGCACCGTGCGCAGCCAGTCGGGGGCGATCTTGTCGACCTCGGAGATCACCCGCGACCCGCGCGCCGCCGCAGCCAGGTTGACCTGATTGGACGAGGTCAGCGGACTTCCCAGCAGCCAGGCCGCGACCAGCACTACCACCAGTTGCAGGGCGACCCCGACGATCGAGTCGATCGCCCGGACCGGGCCACTGCGGATCGAGCCGCGCACTGCCCGGCCGAGTACGACGCCGGCCACCTCCCCGATGACCACCAGCGCCAGGATCAGGAACAGCGCGGCGAACAGCTTGCCGCGCGGTGAGTGGAAGTGGTTGACGACGTGCGGGGCGAGCATCACACCGGCGATGGCGCCGAGCACCACTCCGATGAACGACATCAGCGAACCGAGTGCACCCGATCGCCAGCCCGAGATCGCCGCTATCAGCGCCACGCCGACGATGGCGATGTCCAGCCACTGCGAACTCGTCACACCGGCTCCTGTCTGTCGTCGGTGACAAGGGTTGCCGCCTCGCCACGGTCCTCTGCGACGAGCGCCATCGCCTCGTCCAGCTCGCGTGCGTCCTCGGTATCCCACGGCTGCGCCCATCCGGCGACGTCGAGCATCGCCGAGATTACGTGACCGGTGAAACCCCAGACCAACATCTCGTTGAGAAGGAAGGCCGGACCGGCGAACCTTCGTCCGGCGTCGGTGCGGTACACCATGAGGCGGTTCCTCGGGTTGACGAACGCCCGCAACGGAACCCGCGCGACGGCGGCGGTCTCCGATTCGTCGATGACGGCGACCGGCCCGGGATCGGGCGAGTACGCGATCACCGGGACGACGTGGAACCCCGAGGGCGGGATGAACATCCGGTCCAGGGTGGCCAGCGGATGCAGCCGGTCGGGGTCGACGCCGGTCTCCTCGGTGGCCTCGCGCAGGGCCGTGTGCACCGGGCCCTGGTCACCGGGGTCCGCGGCCCCTCCGGGAAAGGCCGCCTGGCCGGCGTGGTGGCGCAGTGAACCTGCCCGCACGGTGAGCAGCAGGTCGGCGTCATCGGGAAAGGAGGGGTGTTCCGCGTGCGGGCCGGAGAACAGCACCAGGACCGCGGCGTCGCGGCCCGGCCGGGCACCCGCGCCGGTCAGGGCCGCCAACACCTCCGGCGGCACCCGGCGCCGGTAGACGTCGGGAACCCGGTGGAGGTTGTCGACCAGCGGCGCCAGCCATGGTGGGCGGGCCTGCGGACGCAGCGGATCGGCGGCGGTCACCGGTGGCATCCGGCGGTCACCGAAGCGCCGCATCCACCGCGGCGGCGACCTCATCGGCGCTGGTGAAGGCCTGCGGAAGCACCTGGGCAACGCTACCGTCCCGACGCAGAACCACAGTCGCCGGCATCACGTTGGGCAGGCCCAGTGCGGCGGCGACACTGCGACGGCCGTCCTGCAGCACCGGCAGCCGGACTCCCAGTTCTGCCATCCGGATCAGCGCGGCGGTCTCGTTCTCGTCCTGGTGCACCGTCACCACCGACACCGCGTCTTGGGCCCGGCGCTGGTACTGCTGCATGGCCGGCAGCTCCTCGGCGCACGGCACACACCAGTACGCCCATAGGTTGAGTACCACCGTGCGGCCGGCGAGCGCCCGGGCCACGTCGACCTCGGAACCGTCGGCGGCGCACTGCACCACCACCCCGCGCAGCTTGGCCGGACCCGGGCCGGGGCCGTCGGCCGGACATGGCGGCAGCGCGGCCCGCCGTCTGGGGCCCGCCAACGCCTCGGGGGTGTCGGCGTCGCGGTGGGTTCGCGCTGCGGGCGGCGACGTCGTACCGGGGCCGTCCGGCTCGCCGATGAGTTGGACCGTCATCGCCACGACGAGAGCACCGAGTACGGACAGCACCGCCACAGTCCAGCGGGTCGAGGTCCGCATCTGTCCTACAGCCCGGCCAGTGCCAGCAGGTGGCCGGTCTCGGGTCCCCTCACCAGTTCCGCGGCGATCGCCGGATCGGTCGGGCCCTCGCCGTAGGAGGGGCAGTCCGCGGCCAGCACGCACACCCCGCAGGCCGGTTTGCGGGCGTGGCACACCCGTCGGCCGTGGAAGATCACCCGGTGGCTCAGCAGTGTCCACTGCGGGCGCTCGATCAGTTCGCCGACAGCGTGCTCGACCTTGACCGGGTCGGTCTCGGCGGTCCAGCGCCAGCGGCGTACCAGCCGGCCGAAGTGGGTGTCGACGGTGATGCCAGGGATGTCGAACGCGTTGCCGAGGACGACGTTTGCGGTCTTGCGTCCGACACCGGGCAGCGTCACCAACTCCTCCAGGGTGTGGGGAACTTCGCCGTCGAATCGTTCCACCAGCGCGACCCCCAGGCCGATCAGCGAGTTGGCCTTGTTGCGGTAGAACCCGGTGGGTCGGATCAGTTCCTCGAGTTCGGCCCGGTTGGCCCGGGCGTAGTCGCGGGCGGTGCGGTACCGGGCGAACAGCGCGGGGGTGGTCAGGTTCACCCGCTTGTCGGTGCTCTGCGCGGACAGGATGGTGGCGACGGTCAGTTCGAGCGGGTTGGTGAAGTCCAGTTCGCAGTACACGTGCGGGAACGCGATCGCCAGGGCGCGGTTCATCCGCCGCGCCCGCCGGACCAGTCCGAGACGGGTCTCGGAATCCCATTTAGCCTCGCGCCGCGCACCGCGCTTCGCCGTCTTCGGGGGCTGCGAGGACTTCGCCGCCCCGGCCGCACCCGCCGTCACTCCGCCAGCGTACTGACCGCCGACAGACCGGTGGCATTTCGTGATCCCGATGAGACGTGGCGCCGGTTTACTTCCCGGCTATGTCCTGGTTGGTCGCGGTGACGTTCCCCGGTCTTCTGATGGTGTTCACCGTCGGCCTGCAGCGATTGGAGGGCGTGCTGCACCGTGACCGGCCGTCGCCGGTCGAGTTCGTCGCCAGGCTCGAACGGGCCGCGCGCACTGCCCGCCACAAGGCATCGCCACGGGCGATCGTCGAGAGCTCCGGCCCGGGGGCCGCGGGCCGGTTAGATCCGCTGCTCCTGATCGACGAGCCCGGCCTGCCGACCCGCCCCAATCCATTGTTTCAGCCCTCAGGAATCGCAAATCGTGTGTAGCGTTGGCTCCGTCGCCGAGACTGCCTAAGCATTGGCCCGCGGTCCCGGCATCGAGCGCGTGACCAGTCACCGATGAGCTGAGAGGGACCACGTGGACGAGATCCTGGCCAGGGCCGGAATCTTCCAGGGGGTTGATCCGACCGCTGTTTCCGCTCTGACGAAACAACTGCAGCCGGTCGACTTTCCCCGCGGCCACACGGTGTTCGCCGAAGGCGAGCCGGGCGACCGGCTCTACATCATCACCGCCGGCAAGGTGAAGATCGGCCGGCGCTCCCCCGACGGCCGGGAGAACCTGCTGACGATCATGGGCCCGTCGGACATGTTCGGTGAGCTGTCCATCTTCGACCCCGGGCCGCGGACCTCGAGCGCCACCACCATCACCGAGGTGCGGGCGGTGTCGATGGACCGTGACGCTCTCAAGGCATGGATCGCCGACCGCCCGGAGATCGCCGAACAACTGCTGCGGGTGCTGGCCCGGCGGCTGCGCCGCACCAACAACAACCTGGCCGACCTGATCTTCACCGACGTGCCGGGCCGGGTCGCCAAGCAGCTGCTGCAACTGGCGCAGCGCTTCGGTACCCAGGAGGGCGGCGCCATGCGGGTCACCCACGACCTCACCCAGGAGGAGATCGCTCAACTCGTCGGCGCGTCGCGGGAGACCGTCAACAAGGCGCTGGCCGACTTCGCCCACCGCGGCTGGATCCGCTTGGAGGGCAAGAGCGTTCTGATCTGCGACTCCGAGCGGCTGGCCCGCCGGGCGCGCTGACCGGGCCTCGAGACTGCACTGGCGCAGGCCTCAAGCCTGTTCTCTCCTGCAGGAGTGCAATTTCGGCGCGTGGTCCCCTCAGCGGGCGCGCAGATAGGCCAGCTGAGCGCGCACCGATGATTCCGCGGCGTCCCACAGGGTTTGGTCGACGTCGGCGTAGACGTGCTCGACGACCTGCCGCGGCGTTGCCTCCTCGCCCAGCGCGCGCAAAGCGTCACGCACCTGCACGAGGCGTTCCTCGCGGTGGGCCAGGTACATCTCGACGACGGCGGCCAGATCGTCGAGTTCCGGGCCGTGGCCCGGCAGCACCTTGCGGGAGCCCAGCGAATGCAGCCGGCGCAGCGACTCCAGGTAGTCGCTCAGGCTTCCGTCCTCGCTGTCGATGACCGCGGTACCCCGGCCGAGCACCGTGTCGGCGGTGAGCACCGCATCGTCGAGCACGAAGCTCATCGAGTCGGCGGTATGGCCGGGTGTCGCGAGCACCCCGATCCGCAGCCCGGCGGCCTCGATCACCTCACCGTCACGCAGGTAACCGCCGGGTCCGCGCAGAAACCCGCTGCCCACCGACCGCACCGTCGCCCCGGTGGCGTCGACGAGCCGGTCGATGCCCTCGGTGTGGTCGCCGTGGCGGTGGCTGATCAGCACCAGCGCGACGCGTGCCCCAACAGACCCCTCAAGATCGGCCAGCCGTTCGATGTGCTCGGCGTCATCGGGGCCCGGGTCGACCACCACCAGCTCGGAACTCCCCGGCCCGCGCAGCACCCAGGTGTTGGTGCCCTCCAGGGTCAGCGGGCCGGGGTTGTGGCACAGCAAAACCGAGGCCGATGCGGTGACCGGCCGGAGTACTCCGTAGGCCGGGTGGGTCACCGGTGCTGGTGCCGTGTCCGGCCGCTAGGCGACTTCAACGATGAGCTCGACTTCGACCGGGGCGTCCAGCGGAAGCGACGCCACCCCGACCGCTGAACGGGCATGGGCGCCGGCGTCGCCGAAAACCTCACCGAGGAACTCGGAGGCACCGTTGACCACTCCCGGCTGGCCGGTGAATTCCGGTGCGGACGCCACGAAACCGACCACCTTCACCACCCGGGCCACCGAGTCGATACCGACCAGGGCGTCGATCGCCGCCAGGGCGTTCAGCGCGCAGGTGCGGGCGGCGGCCTTGCCCTGCTCGGGTGTGACGCCGGCGCCGAGCTTGCCGGAATGGGTCGGCTTGCCGCCCTCCAGGGGCAGCTGGCCGGAGGTGTAGACCAGGTTGCCGGTGCGCACCGCCGGCACGTAGGCGGCCAGCGGTGCGGCCACCGCGGGGAGGGTCACCCCCAGTTCGGCGAGACGCTTCGAGGCACTCATTTCGGCCGCTTGAGGTAGGCCACGTGCTGCTCGCCGGTCGGTCCCTGCAGCACCGACACCAGTTCCCAGCCGTCGGCGCCCCACTGGTCGAGGATCTGCTTGGTCGCATGGGTCAGCAACGGAATCGTCGCGTACTCCCACGTGGTTGGTTGGCTCATGACCGAAGCCTAGCCCTGCCACCGGTCGCCCCTCTCGGCGATTCCCGTGGCGGCTCTGCGGCCTTGGATAGCATGCAGTGGTGGCGACCAAGCAGAGCGAGGGCAGCGCAGTCGGCTGGCCAGACCGCCTGACCAAGGCACGATTGCACTTCGTCACCGGTAAGGGCGGGACGGGTAAGACCACCGTCGCGGCGGCGCTGGCGCTGACCCTGGCGGCCGGCGGGCGCAAGGTGCTGTTGGTGGAAGTCGAAGGGCGACAGGGCATTGCGCAGCTGTTCGATGTTCCACCGCTGCCCTACCAGGAGGTGAAGGTGGCCACCGCGTACGCCGGCGGACACGTGAACGCCCTGGCGGTGGAGCTCGAAGCGGCCTTCCTGGAATACCTCGACATGTTCTACAACCTCGGTATCGCCGGCCGGGCGATGCGCCGGGTCGGGGCGATCGAGTTCGCCACGACCGTCGCGCCCGGGCTTCGCGATGTTCTGCTGACCGGCAAGATCAAGGAAGCCGCCGTCCGCTCGGGCCCCGACGGACGCCCGGTGTACGACGCGATCGTCGTGGACTCCCCGCCCACCGGCCGGATCTCCCGGTTCCTGGACGTCACCAAGGCGCTGGCCGATATCGCCAAGGGCGGGCCGGTGCACGCCCAGTCCGAGGGGGTGGTGCGGCTGCTGCACTCCGAGCAGACCGCCATCCACCTGGTCACCCTGCTCGAAGCGCTGCCCATCCAGGAGACCATCGAGGCCATCGAGGAACTGCAGGAGCTCGAACTGCCGATCGGCAGTGTGATCGTCAACCGCAACATCCCGGCGTTCCTGCCCGCCGCGGACCTGGACCGGGCGGCCGATGGCGAGATCGACGCCGACGCGGTGCGGGACGGGCTGTCCCGGGCCGGTATCACCCTTCCCGACGCCGACTTCGCCGGGCTGCTCACCGAGACCATCGAGCACGCCAGCCGGATCCGGGCCCGCTCGCAGAGCGCCGGCGACTTGGAACGGCTGCACGTGCCGCGACTGGAGTTGCCCACCATCACCGATGGCGTGGATCTGGGCAGTCTCTATGAACTCGCCGAAATCCTTGCCCACCAAGGCGTCCGATGAACGTCGCGAGACATCAGCCGATGACGAGAGCGGTGATCCGATGAGCGGCACGCCTCCGCTGCTGGACATGAAGTCCATCCTGTCCGACACGTCCAATCGCGTGGTGGTGTGCTGCGGGGCCGGCGGGGTGGGTAAGACCACCACCGCGGCGGCGATGGCGCTGCGCGCCGCCGAGTACGGCCGCAGCGTGGTGGTGCTGACCATCGACCCCGCCAAGCGGCTGGCGCAGGCGCTGGGAATCAAGGAACTGGGCAACGAGCCGCAGCGCGTGCCGCTCGGCTCGGAAGTGGCCGGCGAGTTGTACGCGATGATGCTGGACATGCGGCGCACCTTCGACGAGATGGTGCTGGAGTACTCCGACCCAGGACGGGCGGAGGCGATTCTGGAGAACACCTTCTATCAGACCGTCGCGACGTCGCTGGCCGGTACGCAGGAATACATGGCCATGGAGAAACTCGGCCAGCTGCTGGCCCAGGACCGCTGGGATCTGGTGGTGGTCGACACCCCGCCGTCGCGCAACGCGCTGGATTTCCTGGATGCCCCCAAACGGCTCGGCAGTTTCATGGACAGCCGGATGTGGAAGCTGTTTCTCGGGCCAGGCCGCGGCATCGGCAAGCTGGTGACCGGCGTGATGGGGCTGGCGATGAAGGCCCTGTCGACCATCGTGGGCTCGCAGATGCTCTCCGACGCCGCCAACTTCGTGCAGTCGCTGGACTCGACCTTCGGTGGATTCCGGGAGAAGGCCGACCGGACCTATGACCTGCTCAAGCGGCGCGGGACCCAATTCGTGGTGGTCTCAGCGGCCGAGCCCGACGCGCTGCGGGAGGCGACCTTCTTCGTCGACCGGCTGTCCGAGGAGGGCATGCCGCTGGCCGGGTTGATCCTCAACCGGACCCATCCGATGCTGTGCCCGCTCACCGTCGAGCGTGCGATCGACGGCGCCACCGATCTGGAGGCGGACCCGGGCACCGCCGGCAATACGCTGACCGCGGGAGTGCTGCGGATCCACGCCGACCGCGGCCAGACCGCCAAGCGTGAGGTGCGGCTGCTGTCGCGGTTCACCGGCGCCAACCCGCATGTGCGGGTGGTGGGCGTGCCGTCACTGCCGTTCGACGTGTCCGACCTCGACGCCCTTCAGGCGATCGCCGACCAGATCACCGGCGAAACGTAAAAAGCACCGTCAGCAGACGCTGCGGTGCTTGCGCTGGGCTGCGAAGAACTCCGACCAGGAAGAGACCTCGGGATGCTGCTTGAGCAGGGCGCGACGCTGGCGCTCGGTCATGCCGCCCCACACGCCGAACTCGACGCGGTTGTCCAGGGCGTCGGCTCCGCACTCGGTGATGACCGGACAGTGCCGACAGATCACCGCGGCTTTACGCTGGGCCGCCCCGCGCACGAAGAGCTGGTCAGGATCGGCCGAGCGACATAAAGCTTGAGAAACCCAGGCGATCCGGGCTTCCCCGTTCGCTACCTGCTGAAGTGAACCATGCAACGATGCTGCGCTAGTCCTGCGCGCGGCGGGCCGAGTCCCCGACACGGGCGATCCCTTCGTCTCCAGCCCCGATGGGGGGCGATAAACTTCCGGTGCAGTCGCGGTGCGATCTACGCCACATTGCGAAGCGAGTGTTACCTGCGTCGCACTGTGTGCTTAAAGTAGGTGGTCACGTTGCGTTTGCGCAACAGTGGGATTACAGAAATTTTGGGACAAGCGTCCAGCCCGATCATGAACTGCGGTTTTGCGACTCCCGCCTCCCAATTCGTGCTTGCCCCGCCCCCTCCAAGACGCGGCGAACCCCCGTGTGGGGCCCCTCGTTAGGCTGTCACCCATGTCGGAACGCGCGCCGGCGGCCTCAACGATCATCAAACTGGCCTGGGCATGCCTGCTCGCCAGCGTGCTGGTCGCCGCCCTGCTGTTCCCGGTGGTGGGTGGACTCGGGCTGATGTCCAACCGGGCCTCCGACATCGTGGCCAACGGATCCACCCAGGTGCTCGAGGGCGACATACCGGCGGTCACCACCATGGTCGACGCCAAGGGCAACACGATCGCCTGGCTGTATGCCCAGCGTCGGTTCGAGGTGCCCGGTGACCAGATCGCCGACACCATGAAACTGGCCATCGTCGCCATCGAGGACAAGCGATTCGCCGAGCACAACGGCGTCGACTGGAAGGGCACGCTGACCGGCCTGGCCGGCTACGCATCCGGGGATGCGGGCACCCGCGGCGGCTCGACCATCGAGCAGCAGTACGTCAAGAACTACCAGCTTCTGGTGGTGGCACAGACCGACGCAGAGAAGCGCGCCGCGGTGGCTCCGACGCCCGCCCGCAAGTTGCGCGAGATCCGGATGGCGCTCAGCCTGGACAAGACGCTGCCCAAACCCGAGATCCTGACCCGGTATCTGAACCTGGTGTCGTTCGGCAACGGGGCGTTCGGAGTTCAGGACGCCGCCCAGACCTACTTCGGCATCGACGCTTCCGGTCTGAACTGGGCGCAGGCAGCGCTGCTCGCCGGGCTGGTGCAGTCGACGAGCACGCTGAATCCCTACACCAACCCCGACGGGGCGCTGGTGCGGCGGAATCTGGTGCTGGACACCATGATCGAGCAGCTGCCCGACAAGGCCGGCGAACTGCGCACGGCCAAGCAGCAGCCGCTGGGCATTCTCGCGCGTCCGAACGAGCTTCCGCGAGGTTGCATCGCCGCCGGCGACCGGGCGTTCTTCTGCGACTACGTCCAGGAGTATCTGACCCGGGCCGGTCTGAGCAAGGAACAGATCGCCCGTGGCGGTTACCTGATCAAGACCACGCTCGACCCCGATGTCCAAGCCGACGTCAAGAAGTCGGTCGACTCGATCGCCTCGCCGGAACTCGAAGGCATCGCCAGTGTCATGAACGTCGTACTGCCCGGCAAGACGAGCCATCCGGTGATCGCGATGGCGAGCAACCGTGCCTACGGACTCGACATCGACGCGGGGCAAACCGTTCAGCCGCAACCGTTCTCGTTGGTCGGCGACGGAGCAGGGTCGATCTTCAAGATCTTCACCATCGCGGCCGCACTCGACCTCGGTCTGGGCATCAACGCCACACTCGACGTACCCGGCCGGTTCGAGGCCCGGGGACTCGGCGAGGGAGGGGCGAAGGGCTGCCCCAAGGAAACCTGGTGCGTGGAGAACTACAAGGACCGTCGCTACCTCACCATGGGGGTCACCGAGGCGCTGGCGAAGTCGCCCAACACCGCTTTCGCCAAACTCATCTCTCAGGTCGGGGTCACCCGGACCGTGGACATGGCCGTCCGGCTGGGTCTGCGCTCCTACACCGAACCGGGCACCGCCCGCGGCTATGACCCCGACAACAACGAGAGCCTCGCCGATTTCATCAAGCGCCAGAATCTGGGGACGTTCACCCTCGGCCCGTTCGAAGTGAACCCGCTTGAGTTGGCCAACGTCGCGGCCACGCTGTCCTCCGGCGGAATGTGGTGCCCGCCCAACCCGATCGACAAAATCTACGACCGCCGCGGCGAGGAAATCGCGATCAACGCCGAGGCCTGCGAGCAGGTGGTTCCCGAGGGACTGGCCGATACCCTGTCCAATGCATTGTCGAAGGACACCGTCATCGGCACCGGTGCGCCGGCGGCCGGCGCGGCCGGCTGGGACCTTCCGATGTCGGGGAAGACCGGCACCACCGAGGCGCACCGTTCGGCCGGTTTCCTCGGCTACACCAACCGCTACGCCGCGGTGAACTACATCTACGACGACTCGCCCGATCCCAGCGACATCTGTTCGTTCCCGCTGCGCCAGTGCGGCGACGGCGACCTTTTCGGCGGCAAGGAGCCGGCGGAGACCTGGTTCACCGCGATGACCCCGCTCGCCGGCAAGTTCGGCGACGTCGCCATGCCGCCGACGGATCCGCGGTACGTCGACGGCGCGCCCGGTTCCCGGGTTCCCAACGTCAGCGGCCTCTCGCAGGACAGCGCACGAGAAGAGCTGCGCGCCTCCGGCTTTCAGGTGGCCGATCAGGTGTCGATGCAGAACAGCACAGCGTCGGCCGGCACCGTCGTCGGCACTTCGCCGGCCGGGCAGACCGTGCCCGGAATCATCGTCACGCTGCTGGTAAGCAATGGCGTGGCTCCGCCGCCGCCACCCCCGCCCACGTCGCCGCCGCCGAAGCCCGTCGAACCGCCTCCCCCGCCGCCGCAGGTCGGCGCGACGGTGGTGGAGATCCCGGGCCT
>JAPOHV010000175.1 GCA_029979305.1 Mycobacteriaceae bacterium | reverse complement strand
TTGGCATCACCGCCGGCATGTCGATGACCGAGAAGCAGGGTGGCTCCGATGTCCGCGCCGGGACCACCCGGGCCGCGCCCAACGGCGACGGCAGCTATACCCTCACCGGGCACAAGTGGTTCACCTCCGCGGCGATGGGCGACATCTTCCTGGTGCTCGCCCAGGCGCCGGGCGGCCTGAGCTGTTTCATGCTGCCCAGGGTGCTGCCCGACGGGACCCGCAACCGGATGTTCATCCAGCGCCTCAAGAACAAGCTTGGAAATCACGCCAACGCGTCCAGCGAGATCGAGTACGACGGGGCGACTGCCTGGCTGGTGGGGGATGAGGGCCGCGGCGGACCGACCATCATCGAAATGGTCAACCTCACCCGGCTCGACTGCACCCTGGGCAGCGCCACCAGCATGCGCCAGGGACTGACCCGCGCGATCCATCACACCCAGCATCGAAAAGCGTTCGGGGCCTACCTGATTGACCAGCCGCTGATGCGTAACGTCATCGCCGATCTGGCGGTCGAGGCCGAGGCGGCGACCATCGTCGCGATGCGGATGGCCGGGGCGACCGACGCCGCCACCCGGGGCGACGAGCGGGAGACGCTGCTGCGGCGCATCGGCCTGGCTGCCTCGAAGTACTGGGTGTGCAAACGCGCCACCCCGCACGCAGCCGAAGCGATGGAGTGTCTGGGAGGCAACGGGTACGCCGAGGACTCCGGCATGCCGCGGCTGTACCGGGAGGCGCCGCTGATGGGCATCTGGGAGGGCTCCGGCAACGTCAGCGCGCTGGATGCGCTGCGTGCCATGGCGACCCGGCCAGAGTGTGTCGAGGTGCTCTTCGACGAACTGGCCACCACCGCCGGACAGGACACCCGGCTCGACGCCCACACCGAGGCGCTGCGCGCCGGTCTCGCCGACACCGCGACCATCGAGTACCGCGCCCGCAGGGTCGCCGAGGACATCAGCCTGGCGCTGCAGGGGTCGTTGCTGGTGCGGTTCGGACATCCGGCTGTCGCCGACGCGTTCCTGGCCTCTCGGATGGCCGGCGACTGGGGCGGTGCGTTCGGCACCCTGCCGTCCGGACTTGACCTCGCGCCGATCATCGAACGCGCCCTGGTGAAGGGGTGAGCGAAGGAGGTGTGGACCCCACGACGATGACCTACGAGGTCACCGACAGGGTCGCCCGGATCACCTTCAACCGCCCCGAGAAGGGCAATGCGATCATCGCCGCCACCCCGATCGAGCTGGCGGCCTGTGTGGAGCGGGCCGATCTCGACCCGGCCGTCCATGTGATCCTGGTGTCCGGTCGCGGTGAGGGCTTCTGCGCCGGATTCGACCTGAGCGCCTACGCCGACGGAACCGCCTCGGCCGGCGGGGAGGACCGCGGCGGCACGATCCTCGACGCGCAGATCCAGGCCAGGAACCAGCTGCCGAACCAGCCGTGGGACCCGATGCTCGACTACCAGATGATGAGCCGGTTCACCCGCGGGTTCGCCAGCCTGATGCACGCCGACAAGCCGACGGTCGTGAAAATCCACGGCTACTGCATCGCCGGCGGCACCGATATCGCGTTACACGCCGACCAGGTGATCGCTGCCGCCGACGCCAAGATCGGCTACCCGCCGGCCCGGGTCTGGGGTATCCCGGCCGCCGGGTTGTGGGCACACCGCCTCGGTGACCAGCGCGCCAAACGCCTGCTGCTGACCGGAGATTGCATCACCGGGACGCAGGCCGCCGAGTGGGGGCTGGCCGTCGAGGCGCCCGACCCGCACGACCTCGACGAGCGCACCGAGCGACTGGTGGAGCGGATCGCCGCGGTTCCCGTCAACCAGCTGATCATGGCGAAACTGGCGCTGAACACCGCGCTCTACCAGCAGGGCGTGGTCACCAGCCGAATGGTCGGCACGGTCTTCGACGGCATCGCCCGCCACACCCCGGAGGGTCACGCCTTCGTCGACGACGCCCGCGAGCACGGGTTCCGCGAGGCGGTCCGCCACCGCGACGAGCCGTTCGGCGACTTCGGGCGCCGGGCTTCGGGCGTCTGACGTGGCGACGTCGCGGATGCCGGCCCGTTCGGTGGTGCTGTCGGTACTGCTCGGCGCTCATCCGGCCTGGGCGACGGCAGCCGAACTGCTGCGGATGACCAGCGATTTCGGCATCAGGGAGAGCACGCTGCGGGTTGCGCTGACCCGGATGGTCAGCACCGGAGACCTGGTGCGTTCCGACGACGGTTACCGGCTCTCCGAGCGCCTGCTGGCCCGCCAGCGGCGGCAGGACGCCGCCCTCAATCCAGCGACCCGGGACTGGGACGGCGACTGGACCACCGTGATCGTAACGGCGGTGGGAGCCGATGCCCGGGCCCGCGCATCGCTGCGAACCGCGCTGCAGCACAACAGGTTCGGCGAGCTGCGTGAGGGCGTCTGGCTGCGTCCGGACAACCTGGCCGATGCGTTGCCCGCTGAGGCTCGTGACAGAGTCCGGGTGCTGCACAGTCGCGACGATGCGCCCGCCGATCTCGCCCAGACCCTGTGGGACCTGCGCGGCTGGTCGAAGTCCGGTCACGGGCTGCTGCGCGAAATGAACGTCGCCACCGATGTTCCCGAGCGCTTCGCAGTCGCCGCGGCGATGGTGCGTCTGCTGCTCACCGACCCGGTGCTGCCCGCCGCGTTGCTGCCGGCCGACTGGCCCGCCGACCGGCTCCGCATCGCCTACGCCGAGTTCGCCGCGCTGCTGTCGGAGCGACGCGGCGCCGCCCAACCTCTGGAGGTCGGATGACTGTCAGCGTCGAGCGCAGCGGGGCGGTAATGACCGTGATCCTCGACCGTCCGCACGCCCGCAATGCGGTGGACGGGCCGACCGCCGTGGCGTTGCACGAGGCCTTCGGCGAGTTCGACCGCGACGACTCCGCCGCGGTGGCCGTGTTGTGGGGCGATCACGGAACCTTCTGCGCCGGAGCCGATCTGAAGGCGATCGGCACGCCGGATTCCAACCCGGTCCACCCCATCGGCACGGACTCCGATGCCGTCGGCCCGATGGGCCCGACCCGGATGGTGCTGTCCAAGCCGGTGATCGCGGCGGTGAGCGGCTACGCCGTGGCCGGTGGACTCGAGCTGGCGCTGTGGTGCGACCTGCGGGTGGTCGAGGAGGATGCCGTGTTCGGAGTCTTCTGCCGGCGTTGGGGGGTGCCGCTGATCGACGGCGGCACCGTCCGGCTGCCGCGGCTGATCGGGCACAGCCGCGCGATGGACATGATCCTCACCGGCCGGGCGGTCGGCGCCGAGGAGGCGCTGGCGATCGGGCTGGCCAACCGGGTGGTCCCGCGTGGACAGGCCAGGCAGGCAGCCGAGGAACTGGCCGCCGAACTGGCCCGGCTGCCGCAGGGCTGTCTGCGCGCCGACCGGCGCTCGGTGCTGCATCAGTGGGGTCGTACCGAGGCCGAGGCACTTGCCTTCGAGTTCGGCAGCCTGCCCGCGGTGGCCGGGGAACTGATCGAGGGCGCCCGGCGGTTCGCCGATGGAGCGGGCCGCCACGGCGGGCCTGCCTGATCGCCCGGCGCTACCCGCGGCTGATCCGGTTGCCTGATCCGGAGTCGTCGACCTTCGGGTCGCCGTCTTTGTAGGTGACGGTGTTGTTCAGGCCGACTACTGAGAGGTCCCCGTCGATCCGCGCGACGGCGATCGTGTTGTCGGCGCCCTCGATCGTCACCGACGAACATGTGCCGGTCACTTTGAGGCTGTTGTTCGAGCCGCCGACGGTGAGCGACTTGCCCCGCCCGCAGTCGATGGTGGCCCTGGTGCCGAACGAGCCGTAGTTCACGGCGTTGCCGGCCTGGTCCGTCGAGCCGGCCCCGTCGTTCGAGCCGCAACCGGCCAGCAGCAGCGCCGCGACGAACACGGCGGGTAGGGGCGTCCGCATCGACGACGAGCGTACGTGCAACCGCCGTCGCGGGCACTAGAGTTCATCGCTGATGGCCACCCGCGCGCGCCCGGCGCCCAGACTCAGTCGCGAGGCGATCGTCAACGCCGCGCTGACCTTCCTCGACCGCGACGGTTGGGACGCCCTGACGATCAATGCGCTGGCAGGCCTACTCGGCACCAAGGGGCCGTCGCTGTACAACCACGTAGACAGCCTCGAGGATCTGCGGCGCACGGTGCGGATGCGGGTGATCGACGACATCCTGCAGATGCTCAGCACCGTTGCGGCCGGCCGCACCCGCGACGACGCCGTGATGGCCATGGCCAGCGCCTACCGCAGCTACGCCCACCACCACCCCGGCCGGTACTCGGCCTTCACCCGGATGCCACTGGGCGGCGACGACCCGGAGTTCACCTCGGCCTCGCACGCCGCGGCCGCCCCGGTCATCGACGTGCTGGCCTCCTACGGCCTGGACGGCGAGGCCGCGTTCTACGCGGCCCTGGAGTTCTGGGCGGCACTGCACGGCTTCGTCCTGCTAGAGATGACCGGCGTAATGGACTCGGGCCTGATGGGCCGGGTCGACACCGACGCGGTGTTCTCCGACATGGTGCTGCGGTTGGCGGCCGGGATGGCTCACCGCGACAACCGCCCGGCTTGACCTGCGGTAAGGGGTGGGAGCAACGATTTTGGGGGCGGTGGCCTGCCCTGGTATTGTCAGACCACGTGCCTGGCCGTCAGGCGCTTGCGGGTGACGCACGCGCCGCCGGGCGAATTCGCATGTCAAGTGTGCATCGGAAAAATCTCCCGGTGCCGACTGCGTGCGACACACCCGGCCGCGGGGTAAGCGGCGGGGCGAAAACTGCAGGACAACGAGGACGCACGACAGAGAAAGCCGGTAGATGCCAACCATTCAGCAGCTGGTCCGCAAGGGCCGCCGCGACAAGATCGCCAAGGTGAAGACTGCGGCCCTGAAGGGGAGCCCGCAGCGTCGTGGCGTGTGCACCCGCGTCTACACCACCACCCCGAAGAAGCCGAACTCGGCGCTTCGCAAGGTCGCGCGCGTGAAGCTGACCAGCCAGGTCGAGGTCACCGCCTACATCCCAGGTGAAGGCCACAACCTCCAGGAGCACTCGATGGTCCTGGTGCGCGGCGGCCGTGTGAAGGACCTGCCCGGCGTGCGCTACAAGATCATCCGCGGCTCGCTGGACACCCAGGGCGTCAAGAACCGCAAGCAGGCCCGCAGCCGCTACGGCGCGAAGAAGGAGAAGAGCTGATGCCGCGCAAGGGACCCGCTCCTAAGCGTCCGCTGGTCAACGACCCGGTCTACGGGTCGCAGCTGGTCACCCAGCTCGTCAACAAGGTGCTGCTGGACGGCAAGAAGTCACTGGCCGAGCGCATCGTCTACGGGGCCCTCGAGCAGGCCCGCGAGAAGACCGGCACCGATCCGGTCGTCACGCTCAAGCGCGCGATGGACAACGTCAAGCCCAGCCTCGAGGTCCGCAGCCGCCGTGTCGGTGGCGCGACCTACCAGGTGCCGATCGAGGTCAAGCCGGGCCGCGCCCACACGCTGGCCCTGC
>JAPOHV010000115.1 GCA_029979305.1 Mycobacteriaceae bacterium | reverse complement strand
TCGAATGGACGAGTTCGGCGGAGGTCGCCTGGTCGAGGAGGAAGCGCGCGGCCGAGGCGGCGGTGATCGACAGGCCGATCCCCCGGCCGTCGGGGCTGACCCGCAGCGGCCGCTCGGGGCCCTCCTTGATGTTCGGCAGGCGCACCGAGCACCACTCGACCGTGCTCTCGCGAAGGCCGGCCTCCATGCGGTTCTTGTCCTCGATGATGGGTCGCAGCCAGCGCACGAAGAGCGGGATGACGATGCGGTTGGCGAACCAACTTCCGCTGCCGCCGGCTCCGACGTTGGACATGCACACGATGCGCGGGACGTTGTGCTGTTCCATCGCGGCGAGCGTGACCAGCACCGAGTCCGAGATGAGTGAGGTCGGCGTGCCGTCCCCTTTCCCGCCGATGCCGAGGCAGTGGATGACGGCGTCGTTGCCGCGAACGCACCGCTCGACATCGCTCGGCGCGACCGGACTGCCTCCGACCACGGTGAGTCGTGGATGGCTCAGCGACACGCGGCGCGGATCACGAACCAGTGCCGTGACCTCGTGGCCGTCCTCGAGTGCCTGGGCGACCACGAGTCCGCCCGTGAGGCCGGTCGCGCCGAAGACGGCAAGTTTCATTCCGCCTCCAGTGCGCGGTTCGGTTCCCGTGGCGACGATATGTTCACGCCGTGAACTTTACCCGTGGTGTTGACAGTGTCAACATCAGGATTCCCGGAACTGCTCCCGCCCAGCAGTGCGCGCACCGAGGCCCGGGTGCCGCCAGTATCGCGTTGCCGGCTCATCCCCGGGCTTTACTCTGGTTGTTCACATTGTCAACATGGTGACCATGACTGCGGCCAAGAACACTTACCACCACGGGGACCTGCGCAACGCCCTGGTGCTCACCGCCGTTCGCCTGATCGAGACCGACGGACTCGGCGAGTTCAGCCTGCGGGCCACCGCCCGCGAAGTCGGGGTCTCGGCCAACGCCGCCTACCGGCACTTCACCGACAAGTCCGACCTGCTGACCGCGGTCGCTCAGCATGGTTTCGCCCAGCTCGGCCAGCGGATGCGCCGGGCGATGAACGCCACCCGGGCCGGTAAGAACCCGGCCGAGTTGGCGGTCAACCGGTTCAAGGCCACCGGCCGGGCCTACGTCGACTTCGCGCTTGCACATCCCGCGTTATTCGACGTCATGTTCGGCAGCGGCGGGGCGCACCCGCCGGAGCAGAAGGATCCGGCCGGTGATGAGGCCGGCACCTACGCCTTACTGGGCAGCGCCCTCGACGAACTGGTCACTTACGGTGTGCTCGCCCCGGCCCGCCGGCCCGGCGCCGAATTCAAGGCTTGGGTCACTGTGCACGGCTTCTCAAGGCTGTACCTGGACGGAGCCGTACAACTCCCGTCAGCCGCCATGCGGGCCGAAGAGTTGGAATCGCTGCTTGACTTCGCCGTCGCGGGGATCTGCGGATAGCCGGTGGACGTGCCCGGGTTATGAGGCTGTGATGCGCAGGGTGGTGCTCCTCGCCGCGGGGACCTTCGCGCTGGGCCTTGACGCGTTCATCGTCGCCGGACTCATTCCCGACATCTCAGAACAGACCGGCGTCGCCGAGGCCGAGGTGGGTCAGATGGTCACCGTCTTCACCCTGAGTTACGCGATCTCGGGCCCACTGCTGTCATCGGTGGTCAGAGCCAATGCCAAGACGCTGCTTTTGGCTTCGCTGCTGATCTTCACGCTGGGAAATATCGCCAGTGCGGTGGCGGAATCCTTTGCCCTGCTCCTCCTTTCGCGTGTCGTTGCCGGCGTCGGCGCCGGCCTTTACTCGCCGACCGCCGCCGCCTCGGCCGCGCAGCTGGTGTCGCCGGAGCGGCGCGGCCGGGCGCTGTCGGTCATCCTCGCCGGACTCAGCGTCGGCACCGTGATCGGTGTGCCGGTCGGTCTGGTGCTCGCCGAACGTCTGGGCTGGCGATCGGCGTTCTGGTGGGTGTCGGCGATCGGCGCGGCGGCCGCGGTGGGCGTCGCGATCTTCGTACCCCGGTTGCACATCCCGGCACCGCCCGGCATCCGCGCCCGGCTGTCGACCCTCACCGACCGGAGGGTCTGGCCGGTCGTGGTGGTGACGCTGCTGTTCAACATCGCCAGCCTCGGTCTCTACACCTACATCGCTCCGGTACTGCACGCCACGGCCGGGATCACCAGTCCCACGGTTTTCCTCTGGGTGTGGGGTCTGGGCGGGATCGTCGGAGCGCTGGCGATCGGCCTGCTGATCGACCGGGCATCCAGTGCCACCCAGGTGATGCCGGTGGTCATCGGGTTGTTCGTCATCGCCACGGCGGCCATCGCGCCGGCGGGGGGCAATCTGATCCTGGTGGTGGCGGCACTGGGCTGTTGGGGTGCCGCCGGCTTCGCCTCGCCGCCGCCGCAGCAGCATCTACTGCTCGAACGGGTTCCGGACCGGGGGGCGGTTGCCGTCGCGGTCAACGGATCGGCCATCTACCTCGGCAGCGCCATCGGTAGCGCGCTGGGCGGAATGGCCCTCAATGCCGGTCTTCCGATGCGATACCTCCCCCCGTCGGCGGCGGCGATCGCGACGGTGGCGCTGATCGGCTACCTGATCCTGGTCCGGCGCACGGGAAGTAGATGACCATTCGGTCATGTACTGTGGGAGACGTGACGGCCGATCTTCACCTGCAGACAATCGGCTCCGGTCCGTCGCTGGTGCTGCTGCACGCCAATGGCGGTGATCACCGCGACTTCGAGGCGATCGCGCCACGCCTCGCCGAGTCCGGCTGGCGCGTCAGCGCACTGGACTGGCCGGGCCACGGCAGCAGTCCACGGTCCGGTTCGGAGACCGCCGTCGGTTTCGGTGACCGACTCATCGACGTGCTCGCGGACCTCGGCGGCCGCCATGTGCTGCTGGGGAACTCGGTGGGCGGGTTCGCCGCGCTGCGCGCCGCCGCGCACGCCCCGGACCTGGTGTCCGGTCTGGTGCTCGTCTCGCCGGGGGGATTCACACCGCACTGGCCCGGTATGAGGATGGCGTGCCGCATGATCGGTTCGGCGGCGGTGGCGCCGCGCGCCTACCGCCTGCTTCCCCGGCTGTATCTGCGAGATCGCAATACGGGAGTCGCCGAGGCGATCACGCGCGCCGGCGAGGCGTCCCGATCAGCCGCCAGTGTGGCGGTGTTCGCCGGCGTGTGGCGCAGTTTCGCCGATCCCGATCACGATGCCCGTCCGCTGGCCGAGGGGGTGCGCTGTCCCGTAATGCTGGCCTGGGGAACCCGGGACCCGATCCTGCCCTGGCGGATCGACGGCCGACGGGCCCGAGCCGCCCTGCCGGACGCCGAGGTCGTCACATTTGACGGCGCCGGGCACCAGCCCTTCATCGAGCGGCCCGATGAATTCCTACACCGCACAACGCCTTTCCTTGCGCGGCTGCGTGCCGCGAACCTGCCATGACCACAGCGGAGTCCCCGCCGCGCCGCCGAGGTCCCGGCAGCCGTGCCGATGCGAATCACCCGACCCGGCAGGAACTTCTCGACGCCGCATTCCGACTCGCCGAGCACGAGGGCCTCAGCGGCCTGTCCGTCGCCCGCGTCACCGCTGCGGCGGGCCACGCCAAAGGCACCTTCTATGTCCACTTTCCCGATCGGGCCGCCTTCCTGGTCGCGATGCACCGTCGGTTCCACGACACCCTCTTCGGACAGATCCTCGCTGAAACGGCCGGCGACAGCCCCGGCCCGACCCGGGCCGGAAGGCGATTGCTGGCTTTCCTCGACGGCTGCCTCGCTCTACCCGGCGTTCGGGCACTGCTGCTGGAGGCCCGAACCGATCAGGCGGTCGCCGCCGAGGTCACCAAACGCAACCGGCAGGCCGCGACGGCGCTGGCCGGTGACCTCGCCGGGTGCTGTGCGCACCCTCGGGAAACCGCACGATTACTGGTCCTGGCCGCAGCGGACGTCGCCGCCCGCGAATCGGACCGGCGTCGCCGGCTTGCCGCGGCGCGCGACGCGCTGCTGTCTCTGATCCCGGTGACGCCGGAGGCGCACCGAGAAGCTATTCGGTAGTCCTGCCGTCGAAATGCTCATGCGCGGCGAGCGCATCCTCGTGCGTGGCATGGACCGTTCCGTCGATGTGCTCGGGCGGCCCGTAGATGGTGTAGAGCCGCAAGGTGTCCTTGCCGGTGTTCACGACGTTGTGACGGGCACCTTGCGGGACGATGATCCCGTCGTCGGCTTTCACCGGGTTTCGAGCGCCGTCGATCCACACCTCGCCCTCGCCGGTCTCGATACGGAAGAATTGGTCGACGTCGTCGTGGACCTCTTCGCCGATCTCACCGCCGGGCTGGATCGCCATCAGCACCAGTTGGATGTTGTGCCCGGTGTAGAGCACCTGCCGGAAGTTGTTGTTCTTCTCGGTGAGTTTCTCGATGTTGGCGACGAAACCCTTCATGTCACCGCTTCCTTCCCAGACGTCCCGACGATCTTGTTATACCCCGCAATCACCCGCGGGCATAGATCGCCGAAGCGACGCCGAGGCCGGACCGGCTGGCTGTCGGCTACGTCACACCGGCCGATCCGCCGGCACGGTCGACTCCGAATCGCATCCCAGCAAACAGCGAAAGGAGACCGCCTGTGTCGTCCACTCATCACAAGCCGAGCCCGCAGTGGCCGGTCAGCGTCATCGCCGGCGTGCAGGGCGCGCTGCCGCCCCACCGGTACAGCCAGGCCGAGATCACCAACGCCCTGACTCGGCTGCCCCAGTTCACCGAGCATGCGGACCTGCTGCAGCGGTTCCACCAGACCGCAAAGGTCGACTACCGGCACCTTGCGCTGCCGCTGGAGGAATACCCCCGGCTGGGCGACTTCGGTCAGACCAACGACCTGTTCCTCGAACACGCCGTGAATCTGGGCTGCGACGCGGTGTCGGCGGCCCTGGAGGACGCCGGCCTCGGTGCCGACGATGTCGACCTGATCATGTCCACGACGGTTACCGGCGTCGCCGTGCCGTCGCTGGAGGCCCGGATCGCCGGCCGGCTGGCACTCCGGCCGGACGTGCGGCGAGTGCCGCTGTTCGGCCTGGGCTGCGTGGCCGGCGCGGCCGGCGTGGCCCGGCTCAATGACTACCTGCGCGGCAACCCCGACGGGGTGGCGGTGCTGGTGTCGGTGGAGCTGTGTTCACTGAGCTTCCCGGCGCTGGGCGCCGATGTGGCCGGGCTGGTGGGGACGGCGCTGTTCGCCGACGGCGCCGCCGCGGTGGTCGCAGTCGGCGAGCGCCGAGCGGAGCGACTGGGTATCAACGGACCGCGGGTGGTCGACACCATGAGCCGGCTGTACCCGGACTCGCTGCGCACCATGGGCTGGGATGTCGGCGCATCCGGGTTCCGGCTGGTCCTGTCACCGGACGTCCCGGACATGATCAACCGCCACCTGCGGACCGACCTCGACGGATTCCTGGGCGGCCACCAGCTCGGCGTCGACGACATCGGCGTCTGGGTCAGCCATCCCGGCGGCCCCAAGGTGATCGAGGCGATCACCGGCAGCCTCGACCTGCCGGCCGGCGCCCTGGAACTCACCTGGCGGTCACTTGCTGAGATCGGCAACATCTCCTCGTCGTCGGTGCTGCACATCCTGCGCGACACCATGACCAAGCGCCCGGCCGACGGGTCCGCGGCCGTCATGATGGCGATGGGTCCCGGCTTCTGCTCGGAGTTGCTGCTCCTGGCGTGGCAGTGAGGGGCGAGCTCATGAGCTGGTATCTGATTCTCCTTCTCGCGGTGGCAGTCGAGCGTCTCGCTGAACTCGTTCTGGCACAACGCAATCTGGCCTGGAGCCGCGCGCGTGGAGCCGTCGAGGCGGGCGGTGGCCACTACCCGGTGATGGTCGCCCTGCACCTCGCCCTGTTGTTGGGGTGTGTTGTGGAGGTCGCCGTTATGCGGCGGCCCTTCATCCCGGTGCTCGGGTGGTCCATGCTCGCTCTGGTCGTCGCCGCCCAGGCCTTGCGCTGGTGGTGCATCACCACTCTGGGCCGGCAGTGGAACACCCGAGTCGTCGTAATCCCCGGCGCCGCGCGCATCGACGGCGGTCCTTACCGGTGGTTCTCGCATCCCAACTATGTCGCGGTCGCCGTCGAGGGGTTCGCGCTGCCACTGGTCCACTCCGCGTGGGTGACTGCACTGGCGTTCACCACCCTCAACGCCGCGCTGCTGAGCGTGCGGGTCGCCGCGGAGAACTCCGCCCTGGCGAGGCTGTCATGATCGACCTCCTCGTCGCCGGTGCCGGGCCGGCGGGTCTGGCCACGGCCATCCACGCCGCCCGGGCCGGCCTGCAGGTGACGGTGGTCGAACGCCGGCCCGGGCCGATCGACAAAGCCTGTGGCGAGGGCCTGATGCCCCACACGCTGAGGCACCTCGACACGTTGGGGATCTCGCCGCACGGCAAGCCGTTCCGTGGTGTCACCTATCTGGACCGGACGCATCGGGTCGAGGCGAGGTTCCCGCACGGCGCGGGGCGCGGGGTGCGCCGCACGGTGCTGTCCGAGGCGCTCCACGATGCCGCCGCCTCCACCGGAGTGCGCATCGTCCAGGGCGATATCCGCGACGTCGAGCAGGATGCGAACTCGGTGCGCTGCAGCGGGTTCCAAGCGCGGTATCTGGCCGCCGCCGACGGGCTGCACTCCCCGATTCGCCGCCAGCTCGGACTGGACCGTCCCAGCGACCGGGGTCGGCGCTGGGGCATCCGCCGCCACTTCCAGATCGCGCCGTGGAGCGACACCGTCGAGGTGTACTGGGCCGCCCACACCGAAGCCTATGTGACCCCGGTGTCGGACGACTGCGTCGGAGTGGCCATCCTGACCTCCCGACAGGGCCGTTTCGAAGACCACGTGCGGGAGTTCCCCGAACTGGCGAACCGGCTCACGACAGCCCAACACGGGCCGGCCCGGGCCGCCGGTCCGCTGCGGCAACGGGCCAGCAGCCAACACCGGGGCAGGACCATGCTCGTCGGTGACGCCGCCGGATACGTCGACGCGCTCACCGGAGAGGGCCTCGGCATCGCATTCGGCGGCGCCGGGATCCTGGTCGATGCCGTGCTCGCCGACGACCCGGCGGACTACACCCGGCAGTGGCGGCGCATGTCACGCCGCTACCGGTTGATGACCGCCGCGCTGTTGACCGCGAGCAACTCCCCGGCGCGCTCGATGATCGTGCCCGCCGCCGCAACCCTGCCGGGCGTCTTCACCCAGGCGGTCAAACTGCTGGCGCAGTGACTTCCAGAACAGCGGCCGCTGCGGCTTCGCGGTCACCCGCGTACGCGGCGGCGCTGAGGGTGATCTTCCCGGCGGGCAGTGTGAAACCCGCGGCGCGCCAGCGCTGCAGGGGACGGGTCGAACACCGCACGGTCACCCGCTCGTCGGTCCCCGCGTCGAGGTGCACCGACCGGAAGCCGACGAGGTGGTGGACGGGCCGGCCGGTGTCGGCGTCCTGGATGGCGTAGATCTGGACGACGTGGCGCCCGGCGCGGACCCCGGTGTTGGCGACGGTGACCGTGGCGGTGAACTGTTCGCCGTCGAGGGCACCGACTTCGAGGGCGGTGGTGCTGAATGTGGTGTACCCCAAGCCGAATCCGAGCGGATAGGCGGCCGGCACACCGTCGCGGTCGAGCTTGCGCTGTCCCCACCACCGGCCGTAGCTGACCGTGGTCGCATCCCAGTCCACCTGCGGCAGGTCTTCCTGCCGGGCCGGAATCGCCATCGGCAGCCGCCCGGCCGGCTCGGCGTCCCCGAGCAGGACATCGGCCAGCGCGTGGCCCCCTTCCATACCGCCGTACCAGGCCAGCAACACCGCCCCCACCTCGCGGTCCCACGGGTCCAGCACGATCGTTCCGCCGCCGATCACCACCACGACGGTGCGCGGATTCACCGCGGCTACCGCCCTGATGAGAGCGATGTCCTCGGGCCGCAGCCGCAGATCGCGGCGATCGCCGCCGAACTTCTTGCGCCGGGCCGCCCGAACGGCCAGCCGGACCAGTGTCGCGGCCACCGGACGGTACCGGGCCACGCCGCCGAGTAGTTGGGTCGACGCGGTGTCCACACCGATCATCGACTCACCCTCATCCGTCGACGACAGGCCGACTGCTACCACCGCCGCATCGGCGTTCCTCGCCGCCGCCACGGCTGAAGCAAGGTCGTCACCGCCGACGTGAACAAGCCTGTCGCCCAGCCGTTCCCGCAGACCCGCCACAATGGTGACCGATGACGGCGGGCTCACCATCGACGAGCCCACATCACCCTGGTTCGGCCGGTCGGCGAGCCTGCCGACAAGGGCGACGCGCGTCAGCGACCGTTCGGCCAACGGCAGCACCGGCACTCCGTCGCGCACCTGATTGCGCAACAGGACTGCGCAGCGTTGCGCCGTCTCCCGGGCCAGTCGGCGATGCGCGGCGCAGGCCACCACATCGGCGGCAGGTCTCGGGCGCGCCCGCAGCGCCAGCCGGATCTGTGCCGAAAGTTGGCGGTGCGCAGCGCGTTCCACGTCGGCTCTCGGCAGTCTCCCGTCGGCGAGCGCCGCCGACAGGGTGGCCGCGCGCTGCTGACGGAACGGCATCTCAAGGTCCTGTCCGGCGGTCACCGAGCCGATCGGGTCGCGCAACCCCCAGATGAAATCGGTCATCACGAACCCGGTGAAACCCCATTCCCCCCGGAGGATGTCGGTCAGAAGGTGCCGGTTCTGCCCCGCCCAGGTTCCGTTCACCGAGTTGTAGGCGCTCATCACGCAGTCGGTACCGGCTTCGACGACGGTCCGGAAATGCGGCAGGTACACCTCGCGTAGCACGTCCTCCTCGACACGGACGTCCACGCGGAATCGCGCGCCCTCCATCGAGTTGAGCGCGAAGTGCTTCCCGCACGACATCACCCGGGGGTTGGCCCCCGCCACAGCGGCGGCCCCCAT
>JAPOHV010000104.1 GCA_029979305.1 Mycobacteriaceae bacterium | reverse complement strand
TGACCATCGGTCTCGAACCACTGCTGGACCTGTGATCTCACGCACCCAGCTGCTGATCGCGTTCCTCTGTCTTGCCCTGCTGGTCTACTTCGCGGTGCTGACCCGCACCGCCGTCGCGCTGCTGCGAACCGGCACCCCGGCGGCGGCCGCACTGGGAGTGGGGGTGCTGCTGCTTCCCGTAGTCGGCGTGTGGGCGTTGGTCGCGACGCTGCGGGCCGGGCTGACTCACCAGCGGCTGGCCCGTCTGGCGGCGCGGGACGGCGCCGAACTCGACGTCTCGGGTCTGCCGCGGCTGCGCTCGGGGCGTATCGACCGTGACGCCGCCGACGCACTGTTCGCCACGGTGCGAGCCGAAGTCGAAGCCGATCCGGGCGACTGGCGGGCCTGGTATCGGCTGGCCCGCGCCTACGACTACGCGGGCGACAGGTCCCGGGCCAGGGAGGCCATGCGCAGAGCCGTCGCCCTGCAGGCGGGGGGCACGAGGGCATGAGCACCCTGCTGGTCGTCCACCACACCCCCTCGCCGCCGACGCGGGAGATCTTCGAGGCCGTCCTGGCCGGGGCCCGCGATCCGGAGATCGCCGGCGTGGACGTCGTGGCGCGCCCAGCGCTGGCCGCGACGGTCAGCGACATGCTCGACGCCGACGGGTACCTGTTCGGCACCCCGGCAAACTTCGGTTACATGGCCGGCGCTCTGAAGCACTTTTTCGACACGGTCTACTACCCGGTTCTGGATTACGTCGCCGGTCGGCCCTACGGTCTGTGGGTGCACGGCAACAACGACACTGTCGGAGCCGCCTCGGCGGTCGAGCGGATCGCGACCGGATTGGGCCTGGTCAAGTGCGCCGAGACCCTGGAGGTCGCCGGCACCGTCGATGCCGCCGAGCGACAGAGGGCGTACGAACTGGGCGGCACCCTCGCCGCCACGCTGATGTGAGCGAGGTGTCATGTCGGGAATCGCCGATCTCGCACTCGGGGCCGCCCCGATCGCGGGCGGAGCATTGCTGGGCACGATGATGGGGGCGATCAAAGGACCGGATCTCCGTACGGCGCTCAAGTCCGACATCGAACTGCTGAAAAGCCTGCCCGAGGACAACATCGAACTGCGGGCCGAACTCAAGCGCACCATCGACATGCGGGTCTACGAATTGGTCGCACTGCTGGATCGCAACCGCGAACTGCGCATGGCGGCCGGCTCCTACAAGGGGGACTGGCGCGACATTTTCGTGTTCCTGACCGCGGTGCTCTTCACCCTGGTCTGGTGGAACGTGCCGCACAGCCGCTCCAACTGGACGCTGACGTTCGTCGTGCTGCTGATCGCCTCGACCGTCATCGGCTTCTATGCCGCCCGCGGATTCATCCACCTGGTGAGGCGTCTCTGGAGGCGGGTAAACCAGCAGGGATGACTCAGCGGCGCCCCAGGTGTGAGCCGAAGAACGTCTCCATCGCCCGCCAGTGCCTCTCGGCGGCCGCCTCGTCATAGGGGCCGTTGTCGGTGACCGCGAAGCCGTGCGCCGCCGGATACCACTCGATGACGTGCTCGACGCCCGCTGCGGTGAGCGCAGCGTCGAGCGTCTCGGACTGCTCGGGCGTGTAGGAGGGATCGTTCTCCGCAGCCCCGACGTACACCGCCGCCCGGATACGGTCGGCCAGTAGATGCGGGCTGTCCGGCCCGTCCGAGGCCAGGCCGCCGCCGTGGAAGGACATTGCCGCCGCGACCCGTTCCGGAAGCCGCCCGGCCACCATGAGCGAGGTCCGGCCGCCCATGCAGTATCCGGTCGTGCCGAACCCGCCGCCGGCGACCTCCGGACGGCCGGCCAGGTAGCCGAAGAACGCCGCCGCGTCCGCGGCCACCACCTCCGGGGTTATCGCCTTCATCATGGCGAACAGTCGGTTGCGTTGGGCCTCGTCGGCGAAGACGGTCCTCATGTCGAACGGCGCCCACCGCCCGTTGCGGTAGTAGACGTCGGGCAGCAGCACCGCGTAGCCGAGCGAGGCCAGTCGAGCCGCCATATCCCGTAGTGCCGGGCGCACCCCGCCGGCGTCGGGGTACATCACGATCCCCGGCCAGGGCCCGGCGCCGTCGGGTGTGGCCAGGACGACAGGGCATTCCCCGTCGGGGGTGGTGATCGAGTCGTCGGTGATCGGCATGTCTTGGTTCTACCCTGTCCGGCGGGTCCGGGGTGCGGACGTAGAGTGATCCACGTGCCCGTCGCAACGCCCTACGAGGACCTGCTGCGCCTGGTGCTCGAGCAGGGCACCCCGAAATCCGACCGGACCGGGACCGGCACCCGCAGCCTGTTCGGCCAACAGTTGCGCTATGACCTCTCGGCCGGCTTCCCGCTGATCACCACCAAGAAGGTGCACACCAAATCGGTGATCTACGAACTGCTGTGGTTCCTGCGCGGCGACTCCAACGTCGACTGGCGGCAGCGTCACGGTGTCACCATCTGGGACGAATGGGCCTCTCCGACAGGTGATCTCGGCCCGGTCTACGGGGTGCAGTGGCGGTCCTGGCCGACGCCCACCGGCGAGCACATAGACCAGATCAGCGCGGCCGTCGACCTGCTTCGCACCGACCCCGACTCACGCCGGATCATCGTGTCGGCCTGGAACGTCGCCGAACTACCCAAGATGGCGCTGGCGCCCTGCCACGCGTTCTTTCAGTTCTATGTGGCCGACGGCAAGCTCAGCTGCCAGCTCTACCAGCGCAGCGCCGACATGTTCCTCGGAGTGCCGTTCAACATCGCCAGTTACGCGCTGCTGACCCATATGATGGCCGCTCAGGCCGGCCTGGGCGTCGGCGACTTCGTCTGGACCGGCGGGGACTGCCATATCTACGACAACCACCTCGCGCAGGTGACCGAGCAGCTGAGCCGCGACCCGCGGCCGTATCCCGAACTGGTTCTCGCGCAGCGTGATTCGATCTTCGATTACAGCTACGAGGACTTCGAGATCCGCAACTACGATCCGCATCCGGCGATCAAGGCGCCGGTGGCGGTGTGAGGCCGGTAGGCCTCATCTGGGCGCAGTCCACCTCCGGGGTGATCGGCCGCGACGGCGGCATCCCGTGGCACGTCCCCGAAGACCTCGCACGTTTCAAGGAACTCACCATGGGCCACACCGTGGTGATGGGCCGGCGCACCTGGGAGTCGCTTCCCGCCCGGTTCCGCCCGCTGCCGGGCCGGCGCAACGTCGTGCTCAGCCGGCACCGCGGCTACCGGGCGCAGGGCGCGCAGGTGGCGGACTCGCTGGATGCCGCCCTGGCCGATACCGGGCTGACCTGGGTGATCGGCGGTTCGGAGATCTACCACCTGGCCATGCCGGCGGCCACCCGCTGCGAGGTCACCGAGGTCGACATCGACCTGCACATCGAGGACGAGGACGCCCTGGCGCCGATGCTCGACGAGTCCTGGACCGGAACCGCGGGTGACTGGCAGGACAGCAGTTGCGGTCTGCGCTACCGCTTCCTCAGCTACACCCGGCCCTGACCCGGCTGACCGCCGCCCAGGCCCGAGCCCGATCAAGTCCCTGAGCCGCAGCCTCTGACGACTGTGCGGTTTCGTCGGCGACACGCCGCCTGGGCCGCGAAATCCGCACGCTCGGCAGGCTCAGCGGTGCCATTAGGCTCAGCGCGTGGCCGAGACCGCCCCGCTGCGCGTACAGCTGATCGCCAGGACCGAGTTCACCGCACCGCCCGACGTACCGTGGAGCACCGACGCCGACGGCGGTCAGGCGCTGGTCGAATTCGCCGGCCGGGCCTGCTATCAGAGCTGGTCGAAACCCAATCCGCGCACCGCCACCAACGCGGGCTATCTCAAGCACATCATCGACGTCGGCCACTTCTCGGTGCTCGAACATGCGTCGGTCAGCTTCTACATCACCGGCATCTCCCGCTCGTGCACTCACGAGTTGATCCGGCACCGGCACTTCTCCTACTCCCAGCTGTCGCAGCGCTACGTCCCCGAGGACGACGCGCAGGTGGTCATCCCGCCCGGGCTGGAGGATGATCTGGAGCTTCAGCAGATCGTGCTCGACGCCGCCGATGCCAGCCGGGCGGCGTATCTGGAGCTGCTGGCCAGGCTGGAGGCCAAACTGGAAGACCAGCCCAACGCGGTGCTGCGCCGCAAACAGGCCCGTCAGGCCGCCCGCGCCGTGCTGCCCAACGACACCGAGACCCGCATCGTGGTGACCGGTAACTACCGGGCGTGGCGGCATTTCATCGCGATGCGCGCCAGCGAGCACGCCGACGTCGAGATCCGCAGGCTGGCCATCGCCTGTCTGCGCGAACTCACCGACGCCGCCCCGGCGGTGTTCGCCGACTTCGAGATCACCGCACTGGCCGATGGAACCGAGGTCGCCACCAGCCCGCTCGCTACGGACGTCTAGGGCCCAGCGGGTAACCTAACCGTCCGTGAGCACCAGCGGGTTCGACGCCAGCGCCCGGCTGGGCACGGTCCTGACCGCCATGGCGACGCCGTTCCACGCCGATGGCACGCTGGACAGTGCGCGCGCCGGCGTGCTGGCCTCCCGACTGGTCGACGCCGGCTGCGACGGCCTGGTGATCTCCGGCACCACAGGAGAGTCACCGACCACCACCGACGCCGAGAAGACCGACCTGCTGCGAGCCGTCCTCGACGCCGTCGGCGACCGGGCCCGCATCATCGCCGGGGTCGGAACCTACGACACCGCCCACAGCGTGCACCTGGCCGAGGCAGCCGCCGCCGAGGGCGCCCACGGCCTGCTGGTCGTCACGCCGTACTACTCCAAGCCGCCGCAGAGCGGACTGGTGGCGCACTTCAGCGCCGTGGCCGACGCCACCGACCTGCCCGTGGTGCTCTACGACATCCCGCCGCGCTCGGTGGTTCCCATCGAATGGGACACCCTGCGCACGCTGGCCGGGCACCCCAACATCGTCGCGGTCAAGGACGCCAAGGGCGATCTGCACGGCGCCGCACAGGTGATGGCGGAAACCGGCCTGGCCTACTACTCCGGCGACGACGCACTTAACCTGCCCTGGCTGGCGGTCGGCGCCACCGGTTTCATCAGCGTCTGGGGCCACCTGGCCGCCGGCCAGCTGCGGGACATGCTGACCGCCTTCAACTCCGGCGATCTGGCCACCGCCCGCAAGATCAGCGTCGCGCTCGCACCGCTGAACGCCGCGCAGACCAGGCTGGGCGGGGTCACCATGTCCAAGGCGGGTCTGCTGCTGCAGGGCTTCGACGCCGGGGATCCGCGGCTGCCCCAGATGCCCGCCACCGCCGAACAACTCGACCGGCTCGCCGCCGATATGCGGGCGGCGGCCGTTCTTCGGTGATGAGCACAGAGTTGTCGGCGCCCGGCCCGCTGGCCGCGGGTGCGCTGCGGGTCACGGCACTGGGCGGGGTCGGCGAGATCGGCCGCAACATGACGGTTTTCGAGCACCTGGGACGGCTGCTCATCGTCGACTGCGGGGTGCTGTTCCCCAACCACGACGAACCCGGCGTCGACCTGATTCTGCCCGACCTCCGCCATATCGAGGACCGTCTCGAGGACATCGAGGCGCTGGTCCTCACCCATGCCCACGAGGACCACATCGGCGCGATCCCATTCCTTCTCAAGCTGCGCGGCGACATCCCGGTGGTCGGTTCGAAGTTCACCCTCGCGCTGGTGGCAGCGAAGTGCCGCGAGCACCGGATCAATCCTAGGTTCGTCGAAGTCGCTGAGGGACAACGCAGTACGCACGGTGTGTTCGAGTGCCAGTACTTCGCGGTCAACCACTCGATTCCCTACGCCCTGGCCATCGCCATCCACACCGGCGCCGGCACCGTGCTGCACACCGGGGACATCAAGCTCGACCAGTTGCCGCTCGACGGCCGGCCCACCGACCTGCCCGGCATGTCCCGGCTGGGTGATGCAGGAGTGGATCTGTTCCTGTGCGACTCCACCAACTCCGAGATCCCGGGGGTCGGCCCGTCGGAGAGCGAGATCGGGCCGACACTGCACCGGCTGATCCGCAACGCGGAGGGCCAACGGGTGCTGGTGGCGTGCTTCGCCTCCAACGTCGACCGGGTCCAGCAGATCGTCGATGCCGCGGTGGCACTGGGCCGGCGGGTCAGTTTCGTCGGCCGTTCGATGGTGCGCAACATGGCCATCGCCCGCGAACTCGGGTTCCTGCGGGTCGACGATCACGACGTCGTCGACATCTCGGCGGCAGAGATGATGCCGCCGGACCGGCTGGTGCTGATCACCACCGGAACTCAGGGTGAGCCGCTCTCAGCGCTGTCGAGGATGTCGCGCGGCGAGCACCGTGCCATCTCGGTCACCGCCGACGACCTGATCATCCTGTCCTCCTCGCTGATACCCGGCAACGAGGAGGCGGTGTACGGGGTCATCGACGCGCTGTCGCGGATCGGGGCCCGGGTGGTCACCAATCAGCAGGCACGCGTTCACGTTTCCGGTCACGCCTACGCCGGGGAGTTGCTGTTCCTCTACAACGCGGTGCGGCCCCGCAACGTGATGCCGGTGCACGGGCACTGGCGGCATCTGCGGGCCAATGCCAAACTGGCCGCCCGCACCGGGGTGCCCGAGGACCGGATCATGCTCGCCGAGAACGGTGTCAGTGTCGACCTGGTCGCGGGCAAGGCCGCCATCGCCGGGGCCGTGCCGGTGGGCAAGATGTTCGTCGACGGCCTGGTAAGCGGTGACGTCGGAGAGACCACACTGGGGGAGCGGCTGGTCTTGAGTTCGGGTTTCGTCGGGGTGATGGTGGTGGTGCAGCGGGGAACCGGTCGGCTCGCCGCGCCGCCGCACCTGTATTCGCGCGGCTTCTCGGAGGATCCCAAGGCTCTGGAACCGGTGGCCCGTAGGGTCTCCGAGGAACTGGAATCCCTTGCCGCCGAGCGCGTCACCGATACCGGCCGCATCGCCCAGGCGGCGCGCCGCACGGTCGGCAAGTGGGTGGGCGAGACCTACCGCCGCCAGCCGATGATCGTGCCGACGGTGCTGGAGATCTGACGGGGATCCATCCGGGTCTCAGCGCTTGTTGACGAAACCGGCGTCCACCGGCAGTGCCACCCCGGTGACGTAGCGGGCGGCGTCGGACACCAGCCAGAGCACCGCGTTGGCGATGTCCTCGGCCTCCAGTGCCTCCACCGGCAGCGCGTTGGCCATGTCCGGGCCGCCCGACTGTTCCTGCGCCATCCCATCCAGCCAGGACCGGGTGAATTCGTTGTCGATCATCGGGGTGTTCACCGCGGCCGGGTGCACCGAGTTGACCCGGACGCTGTAGGGGGCGAGGAAATTGGCGTACGCCCGCATCAGGCCGACGATTCCCGCCTTCGCCGCGCTGTAGCCGAGCGAACCGGCCATCGGGGCGGCGATGCCGACCAGGCCGGCTACCGAACTGGTCAACACGATCGAGCCGCCGTCGCCCTGCTTGATCAGCGGCCGCATCGTCACGTCGACGGTGTGGTAGACCCCGGTGAGGTTGACGTCGATGACGTCCTGCCACGCGTCGGCGCCTGCCATCGGCGCGATCCCGGCATTGGCGATCACGATGTCCACCCGGCCCAGTTCGGTGATGCCCTCGGCCAGAGCGGTTTTCAGGGCCGCCCGGTCGCGGACGTCGGCCTGGCAGGCCACGATGCGCGCCCCGGCCTCCTCGACCAGTTTCACCGTCGCGGCAAGATCGTCGGGGGTGGCCATCGGGTAGGGCACGCTGGGGATCTGGTCGCACAGGTCGACGGCGATGATGTCGGCGCCCTCGCCGGCCAGCTTGGCCGCGTGGGCGCGGCCCTGTCCCCGGGCCGCCCCGGTGATGAACGCGACCTTGCCCTGTAGCGCCCCCTGACGTGGTCCCACCTCAGGCGCGCAGCTGTCCCTTGCCGGGATCGCCGGCCGGGATGGGCGTGAGCATCTTGACGTCGGGACTGCCGGCGAGATGCCCGCCGATCTCGGCGAACAATGCGCCGACGGCCGGGGCGGCGCCATGCGCCTTGAGGGCGTCGGCGTCGGCCCACTGTTCGATGAACACGAAGGTGTCCCCGGTCTGGTGCAGCGAGTACAACTCGCAGCCCGGCTCGTCGTGGACGGCCTCGATGGCTTTGGTGCAGGCGGCCCGAACGGTGTCCAGGGACTCCGGCTTGGCGGTGAACGATGCGACGACCACGACGGGCATCTGCGGCTCCGATCCGGTTTGAATGCTGTCGAGAGATCACCGTAGAGGAAGGGCCCGCGGCAGCGATGATGAGTGGATGACCACGAAGGATCCGCAGGACCGCAAGTCGCTCTACATGACCGTGCTGATGACGCCGGACATGGCGAACTTCTCCGGCAACGTCCACGGCGGCACCCTGCTCAAGCTGCTCGACCAGGTGGCCTACTCCTGCGCGAGCCGGTACGCGGGCACCTATGTGGTCACGCTGTCGGTCGACCGGGTGCTCTTCCGCGATGCCATCAAGGTCGGGGAGCTGGTGTCGTTCTCGGCGTCGGTCAACTACACCGGCCGCACCTCGCTGGAGGTCGGCATCCACGTGGAGACCGAGAACATCCGCGACGGCAGCCGCCGCCATACCAACAGCTGTTACTTCACCATGGTGGCCGTCGACGAAGCCGGTAACCCGGTCCCGGTGCCGCCGCTGGAGCCCTCCACCGAGCGGGAACGGTCCTGGTACGCCGGCGCAAAGGCCCGTCGCGCCGCGCTGAGGTCGGCTTTCGCCGATTAGGTTTCGGTCTGGCAACGGCCGCCCTGTGACGTATGTGTCCTATGGTGCGGGTGGGACTGCTGCGATTAGTCTGGCCCGCATGGCGAACAAGACGGCCGCGCGCCCCGGCGCGCGAACAACCAGGTCCAAGCCCTCCCAGCCGTCCCGTTCAGCCCAGCCCAGCCGTGCAGCCCAGCCCAGCCGGCCGGCCCCGCCGCGGCGCAAAGCCCCGGTCAAGGCCCCGGTCAAACCCCAGCTCAAGAAGGGCCCTTCCGCGGTGGCCGTCGCCGCTGCCGCCGGCGGCCGCGCCGCCCGGGCCGGTTGGCTGCTGGTCGCCCGCGGCGCGGGTTCGACGGCCCGTTCCGTCGGCCGGGCCCGCGACATCGAACCGGGCCACCGCCGCGACGGCATCGCCCTGGGCCTGCTGGCGCTGGCCGTCGTGGTGGCGGCGGCGTCCTGGTTCGACGCCGCCCGCCCGGTGGGCGCCTGGATCGACTCTGGGCTGCGGACCTTCGTCGGAGGCGCCGTCGTCCTGCTTCCGCTGG
Source organism: Mycobacteriaceae bacterium (assembly GCA_029979305.1). Classification (GTDB taxonomy): domain Bacteria; phylum Actinomycetota; class Actinomycetes; order Mycobacteriales; family Mycobacteriaceae; genus Mycobacterium. The sequence goes on along the minus strand of JAPOHV010000104.1, from coordinate 1,280 downwards.
TGATCGGAGCCGTGGGCGTCATCCTCATGCGCACCGAGCCCTACCCCGACATCCGCCCGCGGCTGGTGCTGGGGTCGGCACTGATCGGGCTGGGAGTGCTCGGGCTGTGGCATCTGTGGTCGGGGTCGCCCGTCGACCCGGCCGCCCGCCAGGGCGCCGGCGGCTTCATCGGGTTCGCCATCGGCGGTCCGCTGGCCGACGGGCTGACCGCCTGGATCGCCACGCCCCTGCTGATCGTCGCGGTGGCGTTCGGCGTGCTGCTGCTCACCGGAACCACCATCCGAGAGGTGCCGGCGACGCTCTACGAGATGTTCGGCACCCGGCGCCGCTACGGCGATCACGACGACTATGACGACTACCCCGACGAGGCCGATGATTACGGCTACCCCAGGCGCGGTCGTCACGCCGCGCGGACCGAGGTCCTCGCCGAGGACTTCTCCGACGGCTACTACGACGACCCGCGCGCCTACAGCGCCGACGAACCGCCGGCCTGGCCGGGCGCCTCCGGCCCGATCGGCACGCCGTACGACAACTACCCGCTCGACGAGCCGGCCCCCGGGCCGGGGGAGGGCGCGCTCAACGCCACCCAGCCGATCAAGCCCCGCCGCAAGAAGCCGGCCCAGCCCAAGCAGCAGACCAAGGCGATCGACCGGGTCGTGGAAGGTCCCTACACGCTGCCGTCGCTGGATCTGCTCGTCCCCGGCGATCCGCCCAAGCGGCGCAGCGCCTCCAACGACCAGATGGTCGAGGCGATCTCGTCGGTGCTCGAGCAGTTCAAGGTCGACGCCACCGTGACGGGCTGCACCCGTGGGCCGACGGTGACCCGCTACGAGGTCGAGCTCGGCCCGGGTGTGAAGGTCGAGAAAATCACTGCGCTGCAACGCAATATCGCCTATGCGGTGGCCACCGAGAGCGTTCGGCTACTCGCCCCGATCCCGGGCAAGTCGGCGGTGGGTATCGAGGTACCCAACACCGATCGCGAGATGGTAAGGCTCGCAGACGTTCTCACCGCGCCGTCGACCCGGCGAGATCACCACCCGCTGGTGATCGGCCTGGGCAAGGACATCGAGGGTGATTTCATCTCGGCCAACCTCGCCAAGATGCCGCACCTGCTGGTGGCAGGCTCCACCGGCTCGGGCAAGTCCAGCTTCGTCAACTCGATGCTGGTGTCGCTGCTGGCCCGGGCCACCCCCGAAGAGGTCCGGATGATCCTCATCGACCCCAAGATGGTGGAACTCACCCCCTACGAAGGCATCCCGCATCTGATCACCCCGATCATC
>JAPOHV010000111.1 GCA_029979305.1 Mycobacteriaceae bacterium | reverse complement strand
GGGGGGCTGCGGCGCCTGCTCTGCGGTGCTGACGCGTGGCCGGGCCGAGATGTGCGACCACGACCCGAACGTAATCGAGGTTCCCGAGTCGCGGGGCGGAATCCTGTTGTGCCGCAGCTTCCCCCGCGAGGACTGCCTCATCGTGCTGCCCTACGAGCAGAGCAAGATCGTGATCGGCCCGCCGCCCCGTCACGAGGCCGAGATCACCGGGCTCGACCGGGTGGCCGACGGCGTGATGCGGCTGACGCTGGCCCTGCGGCCGGGCGAGGACGGCTCGTCTTCGGCGGACTTCGAGTCGGGCCAGTTCTTCAAGATCGTCGTGCCGGGTCTTGCGCCCGGTCGGGAGGGAGTCGTGCCGGGTCTTGCGCCCGGTCGGGAGGTCCGTCGCGCCTACTCGCCGGCCAACGTGGCCAACTGGGACGGTCGGCTGGAGTTCTACATCCGGCTGCTGCCGGGCGGTGCGATGTCGGACTACCTGGCGATGCGGGCGAAGGTCGGTGACGTGCTGACCGTGTACAGCGCCGACGGCGAGTTCTGCCTGGCCGAGAACGGACTTCGGCCGCGGTGGTTCCTGGCCGGCGGCACCGGGCTGTCGCCGCTGCTGTCGATGCTGCGCAAGATGGCCGAGTGGGGGGAGGCCCAGCCGGCCCGGTTGTTCTTCGGCGTCACCCGGCCCGGCGAGGTGTTCGCACAGGACGAGATCGCCGCGCTGGGCCAGTCGCTGCCGGACTTCCGGGCCGACACCCTGGTGTGGACCGACGACCCCGGCTGGACCGGGCCGGTGGGCAACCCCGTGGACCTGGCGGCCGCCGAGGTCGCCCTGGCCGACGAGATGCCCGACGTCTATCTGTGCGGGCCGCCTCCCATGATGGACGCCGCCCTGGCGGCACTGACCGCGGCCGGGGTTCCCTCGGATCAGATCCACCTCGAACGGTTCGGCGTGTGATCTAACCTTCCTGCTATGCGAACCCGCCAACGGCCCAAGCTCTCCTGGCTGCAGCGCGGGCTGGTGGCGGGTTTCAGTGGCACCGCCGCGATGGCGGCCTGGTACCACGCCGAACGCAGACTGCGCCGCGGGCGCTACACCGGGGTGACCGCGCTGGCCGACGGCACTCCGGTGGAGGGGCTGTGGTCACACGAGGGCCTGGACTACGACGACAGCGTGGTACCCGGACAGATCGTGGCCAAACTGCTGCGGCTGCCCAAGCCGACCGACCGCGAGGCGGGTGCCATCACGCTGGGACTGCGGTGGTCCTACGGTTCGGCGTTCGGGATCGCTCATGTGCTGCTGCGCAACATGATCCGCGAGCCCTACGCCAGCATGCTGTTCGGCACCGCCCTGATGACCGTCACCTCGGTGGGCTTTCCGGTGCTCGGCGGTACGCCGCCGCCGTGGAAGTGGCCGGCGGACGTTCAGATCAGCGCCGGCGGAAGCCACGCGCTCTACATCATCACCGCTTCGGTTCTCGACAACGTGCTGCGCTGACGGTGACGCGCCGCCAGATCAGCGCCTTGTTCGTGCTGTGCCTCGCGGTCTTCATGGTGGCCGTCGACGGCACCGTGGTCAGCGTCGCCGTGCCGTCGATCACCGAGCAGCTGCGGCCCAGCTACAACCAGGTGCTGTGGATCGGCGACATCTACTCCTTCGTGCTGGCCGGCCTGCTCATCACGATGGGCAACCTCGGCGACCGCATCGGCCGCAAGCGCCTGCTGCTGATCTCCTGCGTGGCCTTCGGGGCGGCGTCGGCGGCTGCGGCGCTGGCGCCCACCGCTGGGGCGCTCATCGCGGCACGGGTGGTGCAGGGCTTGTCCGGGGCGGGTCTGATGCCCTCCACGCTGGCACTGCTGCGCACGGTGTTCACCGAGGATCGCCAGCGCATGCGGGCGGTCGGGATCTGGAGCGCCAGCGGCGCGGCCGGCGCGGCGATGGGTCCGACCGTCGCCGGGGTGCTGTTGGAGCATTTCTACTGGGGCTCAGTGCTTCTGGTGAACCTGCCGGTGGTCGCGCTGATCGTCGCGGTCGGCGTCTGGGCGCTGCCGGAGGGCCGCAGCGAGGCCCGTCACCCGCTGGATCTGCTCTCGGTGGCCTACTCGACGGTCGGCATCCTCGGCGTGGTCTACGGCATCACCGAACTGGCGCACGCCGGGCTGCGGTTCTGGCCCGCCTATCTGGCGCTGGCCGCCGGGGGAGGGCTGCTGTGGGTGTTCCTGCGCCGGCAGCGGCGGCTGGCGGTGCCGCTGCTGGATCTGGGACTGTTCGCCAACGCCCGGTTCAGCGCGGCGGTCACCGCCGAGTTGGTGATCGTCTTCGCCAACATCGGCGCGCTGTTCTTCCTGCCGATCTTCCTGCGTCAGATCGCAGGCTTCTCGCCGCTGCAGTCCGGGATGGCGACGCTGCCGGAGTCGATCGTGAGCATGCTGACCGCGGCCGCCGTCGCACGGCTGGTGGCCCGGTGGAGCCGGACCGGTGTGCTGCTGAGCGGCCTGGCGGCCGGCAGCGCGGGGCTGATCCTGCTCGGGCTGGCGCTGCCGGTGTCGTATGCGGCCATGGTGGTCCCGCTGATGCTGATGGGTTTCTCGTTCGGTTCGGTGGTCACCGTCGCCGCGGACCTGGTGCTGACCAGCGCCAGCGCCGACCGGGTCGGCGCGGCCACCGGCATCTCGGAGACGTCGTTCGAACTGGGCACCGCGCTGGGCATCGCGCTCACCGGCAGCGCCGTGTCGGTGTTCTACACGATGGTGAGCGGCGGACCGGCCGACTTCGGAGAGTCGGCACAGCCCCGTGCGTTCACCCTCGGCTTCGGGGCCGACTGCGTGATCGTCGGTGTGCTGCTGGCGGTGGCCGGCTACGCCATCGGCAGGGTGCTGCGCGATGGTCAAACCGCCGGCGCGGCAGGCCGGCCCGGCGGGCGCGCTATCGGCGGATAATCGCGCCAGTGACAGCCATTCCCCCCGGTGTCGCGGCGATGGCGCGCCGCGGGCCGCGGTGGGCGGACTGGGTGCGCGCCCTGCCATCGACCGCCGCGATCCTGATGCGGCGCTGGGGTCTGCGTGCGGACGGCGAGCCGGCTCACGGCCACTGCTCACTGGTGGTGCCGGTGCGCACCGGTGACGGCGCGGCAGCGGTACTCAAGATCGGTTTCCCCGACGAGGAGTCCGAGCACGAGCACCTGGCGCTGCGCCGCTGGGACGGCGACGGGGCGGTGCAGCTGCTGGCCGCGGATCCGCACCGGCGGGCGCTGCTGCTGGAACGCGCACACCGCGAGGACCTTTCCGTGCTGTCCGACCAACGGGCCTGCGAGGTGGTTGCCGGCCTCTACTGCCGCCTGCACGTGCCCGCGCTGCCCGCCCTGCGGACGCTGTCGGAATTCGTCGGCCGGCAGACCGCGGAGTTGACGAATCTGCCTCGCAGCGCGCCCATTCCGCGCCGGCTCGTCGAGCAGGCCGTCACACTCGGCACCGACCTGTGTGCTGATCGGGCGGCGGGCGAGCGGGTGATCCACACCGACCTGCACTACACCAACGTGCTGGCCGCCGAGCGGCAGCCATGGCTGGCCATCGACCCCAAACCGCTCAACGGCGACCCGCACTACGAACCGGCCCCGATGCTGTGGAACCGGTGGGACGAGATCGCCGGTGACGTGAGAAGCGGTGTGCGGCGGCGGTTGTGGACGCTGGTCGACGCCGCCGGCCTCGATGAGGACCGGACCCGGGCCTGGGTGCTGGTGCGCATGGTGCACAACGCGATGTGGGCGCTGCGGGAGCAATCCAGCCCCGACCGGTCGTGGCTGACCGTCTGTGTGGCCGTCGCCAAGGCGGTCGGCGACTAGTCGGACTCCGCCGGGCCGAGCCACTTCTCCCGGAGCGTGTCGTAGGAGCCGTCTTCGCGCATCGACAGCAGTGCGTCGTCGAACGGCTTACGAAGGTCGCTGCCGATGGCGAAGCCCACCCCGTAGTCACGCTCCTTGAACACCGGTCCCACCACCTCGACCTTCCCGGCGCCCTCGTGGTTGGCGTAGTAGCTCAGGATCGGCGAGGCGTCGACAACCGCGTCGTACTTGCTGCCCAGACCGGCGTAGCAGTCGGGCAGGTTCGCCGGAGACTCGTGGGGCACACCGAGGTCGTTGAGGAACTGCGAACTGGTGCTCCTGGCCACCGCGCACACCCGCTTGCCGACCAGGTCGCCCGGCCCGGCGATCTTGGACTCGAATTTCTCCGCGGTGAGGTTGGAGGTCAGGATCGCGGTGTAGTACGAGACGAAGATCAGGCTGATGAAGGCCCAGATGACGCTGACGATCCGACCGTGCCAGTGTCGCGGCATGTCGTCCATGTAGGCCGACAGCAGGCCCAGTCCCCATGCGAAGGCCTGGAAGATCCCGGGAAAGTAGTTGCGCGACACCATGGAGTCCTCGTGACGGCGTTCCACCAGCCAGAGGATGTGGGCCGGCACGAGGCTGATGACCATCGCCGCGATGAACCACACCAGCATGGATTTGGACAGCAGCAACTCCAGGAAGCCGACGAGGCCGGGCTGTGAGCGTTTGACCGTGCTGGCCGGGACCAGGATCTGCAGGCCGCCGCTGAGGATCGGCTGGGAGAAGTCCGAGGTCTTGAGCCGTTCGGCGGTGATGGAGATCGAACACGCGGCGATCTCGGCGCGGCCCTCGATCACCTCCTTGAGCAGTCCCTTCGACGACCCGTCGGGGATGTCGTAGTACTTGAGGTTCCACCCGGTGCGGGCGGCGATCTGGTCGAGCAGATCGACGGTGAAACCGGTCCTGGCGCCGTCGCGGGTCATCACGAACGGATCGAGCGGGTAGACCACGACGGTGACGGTGCGCGACTCGGCGCGGGCGGTGGGGCTCAGCCCGGGAAGCGCCCCGATCCCGGCGATCAGCACCATCACGACGGCGAGGGCACGCAGCCGTCTCAGTGCGGTGTGAAACCTCATGAGCCCAGCCACTTCTGCCTGATCAGGTCGAGGTCGCCGCTCTCCCGGATGGACAGCAGCGCGTCGTCGACCTGCCGTCGCAGCTTGGATCCCAGCGGGAAGACGATCCCGTAGTCGTCGTCGTGAAAGACCGGCCCCGCGATGGTCGCCGCGCCGGCGCCGTCGTTCAGGACGTAGTACTGCAGCACCGGCGCGTCGAACACGATGGCGTCGAACTTCTGGTTTCGCATCCCGGCGTAGCAATCCTCGACGACGGGCACGGAGGTGTGTTCCACCCCGAGGTTGCTGAGGTGGGCCGAGGACGTGGTCTCGGCCACCGTGCAGACCCGTTTGCCGATCAGGTCGGTGGGTGAGGTGATCTTCGACTCGAACTTCTCCACCGTGAGGTTGGCGGTCAGAGTCGCGGTGAAGTAGGCGACGAAGATGACGCTGATGAAGGCCCACACCAAGGTCAGCAGCCGGGTCTGCCAGTGCCGCGGTGCGTCGTCGGGTGCGGCGGCCAGCATGCCCAGCCCCCATCCGAATGCCTCGAAGATGCCGGGGAAGTAGCTGCGGGACACCATCGACTCGCTGTGGCGGCGCTCCAACAGCCAGGTGATGTGGGCCGGCACGATGGTCAGCACTAGCGCGGCGACCAGCCACACCAGCATGCTCTTGGAGAACAACAGCGCCAGGAAGTCACGCAGACCCGGTTGGGTGCGCTCCATGGCGCTCACCGGGATGGCGATCTGCAGGCCGGCGTTCATGATCGGCTGGGAGAAGTCGAAGGACTCCGAGCGCTCGGAGGTGATCGATACCGCGCACGCCCCGGTCTCGGCGCGGCCTTCGGCGACGGTTTTCAGCAGGCCGGCCGTGGTGCCGCCCTCGACGAAGGTGAAGTCCCAACCGGTGCGCTTGGCGATCTCTTCGAGCAGGTCGATGGTGAAGCCGGTCTTGACGCCGTCGCGGGTCATCACGAACGGCGCGAGGTCGAAGGTGGCCACCGAGACGACGCGGGGCTCGGCGTGTGCGACGGGAGCCGGCAGTCCGGCAAGGGCCGCGACCAGCATCACCACACTGATCACCGATCTCAGCCGCGCCAGCACAGCCTCACCCCTTTGTCCCCGACCGCTCTGTCGCGCCTGGTTTCCCGGCTCGGCCAATTTATACCGGGGTCAGGGCCCGCTGGTGCCGAACCACTTGTCTCTGATCAGCTCGTAGTCGCCGTCCTCGCGCATCTTCAGCAGCGCCTCGTCGGCCTGTTTACGCAGGTCGCTGGAGTTCCGGAAGGCGATGCCGTAGTCGGCGTTCTGGAAGACCGTTCCCACCATCGCCGCATCGCCGGCACCCTCGTGGGCGACGTAATAGGCCAGCACCGGCGCGTCGAAGACCACCGCGTCGTAGGTAGCGGTCTTGAGTCCTTGGTAGCAGTCCTTGATGATCCCGACGCCGGTGAATTCGATGCCCTGCTCGGTGAGGAAGGCCGCTGAGGTGGTCTTGTCGACCGTACACACCTTCTTGCCGACGAGGTCCGACGGCGAGGAGATCTTCGAGTCGAACCTTTCCACGGTCAGGTTCGCGGTCAGGGTTGCGGTGTAGTACGCGACGAAGATGACGCTGACGAAGGCCAGCAGCAGGCCCAGTATCCGGTTGACCCAGTGCCTCGGCATCTCGTCGGGCTGGGCGGCCAGCATGCCCAGGCCGTAGCCGAAGGCCTGGAAGATGCCCGGGAAGTAGTTCTTGGACATCGGCGAGTCCGCGTGGCGCCGCTCGGTGAACCACACGATGTGCGCCGGGATCACCGCCAGGATCATCGCGGCGAACAACCAGACCAGCACCGCCTTGGAGAACAGCAGCTTGAGGAAGTCGACCAGTCCGGCGGAGGTGCGCGCGGTGGCGCCGGTCGGGACCATGATCTGCAGCCCGGCGTTGAGGATCGGCTGGGAGAAGTCGTAGCTCATCGCGCGGTCGGCGGTGATCGAGATGGCGCCCGCCGCGGCGTCGGTCTTACCCTCGCCGACGGCTTTGAGCTGACCGGCCACGTCGGGGACATCGACGTAGGTCAGCGTCCAGCCGGTGTGCTTGGCGATCTCGGCGAGGACATCGATGGTGAAGCCGGTCTTGATGTCTTCGTGGGTCATCACGAACGGCTCGATGTCATGGGTCGCCACGGTGACCACACGCGGAGCGGCCTTGGCCGGGGCACCGAGGCCCGGCAGGCCGCCGATCAACCCAACCAGCAGGGTTATGCCGACGATGGCGCGCAGCCGTGCTCCCACAGTCCCACCCTTCCCGCCGATCTCGGCCGGCAGAGAGAAAGAATAGACGCGCCCGTCAGCCACCGCGCGGCTTGGCGGACCGGGGCCGGCCCGCCAAGCCGCACGGAGTCAGCCCTCGATCAGGGCAGATAGCAGGGGGCTGCGCCGGGGGTGTAGTACGGCAGGCCGGTCGGGGAGATGCAGGGCGCCTCGCCGGGGAACGCCGGGTAGAGCGAGTAGGCGTAGCCCTCCGGGAAGCCGTAGCGGCCCCAGTCGTCGGCGGTGGCTACTGCGGCCCCGACGACAGCCGCATCGGCGACGCCGCCGACGATGCCGGGGGTGCAGCCACCCACGCTGACGTGGCGTCCGCCGACGTCGCCGCAGATTTCGGCCTGCGCCACCGGGATCATCGTGGCGGGCAGGGCAGTCATGGCCATCGCGGTCAACACGGTTGCCGTCATTTTCTTAGTCATGCTGCCATTATCGTCGCAGCGGCCGCGATCCGTTACGGCGGACACGCGGTTACTCCGGAAGCGAAACGGCCCCCGGAAACCCGGGGGCCGTTCCTGCCGGAGCGCTTACTGCTACTTCTTGGTGACGGTCTCGGTGAAGTTGCCCTTGCCGTCGTTGAGCCAGGTGATGGTGCCGTTCTGGAACTCGCTGATCCAGCCGCCGTTGGCCACCTTGTCACCGCCGCCGGTGGTGGTCTCGTCCGCGGTCGGCCAGCCCAGCGCGCCCGTCGGGCCGCCCTGCTCGTCGAGGTAACGCTTCAGGATCTCGCCCTGAACCAGGTACGACCCGGCCGAGGAGGAGAAGATGGTGCCGTTGGCGAACGGCGTCATGGTGCCGTCGCCGACCTTCTCGGCCATCCCGGTCGGGGCGCCCAGCGCGGTCGCACCGCCCAGGCGGGTGTAGGCGGCGGCCGTCGGGCCGTCCAGCGACACCTCGCCGACACCCGGCGCGTTGATCGTGGTGGGCGTGCCGTTGACGGCCGAGGACACCGCGCTGCTGGCGGCGCTGGCGCCGCTGGACACCGCGCTGCTCGCGGCGCTCGCACCGCTGCTGGCGACGCTGCTGGCGGCGCTCCCGGCGCTGCTGGCCGCGCTGCTCGCGGCGCTACCTGCGCTGCTGGCGGCACTGCCGGCGGCACTGGCGCCGCTGCTGATCGCGCTGCTCGCGGCGCTACCCACGCTGCTGGCGGCGCTTCCCGCCGCGCTGGCCGCTGAGGATCCGATGCTGGAAGCGCTGGACAGCGCGTCCTTGGTGGCTTCCTTGGTGGCCGAGCAGCTGACGGCGAACGCGGCAGCGATGGCGAGGCCGCCGACCCCGGCTGCGGCGCGGGCCATTCTGGTGTTCATTCTCTGTGTTCTCCTTCTGGGAATCGACAGACGACTAAGGACCGTCTGACTAGCAAACGCGCCCTCCCGGGCGGCAACCCCAAGATACTGGTCTTTGTCCCGATTGGACCGCAGCAGGGCCAACTGTGTTTCGGGTGTTACTGGTGTGACTCGCCGGGGCGATGGAATCGCCGTATCGCCGCCCGGCAACCTAACAGCGGTTACGCTCTGCCACGGAGCAGCAGCGTGGCTGCCCCGGCGAGGAGCGATATGCCCGCAGTCGACAGGCGGCAGGCCAGGCAGGCCGGCGAGCCCACGCTGCCGCGGGGCAAGACGCTGGTCGTGCACTCCGCCGACGGCACCCGGCTGCACACCGAGGTCTTCGGACCGGCCAACGGCTACCCGATCGTGCTGGCGCACGGGATCACCTGTTCGCTGCGGGCCTGGCACCAGCAGATCAACAACCTCTCCCGCGATTTCCGGGTGATCGCCTTCGACCACCGCGGCCACGGCCGCAGCGGCGTCCCGGCGCCGTCGGCCTACAGCCTCGACCACCTGGCCGCCGATCTCGACGCCGTGCTCGCTGCGGCGCTGCGGCCGGGGGAGCGGGCCGTGGTCGCCGGGCATTCGATGGGCGGTATCGCGATCAGCGCGTGGTCGGACCGTTTCCGGCACCGCGTCGAACAACGTGTCGACGCCGTCGCGCTGATCAACACCACCCACGGCAACCTGCTCGACAAGATCCAACTGCTGAACGTGCCGGGGGTGCTGCGGGCCACCCGGGTTGCCGCCGCCCGCACCATGATCCGGTCTCTCGGCGCCGCCCCGCTGGTCCGCGGGACGCAGCCCGGCAGTATGCGGTTCCTTCAGATGATGGCCGTCGGCGCCGATGCCGACCCGGCGATCTCGCGGCTGCTGCACGACATCTTCGCGGCCACCCCGCCGGCCGGCCGGGGCGCCTGGGCGCGGGTGCTGGTCGACGAACTCGGTCCGCGGGTCTACATCGACCTGTCCGGCCTGACCGTGCCGGCGCTGGTGATCGGCAGCACCTCCGACCGGCTGCTGCCGATGTGCCGGGCCCGCAAGATCGCCGCGAACCTGCCCAACCTGCTGGCGCTGGTGGAGGTGGCCGGCGGTCACTGCGCGATGCTGGAGCACCCCGACGTCGTCAACTCTCACCTGCGCGGGCTGGTCGCCTCGGTGGCCGCCGCGCAGCGGATCAGTTCCTAGCCG
>JAPOHV010000027.1 GCA_029979305.1 Mycobacteriaceae bacterium | reverse complement strand
GGCGCGGCGTCGGTTCCGGTTCCCGCGGCCCACTGCCAGCCGTGCTGGTTGCTGGCCATGTCGGCGTCCACCAGCTGCTCGAGGAACCATCGCGCCCCCCACTGCCACGGCAGATGCAGATCCTTGACGAGGAACGAGGCCACGATCATCCGGACCCGGTTGTGCATGAAACCGGTCTGGCTGAGCTGGCGCATCCCGGCGTCGATGATCGGGTAGCCGGTGCGGCCCTGCTTCCACGCCTCGAAGGCGGCCTGCGCCGGCACACCGGTGTCGAGCTCGATGCTGTCGAAGGCCGGATTCCAGTTGCGCCAGGCGCTGGCCGGCCACTGATGCAGCACCGAGGCGTAGAAGTCCCGGAACGCCAGCTCCCGCAGGTAGGCCGCCGGACCCGGATCGGCCGCCAGGTCGGCGGCCATGGTCCGCGGATGGATGGTGCCGAACTTCAGGTGCGCCGACATCCGGCTGGTCCCCGGCCGGTCGGGGCGATCGCGGTCCGAGCCGTAGGCGCCGAGTCCGCCGGAGCGGAACTCCCCCCAGCGCTGCAGAGCCGCCGCCTCGCCGGCCGGCACGTCGAGCATCGCGCCAGGATCCGGCGGGTCGACACGTTCCGGCAGACCGGCGATGCCGGCGGGATCGACCCACGAAGCGCTGTGGGCGCCGGTTTGCGCCGGCCCGCGCCAGCCGACCTCGCGCCACCGGCGGAAGAACGGGGTGAACACCTTGTAGGGGCTGCCGTCGTCCTTGGTAACGCGCCCCGGTGACACCAGATAGGGCGATCCGGCGGCGATGACGGAAATCCCTGCCGCGGAGAGCTTTTCGGTGACGGCGGCGTCGCGTCGCATACCGAACGGGCTGAAGTCGGCCGAGATGTGCACGGCGCTCGCGCCGGCGGCCGCGCAGATCCGGGGCAGCTGATCCTCGGGCCGGCCGCGGGTGATCAGCAGCCGCCCGTCCAATGCGGTCTGCAACTCCCGCAGCGAGTCGCCGAGGAACTGCAGACGGCGCTCGCCGCTCGACGCCTCGAGACGAGGATCCAGAACAAAGCAGGCCAGCACGTCGGAGTCATCGGCGGCAGCGTCCAGAAGTGGCGGGAGGTCGCGCAGTCGCAGGTCCCGCCGGAACCACAACACGGTCGGCATGCGCTCATGCTGCCCGAAAGACAGACGGCCAGGGGGCGTGTAGGGGGACACGCCTCGCCTGGCCGTCTGCTGGGGGTGCGGCTGCCGGCTCAGGACGCCGGAGGCAGCAGCACCGAGTCGATGAGGTACACCGTGGCGTTGGTGGTCTGGATGCCGCCGCACACCACGTTGGCGTTGTTGACCATCAGGTGGTCTCCGCTGCCGCTGACGGTGACGTCGGCGCCCTGCACGGTCTTGTGGGTGCCGACCACGGCGTCCGGACCGGCCTGACCGGCGACGACGTGATAGGTCAGGATCGACGTCAGCAGGTTGGCGTCGGTCTTGAGCTTGTCGAGGGTGGCGGCGTCGATCTTGGCGAAGGCGTCGTTGGTCGGGGCGAACACCGTGAACTGCCCGCCGTTGAGCGTGCTGACCAGGTTCACCTGCGGATTGAGCTGGCCGGACAGCGCAGCGGCCAGGGTGGTGAGCACGGGGCTGTTCGCCGCGGCGGTCGCCACCGGGACCTTGGCCAGCTCGCCGACCGAGCCGGGGCCCACCGGAACCTGCTGGGCGTAACCGGCGCAGCCGGGTCCGACCAGGTGCATGTCGGCGGTCGCGGTGGGCGACGCGATCAGCGCCAGACCCATCGCGGCTGCCGTCAGGCCGGCCACCGGCAGGGCCCGGTAAGCCCTGGTTTTGTCCTTAATCGTCGTCCTTTCGAAGTGGATGCCCCCCGCATCGGGAGCCGATACACCAGCGATTCGGAGCCGCGGGCCGGCCGGATGGGTGAGCCGCGCCACACTCGGCGCGCCCGGACCGCCGGGTGCAGCTAGGGCGTCGCCGACGTGGTCGTGGTCTCGGTGCCCGATGTGCTCGGGGCAGCCGGCGCCGGCGGCATGAGGACGGTGTCGATGAGATACACGGCGGCGTTGGCCGTTCGGATCGCCCCGCACGCCACGCTGACGCCGTTGACTTTGAGGTCGTCGCCCGATCCGCTGACGTTGAGTGTGCCGCCCTGCAGTGACTTGTGTTCGCCGGCAAGGGAATCCGGGTCGGTCTGACCGGCGAACACGTGATAGTCCAGCACCGAGGTCAGGAACTGCGCATCGTTCTTGAACTTCTCGAGGGTGGGCGGATCGACCCTTCCGAACGCGTCGTCGGTGGGGACGAAGACGGTGTACTGGTCCTTGTTGAGGGCGTCCACCAGGTTGACGTCGGGGTTGAGCTTGCCCGACAGCGCACCGGCGAACGTGGTCAGCATCGGGCTGTTGGCCAGCGCGACCGACACCGGGTCGCGGCCCATGCCGTCCAGGGCGCCCGGGCCGGCAGGGACCTTGTCCTGGTAGGTCGTGCAGCCCAGGCCCACCATTCCGGCCGGGGCGGGCCGCGGCGACGAGCTCGTCGTGGTCGTGGTGGTCGATGTCGTGACCGTCTGGGCCGGCGATCCCGGCCGGATCGGACCGGACGACACGGCGGCCTGGTCTTCCTCGAGGTTCGAGCCGCATCCCGGCAGGGACAGCGCGGCAACCACGGCCAGGCTCGCAGCGGCGATCGCGGAGCGGTGGGCGATCACGGTCCTCCTTCGTCACATGTCCGTACCCATCCTGTCCGATGGCCGTCGGGGTGGTGCGGCCCGGGATGGGGTTCGCCCGCCGGGGCCGCGGACCCTGAGCGGATACCCGCGGGCGCTGACACGGCACAATGGACCGGGTGAGCTCCTCCGGCCGGTTGCGGGTGCTGATCCTGGGCAGCACCGGGTCGATCGGTACCCAGGCGCTGGAGGTCATCGCCGCCAACGCCGATCGTTTCGAGGTGGTGGGGCTGGCCGCCGGCGGGGGCAATCCGGACCTGCTCGCCCGCCAGCGCGCCGAGACGGGCGTCACCCGCGTCGCGGTGGCGGATCCGGCCGCCGCCGGAAGGGTCGGCGACGTCACCTACACCGGCCCCGACGCCGTGACGAGGCTGGTCGCCGACACCGAGGCCGATGTGGTCCTCAACGCCCTGGTGGGTGCACTGGGCCTGGAACCCACCCTGACCGCTCTGGAGACCGGTGCCCGGCTGGCACTGGCCAACAAGGAGTCGCTGGTGGCGGGCGGCCCGCTGGTGCTCAAGGCCGCCCGGCCGGGCCAGATCGTGCCGGTGGACTCCGAGCACTCCGCGCTGGCCCAGTGCCTGCGTGCCGGCAGTCCCGACGAGGTGGCAAGGCTTGTGCTCACCGCCTCGGGCGGTCCGTTCCGCGGCTGGGCGGCCGCCGACCTGGAGTCGGTGACCCCGGAGCAGGCCGGCGCCCATCCCACCTGGAACATGGGCCCGATGAACACGCTGAACTCGGCGTCGCTGGTCAACAAGGGCCTCGAACTGATCGAGACGCACCTGCTGTTCGGGGTGCCCTACCAGCGCATCGACGTGGTGGTCCACCCGCAGTCGATCGTGCACTCGATGGTGACCTTCACCGACGGGTCGACGATCGCGCAGGCCAGTCCGCCGGACATGAAACTGCCGATCTCGCTGGCACTGGGCTGGCCGGCGCGGGTGGCCGGGTCGGCCACCGCCTGCGATTTCACGAAGGCTGCCAGCTGGCAGTTCGAGCCGCTGGATGCGGATGTCTTCCCGGCTGTCGACCTGGCCCGGCAGGCCGGCGAGGCCGGCGGATGCATGACCGCGGGGTACAACGCCGCCAACGAGGAGGCCGCGGCGGCGTTCCTGGCCGGGCGCATCCGGTTCCCGGCGATCGTGCGAACAATCGCCGACGTGCTGGCCGGCGCCGGCCAGTGGGCTGCCGAACCGGCTACCGTGGAGGACGTACTCGACGCTCAGCGGTGGGCCCGTCACCGTGCCGGCGAGGCCGTCGAGATCGCCGCACAGGAGGTCGCTTCACACCGATGATGTTTGTCCTGGGCATCGTCCTGTTCGCCATCGCCATCCTGGTCTCGGTGGCGCTGCACGAGTGCGGCCACATGTGGGTCGCCCGTGCCACCGGGATGAAGGTGCGCCGCTATTTCGTCGGCTTCGGCCCCACGCTGTGGTCCACGATGCGGCCCAACCGGCTGGGCTCCACCGAATACGGCCTCAAGGCGATCCCGCTGGGCGGCTTCTGCGACATCGCCGGGATGACGGCCGCCGAGGAACTGCGGCCCGAGGACGAGCCGTACGCGATGTACAAGCAGGACACCTGGAAGCGGGTCGCGGTGCTTTTCGCCGGCCCCGCGATGAACTTCGTCATCGGGCTGGTCCTGGTCTACGCGATCGCGATCATCTGGGGTCTGCCGAACCTGCACCCGTCCACCGCCGCGGTCGTGGGCGAAACCACCTGCGTCAAGGCTGAAGTCGTCAAGGGGCAGCTCGGCGACTGCACCGGCGGCGGTCCGGCGGCTGCGGCGGGCATCAAGCCGGGCGACGTGGTCGTCAAGGTCGGCTCCACCGACGTGAAGACCTTCGCGGAGATGGTCGCCGCGGTGCAGAAGTCCTCCGGCCCGACCCCTTTCGTGGTGCAACGCACCGTCGACGGCACGACGGGCACCTACGACACCGTCGTCGACGTCGCCTCCACCAAGCGCTGGGTCGCGCCGGCCGGCGGCGGGGAGGCCACCGGCCCCTCCGACGTCGGGGCCATCGGTATCACCGCGGAGCTGTATCCGCCGACCCGGTACAACCCGTTAGCCGCGGTCCCGGCCACCTTCGCCTTCACCGGCGATCTCGCGGTGGAACTCGGTAAGTCGCTGGCGGCGATACCCACCAAGGTCGGCGCCCTGGTGCATGCCATCGGCGGCGGGGAACGCGACCCGGAGACGCCGATCAGCGTCGTGGGAGCCAGCATCATCGGCGGCGACACCGTCGATCACGGGTTGTGGGTGGCGTTCTGGTTCTTCCTCGCGCAGCTGAACTTCGTACTCGGCGCCATCAACCTGGTGCCGCTGCTGCCGTTCGACGGCGGACACATCGCCGTCGCCGTCTACGAGAAGCTGCGCAACATGGTGCGCGCGGCCCGCGGGCTGCTGCCCGGCGGGCCGGTCGACTACGGCCGGCTGATGCCGGCCACCTACGTGATCCTCGTTCTGGTGATGGGGTACATGGCACTGACCGTCACCGCCGACCTGGTTAACCCGATTCGCCTGTTCCAGTAGGAGATTGACATGTCTACCGTTCCCATCGGCCTGGGCATGCCGCCGGCGCCGCCACCGGTGCTCGCGCCGCGGCGCAAGACGCGTCAGCTCGTCGTGGGCGGTGTCGGGGTGGGCAGCGATTCGCCGATCCCGGTGCAGTCGATGTGCACCACCAAAACCCACGACATCAACGCCACGTTGCAGCAGATCGCCGAACTGACCGCCGCGGGCTGCGACATCGTGCGGGTGGCCTGCCCGCGGCAGGAGGACGCCGACGCACTTGCCGAGATAGCCCGCAAGAGCCAGATTCCGGTGATCGCCGACATCCACTTCCAGCCGAAGTACATCTTCGCCGCCATCGACGCCGGGTGCGCCGCGGTCCGGGTGAACCCGGGCAATATCAAGGAATTCGACGGCCGGGTCGGTGAGGTGGCAAAAGCCGCCGGCGCCGCGGGTATTCCGATCCGTATCGGGGTCAATGCCGGGTCGCTGGACAAGCGGTTCCTGGAGAAGTACGGCAAGGCCACGCCGGAGGCGCTCGTCGAGTCGGCGATGTGGGAGGCCTCGCTGTTCGAGGAGCACGGCTTCGGTGACATCAAGATCAGCGTCAAGCACAACGACCCGGTGGTGATGGTGGCCGCCTACCGGTTGCTGGCCGAGAAGTGCGACTACCCGCTGCATCTCGGTGTGACCGAGGCCGGCCCGGCGTTCCAGGGCACCATCAAGTCGGCCGTCGCCTTCGGCGCGCTGCTCGCGCAAGGCATCGGCGACACCATCCGGGTGTCGTTGTCGGCGCCGCCGGTCGAGGAGGTCAATGTCGGCAGCCAGATCCTGGAGTCGCTGAATCTGCGTCCCCGCGGGCTGGAGATCGTGTCATGCCCGTCCTGCGGGCGGGCCCAGGTCGACGTCTACAAGCTGGCCAACGAGGTCACCGCCGGACTTGAGGGCCTCGACGTCCCGCTGCGGGTGGCGGTCATGGGGTGTGTCGTCAACGGTCCGGGAGAGGCGCGGGAAGCCGACCTCGGCGTCGCGTCGGGCAACGGCAAGGGGCAGATCTTCGTTCGCGGCGAGGTGATCAAGACGGTGTCGGAATCGCAGATCGTCGAGACGCTGATCGAGGAGGCGATGCGAATCGCCGACGAACTGCGCGCCGCCGACGAGTCTGCGGGCGGTTCGCCGGTGGTGACCGTAAGCTGAGCGGGCCAGAACCCACGGGCCGATTCCCCACCGGGATTCCGTAGCGGGGACCCTGCAGAAAGATCGCTCATGTCCGCTCCGTCGCTGTTCCGCACAGTCGAGGGGCGGACGGTGTCGGTGGTGCGGGACACCGACATGGTCTCCCGGGTGCTGGCCGCCGATCCGGTGGTGGGCTGCATGGTCGCGGCCAGGGTTGCCGACCACGGCGCCGATCCGGCCGCCCTCGGCGGCGAGTTGTGGACGCGACGCCGGGCGGACGAGTCGCTGTGTTACGCGGGGGCCAACCTGATTCCGCTGCGAGGCGGTCCGGCAGACCTGCGGGCCTTCGCCGACCGGGCGCTGAGCGGGCCGCGTCGGTGCTCCTCGGTGGTCGGTCCCGCCGACCTCGTGCTGCACATGTGGGAGCGGCTTGCCCAGGGGTGGGGCCCGGCCCGCGACATCCGCCGGAGCCAGCCGCTGATGGCATTGCGGTCCCGGCCCTGCTGTGTGAGCGACCCGGGGGTGCGCCGGGTGCGCGTCGAGGAGTTGGACGCCTACCTGGTGGCGGCGGTCGACATGTTCATCGGCGAGGTGGGCATCGACCCGCGCGCGGGCGACGGTGGTCGCGGTTACCGGCGCCGGGTGTCCAACCTGATCGCTTCGGGGCGCGCTTTCGCGCGGTTCGAGCGGGGCCGGGTGGTGTTCAAGGCCGAGATCGGGTCGCAGTCCCCGGCGGTCGGGCAGATCCAGGGCGTCTGGGTGCATCCGGAGTGGCGCGGTCACGGCCTGGGCACAGCCGGCACGGCCGCGGTGGCCTCGGCGGTCGTGCAGACCGGCCGCATCGCGAGCCTGTACGTCAACAGCTACAACACCGTCGCCCGCGCGGCCTACAGCCGGGTGGGCTTCCGCGAGGTGGGCACCTTCGCCACTGTGCTGCTGGACTGATCCGCCGGCTCGCGGGGAATGGCCCCCGGTTGCGCCGAGATTGCATCCACGCCCCCGAATTGCGCCTGAAGTGCTGCTTGGCTGCAATCTCGGCGTCGGTGGCGCGTGGGTGCGACGGTGCGCCTCCACCGAATCAGTATCACAGCCTCATAACATCAGCCCCAATGGCAACTTTCACAACAAAGGTCACAGGACTGGTGACGGCGCTGGTCCTGGCATCGGGCTCGGTGTCGGCCTGCACTCCGCGCCCGGACGGGCCCGCCCCGACGGCCGCGGAGTTCTTCGCCGACCTCGGCCGGGGCGACACCGGGGCGGCCGCCGCCCTCAGCGACCGGCCCACCGAGGCGCAGGCCGCGCTCAACGAGGCGTGGTCGCGTCTGCAGGCCAGCCGCCTCGACGCCACGATCGTGGGAACGCGCTACACCGGTGACACCGGCAGCGTGAACTACCGCTTCACCTGGCAGCTGCCCAAGAATCGCAGCTGGACCTACGACGGCGTGCTCAACCTGGTCCGTGACGAGGGCACCTGGCGGGTCCGGTGGGCGCCCAGCGCGCTGCACCCGAGGCTCGGCGAGCACCAGACCGTCGAACTGCGGTCCGATCCGCCCCGGCGGGCGTCGGTCAACGAGATGGGCGGAACCGAGGTCCTGGTGCCGGGCAACGTGTTCCGCTACCAGCTCGATGCGGCCCGGGCCGGAGGTGATCTGATGGGGACCGCCCGGGTGGTCGCCGACGTGCTGCGGCAGTTCGACGACACCCTCAACCCGCAGCGGCTCGCCGAGTTGGCCAGTTCGTCCAAAGGTCCGCTGGATCTGATCACGCTGCGGGCCGCCGACCACGACAGGGTGGCCGGCGCACTGGACCCGCTGCCCGGTGTGATCGTCACCCCGCAGGCCGACATGCTGCCCACCGACGACCGGTTCGCCCCCGCCGTGATCAGCGCGGTCAAGAAGGAGGTCATCGACGAACTGGACGGCGAGGCCGGCTGGCGGGTTGTCGTGGTGAACCAGAACAGCGCCGACGTCGACGTGCTGACCGAGGTCGCGCCGAAGCCCGCACCGGCGGTGTCGCTGACCCTGGACCGGCTGGTCCAGCAGGCCGCCCAGCATGCGGTGGACACCCAGTGGCGCAAGGCGATGCTCGTCGTTCTCAAACCGTCGACCGGCGAGATCCTCGCCGTGGCACAGAACGGCGCTGCGGATGCCGACGGGCCGGCCGCGACGACGGGGCTCTATCCGCCCGGTTCCACGTTCAAGATCGTCACCGCGGGGGCCGCCCTGGCGGCCAAGATGGCGACTCCCGACACCATGCTGGGCTGCCCTGGCGAGATCGAGATCGGCGACCGTGTCATCCCGAACTACGACAAGTTCGATCTCGGTGTCGTGCCGATGGCCAGGACGTTCGCCAAGTCCTGCAACACCACCTTCGCCGAACTCGCCAGCCGGATGACCCCGACAGCGCTGACCACCGCCGCCGCGGGTTTCGGAATCGGCCCGGACTACACCATCGACGGGTTGACCACCGTCACCGGAACCGTGCCTGCCACAGTTGATCTCGCGGAACGCACCGAGGACGGATTCGGTCAGGGCAAGGTGCTGGTCACCCCGTTCGGGATGGCGCTGGCGGCGGCGACGGTCGCGGCCGGCCGGACCCCGACCCCGTTCCTGATCGCCGGCCGGCAGACCGTGGAGACCGGTGAGCACCCGGCGGTGCAACCGGCGGTGCTCGACGGGCTGCGCTCGATGATGCGCCTGGTGGTGACCGACGGCACGGCGAAGGCGATCGACGGACTCGGCGAGGTGTACGGCAAGACCGGGGAAGCGGAGTTTCAGGGCGGCTCGCATGCCTGGTTCACCGGCTACCGCGGGGACCTTGCATTCGCCGGCCTGATTGTGGGCGGCGGGAACTCGACCTACGCGGTGCGGATGGTGCGGCACATGATCGAGGAATTGCCGCCGGACTTCCTGGCCTGACGTCGACTCGGGCTAGTTGGGCGGCGGTTGCCGGTTCGGTTGCTGCCCGGCTCCGGGACCCGGTTGCTGTTGTTGCTGCTGCTGCGGGCCGGGGCCCGGCGGCCTGGGCTGGGGAGGCTTCGGCGCCGGGGGAGGCGGCTTGGGTGACGGCGCCGGAGGCCGTGGACTCGGACCCGGTCCCGGCGGTTGCGGGCCGGGGGGTCTCGGCCCGGGCGGTTGCGGTCCCGGTGGTTGCGGGCCGGGGGGCTGGGGTCCCGGCGGTTGCGGCCCGGGCGGTTGCGGACCGGGCGGTTGCGGACCGGGCGGTTGCGGAGTGGGGGGTTGCGGAGTGGGGGGCGACGGGGGTGCGGGGCTGGGTCCCGGTTGCGGGGCCGGCACACCGGCTGCGGAGTCCCCCCCGATCGAACCGACGACTGCCGGGGGCCGCTGGCCTGGCGGGATCTGAGGAATGATCGGCGCTGACCCCGGCCCGGCCGAATCCCTGTTGGCCGGCCCCGGATCCGATGCTCCCGGCGCGGACTGCTGCCCCGGCGGAGCCGGAACCCGGGTGCCCGAAGCCGCCCCGGGCCCGTCCTGCGCCGGAGCGGGGGACGACCGGGCGGGTGCGGCGGGCTCGGGTTGCGCAGTCGTGGGCTCGCTGAAATTCGCGGGGCTGACGAACGGAAGCCTGATGTTGCCGCCGAGAACCGCCGTCAGCCCGGCGCCGAGTGTCAGAACACTGAAGATGCTCGCCGCCGCGACCTGCAGGGTCAATCGGTGCGGTCGGCCGCCGGATGAGCGGGCCGCATCCAAATCGGCGACCGGCGCGGGCGCAGCCTCCGGCGGGGCCGGCTTCTCGGTCAGGGCCTTCAGATAGGGGCCGAAACACTCCGCGGCGTAATCCTCGACCTGGGCCCGGGTATCGAGTGGGCGATCCGGCCGTTTGACGGACACCAGGGAATATGCGAGCCGGACGAACATATCGGCGACCGGATCGGTGTCGGCGGGGGCATCCTCGGTGGCCGCGCCCAGAGTCCGTAGTTGTTCGGCGACCAGCGGCACGCACGCCGCCATGACCACGCCGGAGGCGCCGGTCAGAGCGGGGGACTGCTCGCCTGCTTCGGTGTTGAGCTCACGTACGACGATGGGGTGGTTCTGCACGGCCCACACCGTGTCGGTGAACGCTGCCAGAGCCCGATCGGCGAACGCCGTGCGTTGCTCGTCCGACCCGCCGAACGCGTCGTCGAGCAGTGCGGTGAACTCGCCGATGACGGCGGCGGTGAGGACATCGTTCTTGCTCGGCCAACGCCGGTAGATCGTCATGTGGGAGACGCCGGCGTACTTGGCGACGAGTTCCACCGTCGCTCTCTTGAACCCGAAATCGCTCAGCACGCGCGTCGCGCCGTCGAGAATCTTCGCCCCGGTGGGGTCGGGCTTCTGCCCGGACACGGCACCGCCTTTCCCGGCGAAAACTCCGCGACCCGTCTGCCGGTTCGGGTCGTACCGCCAGCCTAATCCGCGATACCTGCGCTGCCTAGTGTGTCCGGGGTCTGTCCGGGGTCTGCTTCACGCGGCCGGTCATGGCCAGTCATGAAATTGGTTCCAAGCGAATCGTCGAAAAACCTTGACGGAAGCTGAGAGAGATGGTGTGATGCGATCACTAAATCAATAACATATGCAGTTCAGAGCGGCTTTCGGGCCTCAACGAACACTCAGCCGGGCTCACCATTGGCTCGCAACCCGCAACCCAGCAGACGGGCAGGTCACCATGTTAGGAACCGCGAAATTCATCACTGTCGGGCGGGTCGGCGCGCTGGCCGTCGCCCTCGGCATCGGGGGCGGATTGGCCTCCATCCCGTGGGTCGCCGCCGCGGACGACACCGGTGCGGCGGCCTCCAGTCGCACCGCGGCCACCACGGACAGCGTCCGCCACAGGGTCCAGGCCGGCGTCCAGAAGCGACTCGCCGCCGTCGTGGCCGAGACGTCGTCCGCGTCGGCTGGGACCGCTGCGCCCGCGGCCACCGCACTGAAACCCGCCGCGGCGAAGAAGACCGCGAAGCTCGTCAGCATCCCGGCCCCGCCGCCGGCGCCCAAGCCGGGCATCGCCTACCGCTCGATCGACGGCACCGGCAACAATCTCGCCAACCCAGGACTGAACGCCACCGGGGCCGACTTCAACCGGATCGGCGTCGCCCACTTCAGCGACGGCGTGTCGGCACTGCGGACCGGCCTGCCCAACACCCGGACGGTCAGCAACCTGGTGGTGGCCGGCAATGCCGAGACTCCGAACAGCGAGGGCCTCTCCGGGATGATGTACGCCTGGGGGCAGTTCATCGACCACGACATCAACCTGACCAACTCCGACGGGGTCAACCACATCGACATCACCGTTCCCAGCGGTGACTCGACGCTCAGTGGGACGATCTCGATGACCCGGGCGGTGATAGACCCGCTGACCGGGACAACCGGCAAGCCGGCCGTGGCGACCAACAACGTCACCGGTTGGGTCGACGGCTCGATGGTGTACGGCTCCGACGCCGCCACGGCGGCAAGCCTGCGCGGCTCCGACGGCCGGCTGCTGACCTCGGCCGGAAACAACCTGCCGATCATCAACGGCGCCTATGCCGCCGGTGATGCCCGGGTGGCCGAGAACCCCGACCTCACCGCCTTGCAGACGCTGTTCGTAAGAGAGCACAACCGCCAGGTCGATCTGCTCAAGCAGTCCCACCCGGACTGGAGCTCCGACCAGCTCTACAACCAGGCGCGGGCGATCGTCACGGCCGAGATCGAACGCATCACTTACAACGAGTTCCTACCGCATCTGCTGGGCAAGAACGCGATCCAGCCCTACCAGGGCTACAAGGCGGGCGTAGACGCCCGGATCAGTGAGGAGTTCGCCGGGGCGGCGTTCCGGCTCGGGCATTCGATCGTCTCGGCCAACCTGGAACGGACCGACGAGCAGGGAAACGCGGTCGGTACCGCGGTGACGCTCAAGGACGCCTTCTTCCAGACCCCCGCCGCCTTCGTCGCCGACGGTGGCGCCAACGGCCTGTTGCGCCACCTCACCAACGACCGCTCCAACGCGCTGGACACCCACATCGTCGACGACTTGCGTAACTTCCTGTTCGGGCCGCTGGCCGGGATGGACCTGGCGGCGATCAACCTGCAGCGCGGGCGGGACCTCGGACTGGGAACTCTCAACGAGACCCGGACCGCGTTGGGACTCAAGCCCTACACGAGCTTCTCGCAGATCACCTCCGACGCAACGACCGCCGCCGCGTTGCAGGCCGCCTACGGGACGGTTGATCAGGTCGAACTGTGGATCGGCGGCCTGGCCGAAGACCACCTGCCGGGGGCGATGGTGGGGCAGACCTTCGACGTGATCGTCGCCAGGCAGTTCCAGGCGCTGCGCGACGGCGACCGGTTCTGGTACCAGAACCAGGGCTTCGACCCGACGACCATGCGGCAGATCGAGAACACCACGCTGTCCTCGCTGATCCTGGCGAACACCGACACCAAGCACATGCAGTCCGACGCGTTCGTCTACTACGAACGGCGAAGCGGTGTCACCGGCGGCGGGGTGATGGAGGACCCGCTGGCCCCGCAACTGGTGGTCGGGTCCGACGGCGGCGACACCCTGGTCGGCGGCACCCGTAACGATCTCCTGATCGCGGGCACCGGCCGGCAGACCCTCACCGGCGCGGCGGGTGCCGACAGCTTCATCATCCCGGCCACGGGCGTCAACGCCGTCATCACCGATTTCAAGCTCGGTCAGGACCGGGTGCAGTTCGAGAATCTCGGCAAGGGGACACCCAAGATCTCCAGCCAGAACGGCAGCACTGTCATCACCCTCGGCGGCAGCAAGGTCACCCTGGTCGGCGTCTCGGCCGCGAAATTCACCGCAGCCGATATCAGCGTCGTCTAGAACTCAGCCGGTGACGATCTCGGTGCCGCGCAGCGCAACCGCCCGCGTCACCAGGGGTTCGGTGGCAGGTCCGCGGGCCACCGAACCGTCAAGATCGAATCGGCTTCCGTGGCAAGGGCATTGGATGGCACCGCCGTCGATCTTCAGCGCGCACCCGGCATGGGTGCAGCGGGCGATGAATCCCTTGAACACCCCGGCGCTCGGCTGGGTTATCAGGGTGCCGTCGACGATCCGGGCCTGGCCCACCGGCACATCCGCCGCGGGGGCGAGAGCCTGACCCGCGGCCGGCGGCGGCTGAACCCGGGTGTCGCCCTGTTGCCCGCAGCCCGCCAGCGGGGCTGCCAGCGGGCACAGCGCCGCCCCGACCAACACCGAACGTCGGGGAACCTCGGTCATGGGCCGTCAGCGTAGTCCCATCACACGACAGCCCGCGCCGGCACACGGCCCGATGGCCACCGAAACCGGCGTGGCGGCCCCGGCGGTAGATTGAAAAGGCCATGACCGATATCGAGAACAGGATCGACACCACCGCGGTGGTCCGCTACGACACCCCGCCCACGCTGCGGGTGTCGGACGCCGACCGCAACGGCACCCTGCGGCGGCTGCACAACGCCGTCGCGCTGGGTCTGATCGACATCGGTGAGTTCGAGGAACGGTGTGCCCAGGTCGCCACCGCCCGCCAGCCCGCCGAGTTGGAGTCACTGGTGGGAGACCTGCCCAGCACCGGGGCCATCGCCTCGTCATCGGCCGACCGGCTCGAACTGCGCGGCTGGATGGGCTCGCTGCGCCGCAGCGGCGAGTGGACGGTGCCCACCCGGCTGGCGCTGGTGCGCCGGGTCGGTTCGGTGGACCTCGACCTCACCAACGCCCGCTTCGCCGGGCCCGTCGTGGTGATCGAACTGGACATGGTGCGGGGTTCGCTGAACCTGCGGCTGCCCGATGGGGCAAGCGCCTCGCTCGACGATGTCACCGTCTACGGGGGCAGTGCCCGCGATCGGCGTAAGAACCCGCCGGCCGACGGCAAGCCGCATGTGGTGCTGACCGGCCGGGTGGTGCTCGGCTCGGTCAACGTCCGCGGCCCCAAACGGCCGGTGCTGCCCGTGCCGCCGGTGCTGCGGCGCCGGTGAGGGGCCATGCGCAGCGCTCTTAGCGCCGGGGCGGTGTCGCCGACCCGGCCGGTGCCGAAATCCATCGCGCGGCCCGAGTACGTCGGCCGCATGGACGCCGCGGAGGGCAGCGAACCGTGGGTGCAGACACCCGATGTCATCGAGAAGATGCGCATCGCGGGCCGGATCGCCGCCGGAGCGCTCGCCGAGGCCGGCAAGGCCGTCGCGCCCGGGGTGAGCACCGACGAACTCGACCGGATCGCCCACGACTACATGGTCGACCACGGCGCCTACCCGTCGACCCTGGGCTATAAGGGATACCCCAAGTCCTGCTGCACCTCGCTCAACGAGATCATCTGCCACGGGATCCCCGACTCCACGGTCATCGTCGAGGGCGACATCGTCAACATCGACGTGACCGCCTACATCCACGGCGTGCACGGCGACACCAACGCCACATTCCTGGCAGGCGAAGTCGACGCCGAACACCGCCTGCTCGTCGAACGCACCGAAGAGGCCACCATGCGCGCCATCAAGGCGGTCAAGCCGGGACGTGCGCTGTCGGTGGTGGGCCGGGTCATCGAGTCCTACGCGAACCGGTTCGGCTACAACGTGGTTCGCGATTTCACCGGTCACGGCATCGGTACCACCTTCCACAACGGCCTGGTGGTCCTGCACTACGACCAGCCCAGCGTGGACACCGTGCTCGAACCCGGGATGACGTTCACCATCGAGCCCATGATCAACCTCGGTTCGCTGGACTACGAGATCTGGCCGGACGGCTGGACGGTGGCCACCAGCGACCGCAAGTGGACGGCGCAGTTCGAGCACACCATCGTGGTGACCGACGACGGCGCCGAGATCCTGACCCTGCCGTGACGGGCGGGGCTCTGCTGGTCGCCGGAACCACCTCCGACGCCGGCAAGTCGATGGTGGTCGCCGGACTGTGCCGGATGCTGGCGCGCAAGGGAATCCGGGTCGCGCCGTTCAAGGCGCAGAACATGAGCAACAACTCCGCGGTCGCCCTGGACGGGCAGGGAGCCGGCGGGGAGATCGGCCGCGCCCAGGCCGTCCAGGCCCGGGCCGCGGGCCTGGCCCCCAGTGTGCGGTTCAACCCGATACTGCTCAAACCCGGCAGCGACCGCACCTCCCAACTGCTGGTGCGCGGCAGGCCGGCCGGCGTCGTCGGCGCCGCCGACTACATCGCCCACCGCGACCGACTGGCCGGCGTCGTCGCGGAGGATCTCGCCGCCCTGCGGGCCGAGTTCGACGTCGTCATCTGCGAGGGGGCGGGATCACCCGCCGAAATCAACCTGCGGGCAACCGATCTGGCCAATATGGGGCTGGCCTGCGCGGCCGGCCTTCCGGTGGTGGTGGTCGGCGACATCGACCGCGGCGGTGTGCTGGCGCATCTCTTCGGCACCGTCGCGGTGCTCGACCCCGAAGACCAGGCGCTCATCGCCTGGTTCATCGTGAACAAGTTCCGGGGCGACCCCGCACTGCTGACGCCCGGCCTCGAACGGTTGACGGCACTGACCGGGCGGCCCACCTACGGTGTGCTGCCCTACAGCGAGGATCTCTGGCTGGACGCCGAGGACTCGCTGTCGGTGACGGCGCGCGGCACGGTGGGCCGCCCCGGGCCGCCCGAGGGAACCCGGTGGCTGCGGGTGGCCGCCGTCCGGTTTCCGCGGATCTCCAACTCCACCGATCTGGAAGCCCTGGCGTGTGAGCCGGGGGTTGCGGTGCGCTGGGTCAGCGAGGCCGCCGAGATCGCCGACGCCGACGTCGTCGTCCTGCCGGGCAGCAAAGCCACCGTGGCGGACCTGCAGTGGCTGCGTGACCGCGGCCTGGCCGACGCCGTCGTCACCCACGCCCGCGGCGGGCGTCCGGTGCTGGGAATCTGCGGCGGGATGCAGATGCTGTGCCGTCGCATCACCGACACCGTGGAGAGCGGGCGTGGCACGGTGGCGGGTCTGGGCCTGCTGGACGCCGATATCGAGTTCGCCGAACAGAAGGTGCTGCGGCGCTGGGAGGCTCCGCTGCAGGGCTACGAGATCCACCACGGTCACGTGGTGCGCTGCGCCGAGGATGCATGGTTCGAGGTCGACGGGACGGCGCAGGGCTACGTGCGCGACGGGGTCTTCGGCACCCACTGGCACGGGTTGCTCGACAACGACACCCTGCGTCGCGACTGGCTGTGCGGGGCCGCCGAGGCGGCCGGCGTCACCGGCTTCCGGTTGGCTCCCGGGGTCAGCGTCGCCGAGCGACGCGAGGCCCAGCTCGACCTGATGGCCGACCTGCTGACCGCCCACCTCGACTGCGATGCCGTGCTGGCCCTGCTGGACGGCCCGCCGCCGGCCGCCCCGGTGATCACCGTCGGTGCCTTACCCTGATCGCCATGATGCGTGCCCGGCGCCTGGCCCCACTGGCCGCGGCGATGCTGGTCTCCGGCTGCGCGGCAACCGTGGACGGGGCGCCGACCTGGCCGGGGGCGGTGCTGGGTCGGGCGCTGCTGGGGGAGTCCGACTTCCCGGCCGGGGTGCAGTACGACCGCATCACCGACGAACCCGGTGAGCCCGACGGCGCCCACGAGCCCGGCTCGATGCTGTCGAGGCCGCAGGGATGCGCCAACGCCCTGACCAACGTCATCAAGCAGTCCGCCGAGCGCGGACCGGGGAGCGCGGCCAAGTACGCGGTGTCCTACGACGGCGCCCGCATCGTCATGACCGTGCTGTCGTGGAACCTCAAACTCGACGCGATCAAAGCCGCCGCCGAGCGGTGCGCGACCTACGAGGTCTTCTTCGACCCCGCCTCCGAGGGCATCCCGATGTCCACCAGCGAACTGCCGGGCATGGCTGAGGGGGCGCTGGGCTACCAGCAGACGATGAACCTCAGGGGCTCCTCGAGCAGTGCCTACATGGCTTTCCAGAATGTCGGCACCCGCGCGGTCTTCGGTTCGGTGACCCCGATGAACAATTCGGAGATCCCGGTGAAAGCGTCACTGCCGCAAACATTCCTGGACGTGTTCGGTAAGCAGGCCGCCAAACTGCGAGCTTCCTGAGTAGTCTCTGAGAAGGATCGCCGAAACACCGGCGGTGTCGGTGGCGCGGCAGTAGCGTCGTTTGATGCCCACGACGATGATGACCGTCGATGGGTTCGGGGTGCCGGTGCTGGTGACCGGACCGGCACGTGGCCCCCACGTCGTATTGCTCGCCGCAGCCCAGCACGCTCCCGCCGCCTACGAGACGCTGTGCAAGCGGTTGCACACCGCCGCGGTCCGTACCGTCGTCATCGGTGCCGACCCCCGCCTGCACGCCAAGGCGGTCATCGACATACTCGACACCCTCGACGTGCCGTCGGGCGTGCTCGTCGGTGACCGGCACGGGGCCGAACTGGCCTGGGCGGTGGCCGCCGCCCGGCCCGATCGGTTCACCGGACTGGTGGTCATCGACCGGGGGCACCCCCGGGCGCCTGACCCCAACGGAACGGTGCACGACCCTGACTGCCCGCCGGTGGAGATCAACACGACCGTCCTGGTCAACACCGCGGCCCTGCGCAAATGGGCCAAGGCCAGCCAGCGTTTCGTCTACAGCGACTACCGGCTGGTGGAGTTCAGCGGCAAACGCGACGCGGAGGTCGCCACCGCTCAACTGGCTGCTGAGATCGTGCTGCGCAGCAGCACCTGGTGACCACCCCGGGTGATCAGCCGATACCGAGCTGTTCGCCGCTGAGCGCCACCTGGCGGATCGGTCCGGTGAACCACTTCTTCACCGAGGCGTGCCAGTACAGCCACAGCAGGATCAGCACCCCGAACACCACCAGCGGGGTGTAGTTCACGAACTTCCACTCGAAACTCGGGTCCCACGGCACCCCGCCCAGTGAGGTCGGGAACATCGCCACGGCCGAGGTCAGGATGATCTCGGCCAGCGCCAGCGGCGCCATCCAGCGGTGGTGGCCGCGCAGATTCCAGGTGCCGGCGGGGAAGGAGTCGCCGGCCTTCCACCGGTAGTAGATCGGCACCGCGAAGCACAGGTACAGGCCCACCACGCCGATGGACACCACCGCGAAGAACGCCACCGGCACCGGAGCGCCGTTGATGTCCACCTCGACCAGGGCAGGCAGGGCCAGCAGCG
>JAPOHV010000097.1 GCA_029979305.1 Mycobacteriaceae bacterium | reverse complement strand
TCGCGCGGGCCGTCGCCGGCGAGGCCGGGGTCACGTTCTTCACCATCTCCGGTTCGGACTTCGTCGAGATGTTCGTCGGCGTCGGCGCCTCCAGGGTGCGTGACCTCTTCGAGCAGGCCAAGCAGAACTCGCCGTGCATCATCTTCGTCGACGAGATCGACGCCGTCGGCCGCCAGCGCGGGGCCGGCCTGGGTGGCGGCCACGACGAGCGCGAGCAGACGCTCAACCAGTTGCTGGTCGAGATGGACGGCTTCGGCGAACGCCAGGGCGTGATCCTCATCGCCGCCACCAACCGGCCCGACATCCTCGACCCGGCACTGCTGCGTCCCGGCCGGTTCGACCGTCAGATCCCGGTGTCCACCCCCGACCTGGCCGGCCGCAAAGCCGTGCTGCGGGTGCACTCGCAGGGAAAGCCGCTGTCCCCGGATGCCGACCTCGACGGCCTGGCCAAGCGGACCGTCGGCATGTCCGGCGCCGACCTGGCCAACGTCATCAACGAGGCGGCGCTGCTGACCGCCCGGGAGAACGGCACCATCATCACCGGCGCCGCACTGGAGGAGGCCGTGGACCGGGTGATCGGCGGCCCGCGGCGCAAGGGCCGGGTGATCAGCGAGACCGAGAAGAAGATCACCGCCTACCACGAAGGTGGCCACACCCTCGCGGCCTGGGCGATGCCCGATATCGAACCGATCTACAAGGTCACCATCCTGGCCCGCGGCCGCACCGGCGGGCACGCGGTGTCGGTTCCCGAGGACGACAAGGGTCTGATGACCCGCTCGGAGATGATCGCCCGACTGGTGTTCGCGATGGGCGGGCGGGCCGCCGAGGAACTGGTCTTCCGCGAGCCGACCACCGGCGCGGTGTCCGATATCGAGCAGGCCACCAAGATCGCCCGCTCGATGGTGACCGAATACGGCATGAGCTCCAAACTCGGCGCTGTTCGTTACGGCACCGAACACGGCGACCCGTTCCTGGGCCGCACCATGGGAACCCAGGCGGATTACAGCCACGAGGTCGCCCGCGACATCGACGACGAGGTCCGCAAGCTCATCGAGGCCGCCCACACCGA
This sequence comes from Mycobacteriaceae bacterium, assembly GCA_029979305.1. Lineage (GTDB taxonomy): Bacteria > Actinomycetota > Actinomycetes > Mycobacteriales > Mycobacteriaceae > Mycobacterium. The sequence continues at coordinate 10,018 of JAPOHV010000097.1, read as the reverse complement.
GGCGTGGGCGATCCTCACCGAGTACCGCGACGTCCTCGACATCCTGGCCGGTGAACTCCTGGAGAAAGAGACCCTGCACCGCGCAGAGTTGGAGGCGATCTTCTCGAACGTGCGCAAGCGCCCCCGGCTGACGGTGTTCGACGACTTCGGTGGCCGGATCCCGTCGGACAAGCCGCCGATCAAGACCCCGGGTGAACTCGCCATCGAGCGCGGCGAGCCGTGGCCCCAGCCGATGCCCGAGCCGGCGTTCAAGAAGGCGATCGCCCAGGCCTCCGCGGCGCACGCCCAGCAGAGCCAGGGTTCCAACGGCAACGGCGCCCATCCCGGCGGTCAGCACGGTGCCGGTCAGCACGGTGCCGGTCAGCACAGTGCCCAGCCGGGCGGGCGTCACCACGCAGCCAACGGACCTACCCAGCCCGACTACGGCGCACCGTCGGGATGGCGCGCGCCCGGGTGGCCGCCGCCCCCGCAGCAGGGACACTGGTATCCGCCGCCGCCGGGCTGGGGCCAGCCGCCGAATCACGGGCAACAGGGCTATCCCCCGCGTCCGGCGCCGACCGCGCCGGGGCCGCAGGAGAATTCCGGCGACGACGGCGCCCGCCCGGACTACAGGTGACGGACGGAGTTTCCATGCCGAAGCGCGACTCGATCACGTTGGACACCCCGGTTTTCGACCAGGCCCGTGCCGAGGCCGCGGTGCGGGAACTGCTGCTCGCTGTCGGCGAGGACCCTGAGCGCCAGGGCCTCAAGGACACGCCGGCGCGGGTCGCCCGCGCCTTCCGTGAGATGTTCGCCGGGCTCTACACCGATCCGGATACGGTGCTGGACACCACCTTTGACGAGCAGCACGACGAACTGGTGCTGGTCAAGCAGATCCCGATGTACTCCACCTGTGAACACCATCTGGTCGCCTTCCACGGGATGGCGCATGTGGGTTACATCCCCGGTGCCGACGGCCGGGTGACCGGACTGTCCAAGCTGGCCCGGGTTGTCGACCTCTACGCGAAGCGGCCCCAGGTGCAGGAAAGGCTGACCGGTCAGATCGCCGATGCGGTGATGCGCAAACTCAAGCCGCGCGGGGTGATCGTGGTGATCGAGGCCGAGCATCTGTGCATGGCGATGCGGGGTGTGCGCAAGGCAGGTGCGGTTACGACGACCTCCGCCGTGCGCGGACTGTTCAAGACCAACAACGCATCTCGAGCCGAGGCGCTGGATCTCATCCTGCGCAAGTGAAGGGTTCCCCACTGGTGATGGGCGTCGTCAACGTCACCGATGACTCCTTCTCCGACGGCGGGCGTTACCTCGACCCGGGTCACGCCGTGCGGCACGGCCTTGCACTGGTTGCCGAAGGTGCCTCGATCATCGATGTCGGGGGCGAGTCGACCCGTCCCGGCGCGACGCGGATCGACGCCTCGGTGGAAAGCGCCCGAGTCCTGCCTGTGGTGAAAGAGCTTTCCGCGCAGGGGACCGTCGTCAGCATCGACACCATGCACGCCGCGGTGGCCCACGCCGCGATCGAAAACGGGGCTGCGATCGTCAACGATGTCAGCGGTGGTCGGGCCGATCCGGACATGGCGCGGGTGGTGGCCGAAGCCGGAGTCCCCTGGGTGCTGATGCACTGGCGATCGGTCGGTCCGGAGCAGTCGCACGACGTACCGCACTACGCGAACGTCGTCACCGACGTGCGTGACGAACTGCTGGCGACGGTGGACGCCGCTGTCAGCGCCGGGGTGGATCCGGCGAAACTGATCATCGACCCCGGCCTCGGTTTCGCCAAGACGGCGAAACACAACTGGATGCTGCTGCATGCACTGCCCGATTTCGTCGGCACCGGGATCCCGGTTCTGGTCGGCGCCTCACGCAAGCGCTTCCTGGGAGCACTGTTGGCGTCGATGGACGGAACGCCGCGGCCCCCGGACGGGCGGGAGACCGCCACCGCGGTCATCTCGGCTCTGGCGGCGGTGCACGGTGCGTGGGGGGTGCGGGTGCACGACGTGCGTGCCAGTGCCGATGCGCTCAGGGTCGTCGGGGCGTGGCAGAACCCCTCGAGCGCACCGGATTCCGATGGCTGACCGCATCGAACTGCGTGGTCTGACCGTGCGAGGCAACCACGGCGTCTTCGAGCATGAGCGGCGCGACGGACAGGACTTCGTCATCGACATCACGCTGTGGATCGACTTGGCCGGCGCAGCGGCCAGCGACGACCTGGCCGACACCTACGACTACGGGGTGCTGGCCCAGCGCGCCGCCGGCATCGTCGCGGGGCCGGCGCGCGACCTGATCGAAACCGTCGCAGCCGAGATCGCCGAGGACGTGATGGCCGATCCCCGTGTGCACGCCGTCGAAGTCGTCGTGCACAAACCCCACGCGCCGATCCCACTGACCTTCACCGACGTCGCCGTCGTGGCTCGGCGTTCCCGTCGCGGCGGGCGCGGCCAGATCATCCCGGCCGCGACGTGACCCGAGTCGTGCTGTCGATCGGCTCCAACCTCGGTGACCGGCTGGCGCGTCTGCAGGCCGCCGTCGACGGGGTCGGGGGCTCGATTGTGGCGGTGTCACCGGTTTACGAGACCGACGCCTGGGGCGGCGTCGAACAGGGCCCCTTCCTCAACGCGGTGGTGATCGCCGAGGACCCCGGCGCCGATGCGCAGGACTGGCTGCACCGGGCTCAGCGGATCGAGAACGACAATCAGCGGGTGCGAACCCGCAAGTGGGGTCCCCGGACCCTCGACGTCGACCTGGTCTGCTGTTCCGACGGCGAATCGGAGGTGGTCTCCGGCACCGAGGAACTCCGTCTGCCGCACCCGTTCGCCCACCAGCGGGCCTTCGTCCTGATCCCCTGGCTGGCCGCCGACCCGGCCGCCGAACTGACCGTCGGCGGCCGGCGCACCCCGGTTGGCCGGCTGCTCGACGAACTGGATCCCGCCGAGCGCGCCGGCGTACGGGCCACCGGCCTTCGGCTCACCCGGCCCGGTGCGGAGCTCTGATGGGACTCACCCGCAAACGGGATCTTGCCGCCGCGGCCGCCGCCGCCGCAGTGCTGGGCTACCTGGCGATGCATCTGCTCTACCGGCATTTCCCCCCGATCACACTCTGGACCGGTCTGTCGCTGTTGGCCGTGGCCGCCGTCGAGACCTGGTGGGCGGTGTCGGTGCGCAGCCGCATCCGGGACGGCCGGATCGGGGTGGGCCCCGGTCGGCTCCACCCGCTGGCGGTCGCCCGCACCGTCGCCGTCGCCAAGGCCTCCGCGTGGGCCGGTGCGGTGATGCTCGGCTGGTGGATCGCCGTACTCGCCTACCTGCTCCCGCGGCGATCGGAACTCCGGGTGGCCGCTGCCGACCTGCCGGGCGCTGCGGTTGCCGCGCTGAGCGCGCTGGCGCTCGTGATCGCGGCGATGTGGCTGCAGAACAGCTGCAAATCCCCCGGGGATCCGACCGGTGCGCAGGACGCCGCCGACCCCTAGACGACCGCGAATCGCCGCAGCTTGTCGACGCGGGCAACCACTTTCGACGCGGTACAGTGCAGCCCATGACCGTTCCGTCCCGCGGCGCCCGGACTCGGCGCGGCGGCCGCGGACCCGGGTGGATGTTGTTGACCGCGCTGCTGGTGCTGGCGATCCTGGCGAGCGCCACCCTGGTCTTCACCAACAAGGTCGAACTGCTGAGACTGGCGGTGATCCTGTCGCTGTGGGCCGCCGTCGTGGCCGCGTTCGTGACGGTGATCTATCGGCGCCAGAGCGAGGTGGCCCAGGCCCGCGCCCGGGACATGAAGTTCGTCTATGACCTGCAGTTGGACCGGGAGATCTCAGCCCGCCGCGAATACGAGATGTCCGTCGAAGCGCATCTGCGCCGGCAACTTGCCCGCGAGGGGGCCCAGGCAGCCGACGAGATGGCCGCGCTGCGGGCCGAACTGGCGTCGCTGCGGTCACATCTGGAGGTGATGCTCGGCACCGATCTCGGCCACCGTCCGGCGCTGGAGAGCGAGCGCATCGCCGTGCCGATGCCCCCGCCGCCCGGCCGGGTCGAGAGCAGCCGGGTGACCCTGGTCGCCGAGGAAGTCATCACCGTCACCGAGGAACCGATCATCGACGTGCCGGAAGAACCGTTGACCCCGGAGCCGGAGATGACGCTGCCGCCGCCTCCCCAGCCCCGCGTCCGCGAACATCGCGCAGCCCCCCGGACCCCCGACCGTGCCGCGCCCTGGCCGGCCCCGCCGCCCCCGCCGCCCCCGCCGCCGGAGGGTCCGTGGCGTCCGCCGGAGGCCCGGCCGGGCCGGCATTCGACCGCTCCGGCCGCCCGGCAGCGCCCCGACGCCACGCCCGAGCCGCCACAGCGTCGCTCCCGGCACTCCGCGGGCCCGCAGCCGCTCCCGGGCCGGCATCGCGGCGTGGCGGAGCCGGTGCCCGGACCTGAGCCGGGCGAACGATCCGCCGCCCCCGAACCCGATACCGAACCCGAGGGCCAGCACGCGGCCGGACAGTCGATCGCCGACCTGCTGTCGAAGTTCAACGTGACCGGCCCGACCGGCGGCGGCGGCCGGCGTCGCCGTAAGGATTGAGATCCGGAGGCTAAACTCACCGGAAAACGTCCGGTACCCCGTCGCGGGACCGGAACGAACCTAGCGAGGACGTCTGGATGGGGACCCCCAACGGCTTGCGTCCGGCCCGGCTCAAAGTGGGCATCATCTCCGCCGGCCGGGTGGGCACCGCTCTGGGCGCGGCACTCGAGCGTGCCGAGCATGTCGTGGTGGCGTGCAGTGCCATCTCGGCGGCATCGAGGCGGCTGGCCGAACGCCGGTTGCCCGAGACGCCGGTGCTGCCGGTACCCGATGTCGCCGACAGCGCCGAACTGCTGCTGCTGACCGTTCCCGATGCCGAACTGCCGGGACTGGTGGGCGGCCTCGCCGCCACCGGGGCGGTTCGCCGCGGCACCATCGTCGTACACACCTCCGGCGCGAACGGGATCGCCGTGCTGTCCCCGCTTACCGGGCAGGGCTGTGTTCCGCTCGCGATCCATCCGGCGATGACGTTCACCGGGGCCGACGAGGACATCGCCCGGCTGGCGGACACCTGCTTCGGCATCACCGCCGCCGACGAGATCGGCTACGCCATCGCGCAGTCGCTGGTTCTGGAGATCGGGGGCGAACCGTTCGGGGTACGCGAAGAGGCACGCACCCTCTACCACGCCGCGCTGGCGCACGGCAGTAACCACATCGTCACCGTCGTCGCCGACGCCGTCGCCGCACTGCGTGCCGCACTGGCCGGACAGGAGCTTCTCGGACAGGAGACTGTCGGAGACGCGCCCGGAGGCCTGGCCGAACGTGTCATCGGTCCGCTGGCCAGAGCGGCGCTGGAGAACACCCTGCAGCGCGGCCAGGGCGCGCTGACCGGGCCGGTCGCCCGCGGCGACGCCTCGGCCGTCGCCGCCCATCTCGCTGCACTCAACGACGTTGATCCCCAACTGGCGCAGGCATATTGCGCCGACTCACTGCGCACCGCGCAGCGAGCCCACGCACCCGAGGAGGTCTGTTCGGTGTTGACTGAGTGGTCACGCTCCCCGGGTTCGCGCCGATGAGCGCCAAGGGCCCCCAATTCAGCGCCGGGCAGTTGAACGTCTACCCGACACCCCATGCAGTGTCGGAGGTCAGCAAGGCGTTGCGGCACACCGGACGGCGAGTGATGCTGGTGCCCACCATGGGGGCGCTGCACGAGGGGCACATCGCCCTGGTCCGGGCTGCCAAACGTGTTCCGGGCTCGGTGGTCGTGGTCTCGATCTTCGTCAACCCGCTGCAGTTCGGGGCCGGCGAGGACCTCGATGCCTACCCGCGGACCCTGGACGCGGACCTCGAGAAGCTCACCGACGAGGGGGTCGAGGTGGTGTTCACCCCCACTGCGTCAGTTATGTACCCGGACGGCCCGCGCACCACGGTTCACCCGGGCCCGCTGGGCGCTGAACTCGAGGGTGCCTCGCGCCCAACGCATTTCACCGGAATGCTGACCGTGGTACTCAAACTGCTGCAGATTGTGCGGCCGGACCGCGCCTTCTTCGGCGAGAAGGACTACCAGCAGCTGGTGCTCATTCGTCAGATGACCGACGACCTCAACGTCGGGGTCCGCATCGTGGGAGTGCCCACCGTCCGCGAGTCCGACGGTCTGGCGATGTCGTCGCGCAACCGCTACCTGACCCCCGAGGAGCGTGAACAGGCCACCGCACTGTCCTCGGCACTGCTGGCCGGGATGTATGCCGCCGGCGGCGGCCCGGCCGCCGTCGTGGATGCCGCCCGTGCGGTTCTCGACGAGGTGCCCTCGATCGACACCGACTATCTGGAACTGCGCGGGCCGTGGCTCGAGCCCGCGCCCGCCTTCGGTCCGGCGCGACTACTCGTTGCAGCCCGACTGGGCCGTACCCGTCTGCTCGACAACATCGCGATCGATCTGCCCGGCGCCGACACCGAGCCGGGCGACGAGGCCGAGCATGAAATGACCTGGAGGAACTGATGTTCCAGCGCAGGGACGGGGCCGGGAGCTAACGTGCTACTTGCCATCGACGTCCGCAACACCCATACCGTCGTCGGATTGATCACCGGCTCCGGCGATCACGCGAAGGTGGCACACAACTGGCGGATCCGCACCGAACCCGAAGTGACCGCCGATGAACTCGCACTGACGATCGAGGGCCTGATCGGAGACGATTCCGAACGGCTCACCGGCGTCACCGGATTGTCGACGGTGCCCTCGGTGCTCCACGAGATCCGCGTGATGCTCGACCAGTACTGGCCGGCGGCCCGGCATGTCCTGATCGAACCGGGGATCAGGACCGGAATCCCGCTGCTGGTCGACAATCCGAAGGAGGTGGGGGCCGACCGCATCGTGAACTGCCTGGCGGCCTACACCAAGTTCAACAACGCCGCCATCGTGGTGGACTTCGGTTCGTCGATCTGCGTCGACGTGGTCTCGGCGAAAGGCGAGTTCCTCGGCGGCGCGATCGCTCCGGGCGTACAGCTTTCCTCCGACGCCGCCGCCGCCCGATCGGCGGCGCTGCGCCGCGTGGAGCTGACCAGGCCGCGCTCGGTGGTGGGAAAGAACACGGTGGAATGCATGCAGTCCGGGGCGGTGTTCGGATTCGCCGGTCTGGTCGATGGGCTGGTGAACCGAATCCGCGAGGACGTCGACGGCTTCGCCGGCAGCGATGTCGCAGTGGTGGCCACCGGACACGGCGCCCCGCTGATGCTGCCCGAACTGCGTACCGTCGACCACTACGACAAAGACCTCACCCTCGACGGGCTGCGGATGGTCTTCGAGCGCAACCAGGAGGGCCCCCGGGGCCGCGCCAAGCCCGCCTCCTGATCCCCACTCGCCGAACCCGTCTCGCGGTGGCCCATTTAAGCTGGCACGCCGTGACCGATGCTGACGCACCCGATGCCGGCGACGACGTCCCCGAGCAGTTCCGGATCCGGCAGGGAAAGCGCCAGCGCCTGCTCGAGGAAGGCCGGCAGGCCTACCCGGTGGATGTGCCGCGCACCCATACCCTCGCCGAGATCCGTGCCCGCTACCCCGATCTGCCGGCGGACTCGACCACCGGTGATGTCGTGGGCGTCACCGGCCGGGTGGTGTTCTCCCGCAATTCCGGCAAGCTCTGCTTCGCAACCCTGCAGGAGGGCGACGGCACCCAGCTGCAGGCCATGATCAGCCTGGCCGGTGTCGGCGAGCGGGAACTGGAGGCCTGGAAGTCCGATGTCGACCTGGGCGACATCGTCTTCGTGCACGGCGAGGTGATCAGCTCCCGCCGCGGCGAGCTCTCGGTCCAGGCCGACTCCTGGCAGATGGCCGCCAAGGCGCTGCGTCCGCTGCCGGTCGCCCACAGGGAGATGAGCGAGGAGGCCAGGGTCCGGCAGCGCTACGTCGACCTGATCGTGCGCCCGCAGGCCCGCGCCGTGGCCCGCCAGCGGATCGCGGTAGTGCGGGCCGTTCGCAACGCACTGGAGCGCCGCGGATTTCTCGAGGTGGAGACCCCGATGCTGCAGACCCTGGCCGGGGGAGCGGCGGCGAGGCCGTTCGTCACCCACTCCAACGCCCTCGATGCCGACCTGTTTTTGCGGATAGCGCCGGAACTTTTCCTGAAGCGCTGCGTGGTGGGCGGCCTGGAAAAGGTTTTCGAACTCAATAGGGTGTTCCGCAACGAAGGGGCCGATTCGACCCATTCGCCGGAATTCGCCATGCTCGAGACGTATGAGGCGTGGGGGACCTACGACGATTCCGCGGTCATGATCCGGGAACTCATTCAGGAAGTGGCAGACGAGGCGATCGGCACCCGGCGGGTGCAGCTCCCGGACGGCACTGTCTACGATCTCGACGGGGAATGGCCGTCGGTGGAAATGTATCCGTCTTTGTCCGAGGCGCTCGGCGAGGAGATCGCCCCGGGGGCCCCGGTGGAATACCTGCTCGCAATTGCCGACCGGCTGGGCGTGGAGATTCCACGGGATCGCGGATATGGCCACGGGAAAATCATCGAGGAGTTGTGGGAGCACTGCGTCGGCAGCACTTTATGGGCGCCGACTTTCGTGAAGGATTTCCCGGTGGAGACCACCCCGCTGACCCGCGAACATCGCAGCGTGGCGGGGGTCACCGAGAAGTGGGACCTCTACGTTCGCGGCATCGAGCTGGCCACCGGATATTCCGAACTGGTGGACCCGGTTATTCAACGGGAGCGTTTCGCCGCCCAGGCGCGCGCGGCGGCCGCCGGCGACGATGAGGCAATGGCGCTCGACGAGGATTTTCTGGCCGCAATGGAATACGCCATGCCCCCGACGACCGGGACCGGAATGGGAATAGACCGGCTGCTTATGGTGCTCACCGGACTCTCAATTAGGGAGACGGTTTTGTTCCCGATTGTCCGCCGCCACGGTAACTGAACTCGCGGAATACGGAATTCCTGTCTTTTCCGGCACCTTTATGGCACATTAGTGGCGGGGATGCATCGACGAAGTTCGCAGAGAAGGACTAAAAAGTCATGGCCAAAAAAGTGACCGTCACCCTCGTCGACGATTTCGACGGTGAGGGTCCCGCCGATGAAACCGTCGAATTCTCCATTGACGGCGTGAGCTACGAGATCGACCTCTCGGCGAAGAACGCGAAGAGAATTCGTGACGAATTCAAGCACTGGATCGACGCCGGGCGCCGGGTCGGCGGGCGCCGCCGCGGGCGTTCGGGGTCCGGCCGCGGCGGCCGGGGCTCCATCGATCGGGAACAGAGTGCGGCGATCCGGGAATGGGCTCGCCGTAACGGCCACAAGGTGTCCACCCGCGGTCGTATTCCGGCAGAGGTCATCGAGGCTTTCCACGCCGCCGGCTGAGCCGCGCGGCGCACTCGTCACCGTCTTGTCACCGGCGTTTCGCTAGCCGCGAAGTGCCTGGCCGCGCCGGCGGGAAACGATTCGGGGTGCCGTGGCGTTGCACTGCTGTGTCCGCGCTGACGGTCGGGTCGGCAGCAGGGGAGAGCACCTCCCGGCGCCGCCCACTAGAGTGGGCGTTCAGGTGCGTGGTGACTACCGCGGCACCAGGTGACGGAAGCAGGTAGCACCGATGTTCGAGAGATTTACCGATCGCGCCCGACGGGTGGTCGTCCTGGCTCAAGAAGAGGCCCGGATGCTCAACCACAACTACATCGGGACCGAGCACATCCTGCTGGGTCTGATTCACGAGGGCGAGGGTGTCGCGGCCAAGTCGCTGGAGTCCCTCGGCATCTCCCTGGAGGGTGTGCGCTCCCAGGTCGAGGAGATCATCGGCCAGGGCCAGCAGGCGCCGTCCGGCCACATCCCGTTCACCCCGCGGGCCAAGAAAGTGCTCGAGCTGAGCCTGCGCGAGGCATTGCAACTGGGCCACAACTACATCGGCACCGAGCACATCCTGCTCGGCCTGATCCGCGAGGGCGAGGGCGTCGCCGCCAAGGCCCTCGAGAGCCTGGGCATCTCCCTTGAGGCCGTGCGCCAGCAGGTCGAGGAGATCATCGGCCAGGGTCAGC
>JAPOHV010000063.1 GCA_029979305.1 Mycobacteriaceae bacterium | reverse complement strand
GATAGCCGCGCAGCACGCCGATGAACGCCACGGCGTACTGACACCGGAACGCGGCATTCGGCGGCAGCCACTCCCCCGGCGGCAGGTCGCCCTTGTCCTGGTTGGCCTGTCCCGCGACAGCCAGCAGGTTGGCCGGGTCATTGGCAAAACGCTTGCGCAACTGCGCAGTCCAGTCCCTCGCGCCCATATCCCAGGCGAACGCAAGCGGAACGATATGGTCGATCTGGACCGAGGAGCCCACCTGGTTGCCGCGGACGAACGCGACCGTGGAGTTGGTGTAGGGGTCGCGCAGCGTCCCGCTCGCCACCGCCCGCGGACACCGTTTGATCGACACATAAGTCTTCTCGAACAGGTCGCGCTCCAGAATGTCATCTCTTGTGTCGCAACGGTTTCGGCCACCCGGAGCGCCGTTGTCGTCGTCCCATGCGGCGCCGAACGCCGCCCTGCGGTAGTCGTCGCGACGCACCCGCTGCGGCACCACCACCACTCCGGCCAGCACGTCCGTCCCCGGCTGAACTCGGGGCGCACCGGCCTGTGCGGTCCGACCGGGATGCCCGGCCGCGAGCAGCACCTGCACGGCCACGACGACGGCTATGGCCGCCGCGACCGCGAGCAGCAGCAGCGTGCTGCGCTTCACGCCTTGTCCAGGAAGTCGATGCGCTCCGAATCGGTGAACGGCCGGGCCAGCGTGGCCATCCCCGGGTTGTCCGGATCGCCGGCGTACACCGACTCGCACAGTTCGCGGGCCGCCACGATCAGATCGAGATGGTCGATCAGGGACAGAAAGTGCAGCTTTGTCGTGCGCCCGGACTGATTGACGCCGAGCACGTCTCCCTCGCGCCGCTCCCGCAGATCCAGATCCGCGAGTGCGAAACCGTCGAGTGTCCCGGCCACCGCCTCGAGCCGTTCGCCGGCCTTGGAGTGCTGCGGCAGCCCGGTGGCCAGCAGGCAGAGGCTGGCGTGGGCGCCGCGCCCGATCCGGCCGCGCAGCTGGTGCAACTGGCTGACGCCGAACCGATCGGCATCCATGACGACCATGACCGTGGCGTTGGGAACGTCGACGCCGACCTCGATCACGGTGGTGCAGACCAGCACGTCGATCTCACCGGCCCGGAAGGCTGCCATCACCGCGTCCTTTTCGTCGGCCGGTAACCGTCCGTGCATGAGGCCGAGCCGCAACCCGGACAGTGCGCCGCGGCGCAACTGCTCGTAGAGGCTGACCACGGTGATCGGCGGCGACCCGTTCTGATCGGGGTCGGCCTTGTCGTCCTCGTCGATGCGGGAGGCGACCACATAGGCCTGGCGCCCCTGCGCGACCTCCTCGGTGACTCGCTGCCAGGCCCGCTGCAGCCACTGGGGCTTCTCCTTGACGAAAATTGTCGTGGTGGTGATCGGCTGCCGGCCGCGCGGAAGCTCGCTCAGCGTCGAGGTTTCCAGATCGCCGTAGACCGTCAGTGCGACGGTGCGCGGGATCGGCGTCGCGGTCATCACCAGCAGATGGGGCGTGAGGCCTTCGGGGGCCTTGGCCCGCAACCTGTCTCGTTGTTCCACGCCGAATCGGTGCTGTTCGTCGACCACCACCATGCCCAGCCGTCTGAACTCGACGGCGTCCTGGAGCAGCGCGTGTGTGCCGATCACGATGCCGGCGGTGCCGGCGGCCACCTGGTCGCGGACCTGGCGCTTCTGGGCGGCCGACATCGAACCGGTCAGCAGCGCCACGCCGGTGGCGCGATCGTCACCACCGAGTTGGCCTGCCATTGCCAGCGGACCGAGGATGTCGAGGATCGAGCGGTAATGCTGGGCGGCAAGGACTTCCGTCGGCGCCAGCAACGCGCACTGGTATCCGGCGTCGACCATCTGCAGCATCGCCAGCACCGAGACGATCGTCTTCCCGGACCCGACCTCGCCCTGCAGCAGCCGGTGCATAGGTCTGGTGGCGGCCAATTCGCCGGCGATGACCTCGAGCACCTCGCGCTGTCCGCCGGTCAGCTCGAACGGCAGCCGGCCCGACATCGCGGCCACCAGGCCGTCGGGCCGGGGCGGGGCGGGCGGTCCGGAATCGGCCAGTTCGCCGTGACGGCGACGCACCAGCGCCCATTGCAGGCCGACGGCTTCGTCAAAGGTGAGCCGCTCGCGGGCGCTGTCGCGTTCTCTCCCGTTCTCGGCGGTGTGTATCGCCCGCAGCGCCGCATCTTCGCTCACCAGGTGTCGTTGCTGCACAACAGATTCCGGCAACGGCTCGGGTACCGGATCCAGGACGTCGAGAACCTGACGCACACAGGCGTAGATATCCCAGCTCTGCAGCTTGGCGCTCGCCGGGTAGATCGGGAAGAAGTCGCGCTCGAATACCGAGATGTCGAACTCGCCCGCTTGGTCACCGGCGGCGCCGGCGATGGCCTTGAGCGACTTGGTGCCGAACTTCTTGCCGCTGGGCGACTCCAGCATCAGGAACGCCGGGTGGGTCAGCTGCATCGTTCCCTTGTAGTAGCCGACCTCACCGGACAGCATCAGCCGAGTCCCCGCGACCAGTCCGCCCTTGAGGAAGCGGGCGTTGAAGAAGGTGGCGGTGACTTTGGGGCGGCGGTTGCGCAAGGTCACCACGAGGTACTCGCGGCGGGGCTGGCGGTTGGTCCATCGGGTTTCGGCTTTTTCGATCTCGCCGACGAAGGTGATGTGCTCGCCCTCCTCCGGCGGTTGGTCGTCCTCGCCCCGGACCGTCATGCCCTCGCTGTATTTGCGCGGGTAGTGGCGCAACAGGTCGTCGACGGTGCGGATGCCGAACACGTCGTCAAGGGCCCGGGCGGCCTTGGCGCCCAGCACCGAGTCGAGGCGGTCGGTCAGCGACACTCCCGGCGATCGCATGGGTCACTCCACCCCGATCAGCAGCATGTCGCCGCGGTGGCCGGTTCGGTAACTGTTGAAGTCCGTGCCCGGGTGGCGACGGCGCACATGCCCGGCCAGCGCCTCGGCGACGGCATCGCCGCCGGGCTGCGCCCCGGCCCCGATCAGCACGGTCACCAGTTCCCCGCCGGAGCCCAGCAGCAGGTCGATCAGGCGGGCGGCGGCGGCGACCGGATCGGGGTCGACGACCACGACTTCGTCGCCGGAGATGCCCAGGCCGTCGCCGGGCAGGCAGGCGCCCGCCCAGGTGAGCGCCTGCTCGGTGGCCAGCCGCACCGAGCCGTGCCGTGATCCGGCCGCCGCCCGGGCCATGGTGTAGCCGTCGTCGACGGCCTGGCGGTGCGCGTCGTGAACGGCCAGGGCGGCCAGGCCCTGCACCATCGAACCGCAGGGCAGCGGAACCACGTCGATTCCCCAGCCGATCGCGGCGGTGCAGCCCGCCACCAGGTCCTCGGCGGCGACGTAGCCGTTGGGCAGCACCATCACCTGGGCGGCGCCGGTGTCGACCAGGGCGCGCAGCAGCCGGTCGGCGCTGAGTCCGTTCGCCGGATCCACCAGTTCGGGATCGGGTCGCACCACGCAGGCGCCCTCCCCGCCGAACAGCCGCTCGGCGCCGTCGCCGTCGACGACCGCCAGCACCGCCCGCTGCCGGGCCCATCCCCCCGGGGCGATCCTCCCGGTCTCCAGCGCCGAGATGCGGATCCGGCTGATCGCGCCGGCGGCCAGACCGGCCTCGACCGCCGCCCCGGCGTCGTCGGTGTGGACATGGATCGAATGCCGGCCGTCGGCGGCCGGGGCCACGGCGACGGAATCGCCAAGGCTGTGCAGTTGACGACGCAGCCGGTCGAGGGTGTCCGAGTCGCAGCCGCCCAGCAGATACATCACCTCGAACTGCGGGGGCGGCGGCTCGGTCACCTCGGGTCGGGCACCCGGGGCCGCCGGCAGGTAGGCGCGGCGGACCGGGGCGTGACCGGCGACGGTCGCCGTCAAGGTGTCGAGCAGCACCAGCAGACCGCGGCCGCCCGCGTCCACCACGTCGTTCTCGGCCAGGACGGGCAGCTGGGCGGTCGTGCCGTCCAGCGCCACCGCCGCGGCCTCCCCGGCGGCGGCAGCGGCCACCGCCAGTCCCGCACCCTCCCCGGCAGCCTGTTCCACCGCGCCGGCGGCGGCCTGCAGCACTGACACCACGGTTCCATCGACCACCCGGCCGCCCATCGCGGCGACCACCAGGGCCACCGCGTGGCGCAGCGTCGCACCCAGCAGAGCGGCGTCCAGGTCGGCGATGTCACGGTCGCGCGCGGCGCCGGCGCTGACCTCGGCGAGCGCACGCAGGATCTGCGACAGGATCACCCCGGAGTTGCCCCGGGCCCCGCTCAGCGCGCCACGGGCCAGGGATTGCGCGACAGCGGTGACGTCGCCGTCCCGGTCCGCCGCCTCGGCGACCGCGGCCCGCATGGTGAACAGCATGTTCGTGCCGGTGTCGGAGTCGGCGACGGGATAGACGTTGAGGGCGTTGATCTCGTCGGTGTGCCGGATCAGGTCGGTGATGCAGCTGTGCGCCCAGTCGCGCAGCGCGGTCGCGTCCAGCCGCCGCTCGGCCATCCCCACCTCCGATCAACGTCAGCCTAGCCAGCAGGGCCGACGGACCGTCTCCGCCACACACCGGGCCATTTTGGTGTTCGCTCCGTCCCGCCGGTATCCTTGACACACTGTCGGGCCGCGCGCGTGGGAGCTCCCGCGCCGATGGGTAAACCCCCAGCTGGCCCCAAGAATTTGAGGAGTGACATGGCTGCCGTGTGCGATATCTGTGGGAAGGGCCCCGGGTTCGGCAAGTCGGTGTCGCATTCGCACCGCCGGACCAACCGCCGGTGGAACCCGAACATTCAGACCGTTCACGCCGCCAGCCGCCCCGGCGGCAATAAGCAGCGGCTCAACGTCTGCACCTCCTGCCTGAAGGCCGGCAAGGTCGTCCGCGGCTGACGGGTCGTCGGCGTCGCGGCTAGGGCAGTCGCCAGTCCACCGGGTCGGCGCCCATCCCGGTCAGCAGTTCATTGGCCCGGCTGAACGGCCGGGACCCGAAGAATCCCCGGCTCGCCGACAGCGGCGAGGGGTGCGCTGATTCGATCGTCGCGCAGTGCCCCGCCGCCAGCATGGGCTTGAGGGTCGCCGCGTCGCGGCCCCACAGCACCGCCACCATCGGCTGGTCGCGCGCGACCAGCGCGCGGATCGCGCATTCGGTGACCGCCTCCCAGCCTTTCCCACGGTGCGACGCCGGGTTTCCCGGCCGCACGGTCAGAACCCGGTTGAGCAGCATCACGCCGCGCTGCGCCCAGGGGGTCAGATCACCGTTGTGCGGCTGCGGATAGCCCAGATCCGCGCTGTACTCGGCGAAGATGTTGGCCAGGCTGCGTGGCAGCGGCCGGACGTCGGGCGCCACCGAGAAGCTCAACCCCACCGCGTGCCCGGGTGTCGGGTAGGGGTCCTGCCCGACGATCAGCACCCGTACCGCCGCAAAGGGGAAGCCGAATGCCCGCAGCACGTTCGGCCCGGCCGGCAGGTAACGCCGGCCCGCGGCGACCTCGGCACGCAGGAAATCACCCATCCGGCCGACCTGGTCGGCCACCGGCGTGAGCGCCTGCGCCCAGCCGTCGTCGACGAGTTCGTTGAGGGGCCGGGCGGTCACGGCGCACAAACCTAACGCGACCGGTCAGTCATAGGACTGCCAGCCCGCGGTTCCGCTGAAGGGCCGACCGTCGACCAGCACCTCGGCCGGACCTGCCCGCACCGCGCCGATCACCCGCCAGCCGTGCGGCGGGTAGTCGGAAAAGCACGCCGCCAGCGCATGGTCCTCCCCGCCACCGAGCACCAGCGACCAGGGGTCCACGCCGGCGGCCCGCGCGGCGGGGGCCACCGCGTCGACGTCCTCGCGCAGCGCGGCCGCGCGCAGGTCGATGACGACACCGGACGCCGCGGCCATATGTCGCAGGTCGGCCACCAGGCCGTCGGAGATGTCGGTCATCGCCTGCGCTCCGCCCTGCGCCGCCGCCCTGCCCTGGCCGTACGGCGGCTGCGGCACCCGGTGACGGGCCGGCAGTTCGTCGAAGCCGCCGATATCGTTGTCCAGCAACGCAAATCCGGCAGCAGAGCGGCCCAGATCACCGGCCACGGCGATCACCGAACCGGGCCGGGCACCGCTGCGCAGCACCGGCCCGCGGCCCTCGAGATCGCCGAGGGCGGTCACCGACACCACCCACTGCGGGCTGGACACCAGATCGCCGCCGACGATGCTCGCCCCCACCCGGGCCGCCTCGGCCCACATACCGTCGGCCAGTTCGGCGACGCGGCCCGCCGGGGTGTCGCCGGGCGCCCCGAACGCCACGACGAAGCCGGTGATCCTGGCACCCACGGCCTCGATATCGGCGGCGTTCTGCGCTATCGCCTTTCGGCCTACCTGATGAGGAGTGGACCAATCCAGCCGGAAGTGGCGGCCTTCGACGAGCATGTCGGTGCTGACGGCGACCCGGCCGTCCGGCGCGGCCAGCACCGCCGCGTCGTCGCCCGGACCGACCGTCACGCCCGCCGGGTGGCTGCGCCCGGCCACCAGCCGGTCGATGACGGCGAACTCGCCCAGATCACGCACGGTGGGATCGGCGGCATCCGGCATGGCCCCAATCCTCTCCCCCGGGTCCGCCCCCGCGCTGCGGTACTTTGAGCCCGTCAGTGTAGGGCCGGCAGGTGAGGTGACGACGTGCAGGGCGATCCCGCCGATACTGACTCCGACGCCCCGCCACGCGCCCTCATGATCGCCGCGCTGGCGCTGGCGGTGGCCTCCATCGGCGTGGTGCTGGCCGTCGCCGCCACCCGCCACACCCGGCCCGGTCCGGTGGTGATCGCGGCGCTGCCCGCCGCGCAGGCGGACGGACCCGAGTGTCGGGCGCTGCTGGCCACACTGCCCGACCGGCTCGGCGACTTCCGGCGTGCCGACACCGCCGCGCCCACCCCGGCCGGCGCCGCTGCCTGGCGCGACGACCGGAACCCGGCCGGCGACCCGGTGATCCTGCGCTGCGGTGTCGACCGACCCGCCGAATTCGTCGTGGGCGCGCCGATCCAGATGGTCGACGACGTGCAGTGGTTCCGGCTGGAGGATGCCGCCACGGGACGGGTGACCTGGCTGTGCGTCGACCGTCCGGCTTACGTGGCGCTGACACTGCCCGACGGATCGGGGCCGACGCCGATCCAGACCATGTCCGACGTCATCGCGCGGACCATGCCGGCCATGCCGATCCGGCCCGGCAGACCCTGATCAGCGCAGGCCGGTGCCCCGCGCCAGCGCCGTCTCGACCATCGTTCCCACCAGGGTCGGGTAGTCCACACCGCTGGCGCCCCACATCCGCGGATACATCGAAATCGTGGTGAACCCCGGCATGGTGTTGATCTCGTTGATCACCGGGCCGTCGGACGCGAGGAAGAAGTCCACCCGCGCCAATCCCTGACAGTCCAGCGCGGTGAAGGTGCGGATCGCCAAGTCCTGCAACAGTTTCACAGTGTCCGAGTCGACCGCTGCCGGGACCTCGAGTTCGGCGGCATCGTCGAGATACTTGGTCTCGAAGTCGTAGAAGCCGTCATCGCGGCCGCCCACCCCGGCCACCCTGATCTCGCCGACAGTGCTGGCCCGCACCGTGCCATCGGCGAACTCCAGGACGCCGCATTCCAACTCGCGGCCCTCGACCCCGGCCTCGATGATCACCTTCGGGTCGTGACGGCGCGCCTCGGCGATGGCGCCGGCCAGGCCGGCGGGATCGGTGACCCGGCTGACCCCGATCGAGGATCCGCCCCGCGCCGGTTTGACGTACAACGGAAACCCAAGACGGGCAATGTCTTCCGGTTCCGGCCGGGCCTGACGGGGGCGCAGTACCAGATGGTCGCCGACTGGCAGGCCGGCGGCGGCCATCAGCTTCTTGGCGAACTCCTTGTCCATCCCCGCCGCACTGGCGAACACCCCCGCCCCCACATAGGGAACGCCGGCCAGTTCGAGCAGCCCCTGGATGGTGCCGTCCTCGCCGTAGGGACCGTGCAGGATCGGGAACACCACATCCACCGAGGACAGAATCTCGGCCACGCCGTCGAGCGGTGCGTGCGAGCCGCCGCTGACCTCGGGCAGCTTTCCGTCGGCGATCGTGAGTTGGTCCGGGTCGACGTCGGCGCGCAGCCACGAACCGTCCCGGGCGATTCCCACCGGCACCACGTCGAATCGTTCGGGGTCCAGGTTGCGCAGAATGCTGCCGGCCGACACGCAGGAGATGGAGTGCTCGGAGCTTCGCCCGCCGTAGACGACGGCGACGCGGATCCGGGAGCCGGGGCGGACGGTCACAAGCAGAAGAGGCTACAGCCCCGCCGAATCCAGAGCGCCCACGACGTCGGCCACCAGGTCGTCGGTGTCCTCGATGCCCGTCGAGATCCGGGCGAATCCGGCCGGCACCGCATCGCCGTGGCGTGCGCGGCGGTCCACCGAGGTGTGGATTCCCCCGAAACTCGTGGCGGCGATCAATAACTCGCTGCGCTGCACCAGAGCGTGGACCGCGTCCGCGTCGGCAAGCTCGACGGCCAGCAGACCGCCGAACCGCCGCATCTGGGCGACCGCGATCGGATGCGACGGGTCGCCGGGCAGGCCCGGGTAGCGCACCGAACGCACCGCGGGGTGGCCGTGCAGGGCGGTGGCCAGCGCCAGCGCGTTCTGGCACTGCCGGTCGAAGCGCAAGCCGAGGCTTCCGATGCTGCGCAGTAGCAGCCAGGACTCCAGCGCCCCCAGGATCGGGCCGGACAGCAGACGCTCACGTTCGATGGCGTCGATCAACTCCGGCTGACTGCCGGCGACGTATCCGGCCAACAGGTCGCTGTGCCCGGCCAGGGCTTTGGTGGCGCTGGCCACCACCAGGTCCGCACCCATCGAGAGCGGTTGCTGACCCAACGGCGTCGCGGCGGTGTTGTCGACCAGCAACCGGCCGCCGCGGCGATGGCAGATGCCGGCGAGCAGATGCAGGTCCACCACATCGAGCGCAGGGTTGGTCGGCGTCTCCGCCAGCACCACGTCGGCATCGACGGCGGCGTCACAGATACGGTCAGCGGCTACCTCTCGTACCGAAACCCCCAGCGGTGCAAGGCATTCGCGGGCATAACGTCTGACCTGATAGTAGCCGTCGGATGGCACGACCAGCACCGAACCGGGCCGCGCCAGGACCCGGAGCGCGGCAGTGATCGCCGCCATCCCGGAGCCGAAGACGAGTGCGGATGTCGCGTCCTCGAGTTGGGCGACCGCGGCCTCAAGGTGAACCCAGACCGGATGGGAGTACCGGCCGTAGACATGGGCCTCGCTGCCCTCGTCGGCCGACAGGTGGAATGCCGACACCGGCACCGGGTAGTGCGCCACCGGTTGTCCGGCGACCGCGTCGGAGTCGACGGCTTTGACCGTGCGGGTGGAATCACCGTAGCGCTGGTTCATGGGCTCACTCCGGTTTGGTGCTACGCCCCAGCAACAGCAGGACGGCTTCGTCGACGGACAGTCCCCGGTGGCAGACCCCGAACACCGCCTCGGTGAGCGGCATCTCCACCCCGTAACTGGAGGCCAGTGACAGGATCGCCGAACACGAGGTGACGCCCTCGGCGACGTGCCCCTCGGTTGCGGCCTGCGCCTGGGCCAGTGTGTCGCCGCGGCCGAGGCGTTGGCCGAAGCTTCGATTGCGGGAATGGGCCGATGTGCAGGTGGCTACCAGGTCACCCACCCCGGCGAGCCCCGCAAGCGTTGCGGTCTTGGCGCCCAACGCAATTCCGAGCCGCATGATCTCGGCCAGACCCCGGGTGATGATCGCCGCGGCGGTGTTCTCGCCCAAGCCGACGCCGGCGGCCATCCCGCAGGCCAGCGCGATGACGTTCTTACACGCGCCACCGATCTCGGTGCCCACCACATCGGAGTTGGTGTAAGGCCGCAGATAGCCGGTGCTGAGCGCGCGCTGAACGGCGACCGCGCGGCCGGAGTCCGGGCACGCCACCACGGTCGCGGCGGGTTGCTCGTCAGCGATCTCGTCGGCGAGGTTGGGACCGGAGACCACCGCGACCTGCCCGGGTTCGGCCCCGGTGACCGCGACGATCACCTGGCTCATCCGCATCAGCGTGCCCAACTCGATCCCCTTGGCGAGGCTCACCAGGGTCGCCTCTTCGGCGATGCTGCCGCGCCACGCCTCGAGGTTGGTTCGCAGCGTCTGCGACGGCACGCCGAGCATGACGGTGGTCACCCCGTCGAGCGCCTCACTCGAGTCGGTGGTGGCCCGGACCGTATCGGGCAGCACGATCCGGGGCAGATACCGGCTGTTGGTGTGTCCACCATTGATCTCGTCGGCCACCTCGGGGGTGCGTGCCCACAGTCGGACCTCGCTGCCCGCGTCGGCCAGCACCTTGGCGACCGCGGTTCCCCAGGCGCCCGCACCCATCACCGCCGCAGTCCCTGCCCCGCTCATCGACCTCCGCACTCTCCGTCGTTACCTATCAACCTAAATCACTCCGGCGCTGGCAGGATGGCGGCCATGGACGCCGGGCTGATCATCGCGGTCAAGCGTCTCGACGCCGCCAAGAGCAGGCTCTCGGCGCTGTTCGGCGCCGACGCCCGGGAACGGCTGGTCCTGGCCATGCTGGTGGACACGATCACCGCGGCTGCAGCCGTGCCGGCGGTGCGGTCCATAGCGGTGGTGACCCCCGATGAGGTCGCGGCGGCCGCCGCACGCGAACTGGGCGCGGTCGTGGTGGCCGATCCGACGCCGCCCGGTCACCGCGACCCGCTGAACAACGCGATCCGCACGGCCTTCGACGCGGTGTCGGCGGCGACACCGAACATCGTTGTGTTGCAGGGTGACCTGCCCGCCCTGCGGGCCGACGAACTCAGCGGCGCGCTGGATGCCGCAGCAGCCCACCGACGCAGCTTCGTATCGGACCGGCTGGGCTCGGGCACCTCGGCACTGTTCGCATTCGGCGTGCCACTCGATCCGCGGTTCGGCGCGGATTCGGCCCGGCGCCACCGCGACTCCGGTGCAGTCGCTCTCGTCGGCAGCTGGCCCGGGCTGCAGTGCGATATCGACACCCCCGAAGACCTCGCCGCGGCCCGGCGGCTGGGGGTTGGGGCGGCCACTGCCGCCGCGATCCGGTGATTCCGCCGCCGGGGGTGAACGCCGGGTTGCCGGAGGGTGTCAGCGTCGAGCCGATTCGGCGGCAGCCGACCACTGTCGGCCGACGATGGGGAATGATGACCGCATGACCGAGGCGGAAACCCAAGCCCTGGCCGGGACGGGGGGGCGCCCCACCCGCGATCCGGCCCCCACGCCACCACCGGCTGCAACGCCGACGGCGGTGGACGACCCGCTGCCGGCGGACCGCTATCTCAATCGCGAGCTGAGCTGGCTGGACTTCAACAACCGGGTGCTGGCGCTGGCGGCGGACACCTCACTGCCGCTGCTGGAGCGGGCCAAGTTCCTGGCGATCTTCGCCTCCAACCTCGACGAGTTCTACATGGTGCGCGTTGCGGGTCTCAAACGCCGCGACGAAATGCAGTTGTCGGTCCGCTCGGCCGACGGCCTGTCCCCGCGTGAACAACTGCGGGTGATCGGGGAGCGAACCCAGCAACTGGCGATCCGGCACGCCCAGGTCTTCTTCGAGTCGGTGCGGCCCGGACTGGCCGAGCACGGCATCCACATCGTCAGCTGGGCCGACCTCACCGACGCTGAACGCAGTGAGTTGTCCGCCTACTTCACCGAGCAGGTGTTCCCGGTGCTGACGCCGCTGGCGGTCGATCCCGCTCACCCCTTCCCGTTCGTCAGCGGGCTGAGCCTGAATCTTGCGGTGGCCGTCCGGTCGCCCGGCGACGGTGGCGAGCGCTTCGCCCGGGTGAAGGTGCCCGACAACGTCGACCGCTTCGTACGGCTGAAGAACAGCGATCCCGAGGACAAGACCGCACGGTTCCTGCCGATGGAGGACTTCATCGCGGCGTTCCTCCCGGTGCTGTTCCCCGGCATGGAGATCGTCGAGCACCATGCCTTCCGGATCACCCGCAACGCCGACATGGATGTCGAGGACCGCGACGAAGACCTGCTGCAGGCCCTCGAGCGTGAGCTGGCGCGGCGCCGGTTCGGCCCGCCGGTGCGCCTGGAGGTCTCCGACGACATGTCCGAGCACATGCTGGGCCTGCTGCAGGGCGAACTCGACGTGCACCCCGGCGACGTCGTTCAAGTGCCGGGTCTGCTGGATCTCTCGGCGCTGTGGCAGATCTATGCCGTCGACCGTCCGGCGCTCAAGGAACCACCGTTCGTACCGGCCACCCACCCCGCGTTCGGCGAGACCGGCAAGAGCATCTTCGCCACACTGCGCGACGGCGACGTGCTGGTGCACCACCCGTACGAATCGTTCTCGACGAGTGTGCAGCGGTTCATCGAACAGGCGGCGGCCGATCCGGACGTGTTGGCCATCAAGCAGACCCTGTACCGCACCTCGGGTGACTCACCGATCGTCAACGCCCTCATCGAAGCCGCCGACGCCGGAAAGCAGGTGGTGGCACTTGTTGAACTCAAGGCACGTTTCGACGAGCAGGCGAACATCAAATGGGCACGCGCACTGGAAGACGCCGGGGTGCATGTGGTCTATGGGTTGGTCGGACTGAAAACCCACTGCAAGACCTGCCTGGTTGTGCGCCGAGAGGGTTCGACGATCCGTCGTTACTGCCACGTCGGCACCGGCAACTACAACCCGAAGACGGCGCGACTCTACGAGGATGTCGGCCTGTTGACCGCGGCGCCGGACATCGGCGCAGACCTCACCGATCTGTTCAACTCACTGACCGGCTACTCGCGCAAGGTGAGCTACCGCAATCTGCTGGTGGCCCCGCACGGGATCCGTCAGGGCATCCTCGAACGTATCGACCGCGAGGTGGCGGCGCACCGCGAGAAGGGCAACGGCCTGATCCGCGTCAAAGCCAACGCGATCGTCGACGAACAGATCATCGACGGTCTCTACCGGGCATCTCAGGCCGGCGTGCGGGTGGAGGTCGTGGTACGCGGTATCTGCGCGCTGCGCCCCGGCGTCGAGGGGTTCTCGGAGAACATCGCGGTGCGTTCGATACTGGGGCAGTTCCTCGAGCACTCCCGGGTGATGCACTTCCGGGCGATCGACGAGTTCTGGATCGGCAGCGCCGACATGATGCACCGCAACCTGGACCGCCGGGTGGAGGTGATGGCGCAGGTCAAGGACCGCCGCCTCACCGGGTACCTCAACGAGATGTTCGAATCCGCGATGCACCCCTCCACGCGGTGCTGGGAACTGGGTGCGGACGGCAGTTGGACGGCGTCGCCCGAGGGCGGCCGCCAGGTGCGCGACCACCAGGCGTGGTTGATGGAAAAGCACCGACAGGGCTGACGCCGTGGCGCAGGCGAAGAAGGCGACGAAGACCCAACCGGTCACGGTGACAGCAGCGGGCGCAGTGCTGTGGCGGCCGGACGATCGCTCCGGCGAGCCGCTGATCGCGCTGATCCACCGGCCGCGCTACGACGACTGGTCGCTGCCGAAAGGGAAGGTCGACCCCGGCGAGACAGAGCCGGTTGCCGCGGTGCGCGAGATTCTCGAGGAGACCGGGCAGCGGTCCCGTCTCGGCCGTCGGCTCGCGAAGATCAGCTACCCGATTCCGGTCGGCACCAAGGTCGTTCACTACTGGGCCGCCCGGGCACTCGGCGGGGACTTCACACCGAGTTGCGAGGTGGATCAGCTGATCTGGGTTCCGGTCAAGGAGGCCGCCGGCAAGCTGAGCTATCCACACGACCGGAAGGTCACCGCCCGGTTCGCCAAGAAGCCGGCCGACACCCGCACGGTCCTGATCGTCCGGCACGCGACCGCCGGCCGAAAAGCCCGCTATCACGGCGACGACCGCAAGCGACCGCTGGACCGCAAAGGCAAGACACAGGCGAAATCCCTGGTGCCACAACTGCTGGCGTTCGGGGCGTCGACGCTCTACGCCGCGGACCGCAGCCGCTGCGTCCAGACCATCGAACCGCTGGCCAAGAAACTCGGCGTTCCGATCGCCGTCGAGCCGACACTCACCGAAGAGGCCTACGCCGACAACCCCAAGGCGGCGCACGAGCGCATCCTTCAGATCGCCGACGCCGACGGTATCCCCGCCGTCAGCACCCAGGGCAAGGTCATCCCCTACCTGATCGACTGGTGGTGTGAGCGCGACGGAGTGAAACCGGACAAGTCACGCAACCGCAAAGGCAGCACCTGGGTGCTGTCGCTGGTGGGGGGCCGGCTCATCGCGGCCGATCACCTGCCCAGCCCGCTGGCCCGGTCGTCCGACTCCTGAGCTGCTCACCTGGTCAGTAAAACAAGTACGCCGCGGACCCTGCCGGGCCCGCGGCGTACTCGCGAAGGGTGTGGAGAGGTCGCTTAGCGGCGGCCGCGCTTGGCCGGAGCCTTGCGGGCCGGAGCCTTCTTGGCGGCCGCCTTGCGGACGGGAGCCTTCTTGGCCACGGCCTTCTTGACGGCGGCCTTCTTGACGACCTTCTTGACCGCGGCCTTGCGGACGGCCTTCTTGACGGCGGCCTTCTTGACGACCTTCTTGACCGCGGCCTTGCGGACGGCCTTCTTG
>JAPOHV010000147.1 GCA_029979305.1 Mycobacteriaceae bacterium | reverse complement strand
TGTTACACCGCGTGACACGGCATGACACCGTATGCGCTCCGTTGACCGATCCAAAGTTGCCCGGGACTGTCCCTAACCAACGGTCGGCGGAATGGGACCCCTTGCCGGAACGCGTGTATTTGCAGCGATGGAAGTACGGCGCATCTTCCGCAAGGTCCGCACCCATGCGCACCACACCGGAATGTGGTGGTCAGTCGTTGTCGTCAAACTGTCGTCAAACCGCCCGAGGCGCCCCCAACCAGCAAAAACCCGAGACCATCTGGTCTCGGGTTTTTTCTTGTGGAGCTAAGGGGACTCGAACCCCTGACCCCCACACTGCCAGGAACGAGCGCAACCGCTGAACAGGCAGTTCATGGGTGTTTTTGGGCCTGTAGTAGGTGTTGTAGAGGCAGTAACTGCCGTCAGGGTTGTCGTCAAGATTGTCGTAAGGACTGCCCGGCGGTTCCCGGCACCGTAGTCGGTGGCTTACGGACCCAGCAGAGCTAGCGGGACCACCCCTATGCCGTCGGGCCGACGGTAAGCGTTTGGCCCGGTATTGACGACGACGGCGTCGAGCAGGTCGACGCCGAGGCGGTCCGCCAGCCAGCGCAGGTGCGCGATATCGCGATCATCGACTGTTGCGGACAGTTTCACCTCGACGGCGACCACTTTGCCGTCGTCGCGCACAAACACAAGATCGATTTCGTGGTCGCCATTGCGCGTTCGGAGGTGGCCGACGGCCGCCTCTGCGGCCTGCGCCGCCACGCGTAAACAAAGCGTGGCCAACGATTCGAAGAGATGGCCCAGCATTCCGCCGGCTTGGGGCCCGATCGGCTTGCCGTCGCCGCTGAGAAGAGCATCAACCGACAAGCCGAGGAGGCGCGCCGCCAATGCCGGATCGGCCAAGTGGTGCTTCGGGGTTTGAGCTAAACGCGCCAATGGGTTTCCCGGTGGCCCCCAGGCAGGCACCGGATCGAGCAGCCAGAGCTGAGTGAGCACATCTCGGTAGGCGACAGTCGTTGAACGCGCTGGCTTATCGCTCACTCCAGCGGTTGCCGCGTCGAGCACAGTGGCGTAGCTGGCGGTCGTGGACGTGGCTGCAGCGTAGGCGCGCAACCAACTCAACATTGCGTCAGGCTTGCGCACAGCCAATCCCTGCTCGGGCACGTCTCGATCAACGGCGTTGTGCAGGTAGGAATCGAGCTGGAACTTCAGCGCCCGGGTACTGAGACTTCGCATGCCGGGGAACCCCGACGCGACAATCTCATGCGCGTAATCGGCCAACTTCACGTCCGTAGTCCCCGCAAAGGGCAGCCGGCTGCCAGTGAGCAACTCGCTGAGACTGACCGTCGGTGAGGCGACGCCCCGCTCTGACAACGTCATCGGTCGCATACGCAGTCGGCCGATACGCCCGGCACCGGAGTGGGCCGTGCCCCCGTGGCGGGGCGATGCGCTGCCGGCGAGCAGAAACTGCCCACCGGTCGGATCATCGTCGACAGCACGCCGCACGACGTCCCAGACCTCCGGTACCTTCTGCCACTCGTCGACGAGCAGTGGCCGCGCTCGCTTCAACAGCAGACCGGGGTCGGCGTGCACAGCCTCCAGGTTGGCCTTTGAATCGAGCCTGAGCAGGCTGAGGACCCGCTGCTCGGCCGTTGTTGTCTTCCCTACGGCTTTCGGTCCGTCGATCGCGATCGCTGGTATCTGTCCGAAGAGTTCATCCAGTTCGCGGTCGATGATTCGCCGAACGTATCTCATAGCCCAATCATACAATTAGCATGGCTTGAATCAGACAATTAGCAGGCTCCGAATCATTCAATTAGCCTATTGACGAGACGAACGTCCTCGAAGCGGTGCCTCGAGTACGTTTTCGACAGTTTTCACTCTTGCTTTTCGACAAGCCCTGCTGGCGCTTTTCGACAGCCCGCGGGCAAGGACCCTGCGCTCAACCACCACACGCGAAGTGTGGGGTCCCACGTTGTCGTTAAACGGCCTTCGGAAAGGCCGCGCCGTCGCCATTTTCCCTGGTGGAGCTAAGGGGACTCGAACCCCTGACCCCCACACTGCCAGTGTGGTGCGCTACCAGCTGCGCCATAGCCCCAGGTGCGGAGTCGAAACTACACCACCGCCGCATTTGCCTCAAAACCACCGCTTACCGGGGCAAGACGCCGAAACGTCCGCGGCCGCGGGTCTGAACATCCCATAGAGCTTTTGCCCACCTCGTAGCGACAACCTGCTCAGGCGCTGCCGAAGGCGAACCCGGTTGTCGCTACAAGGCGGGCAAAACTAGTACCACCCCAGAGGCGATGCCCGCGCCGGCCCTCCTGAATCAACGGCGATCCCCCGGCGGCCGCCGGTCCTCATCACCGCGCCGGCGTGGCATCCAGCGGGTGCTCGTCACGGGTCTCCGGAGCCAGCACCCAGCCGACGGCCGCGATCATCAGGATGCTCCCGCTGACTCCGAACGCCCACCCGTACGACATGTAGTGGGCGATCAGACCGACCCCCAGCGAGCCGATGATGGACCCGAAATCCGACATCATCTGGTAGGCCGCGATCGCCGTGCCGCCACGGGCCCTGCCGATGACGTCGGCGACCGCGGCCTGCTGCGGCGAGGCGTAGACCCCGGAAGCGGCCCCGGCGATCACCGCCTCCACGAAGAACAGCGGCAACGAGTCGGCCATTCCCAGCGCGGTCGTCGAGGCCGCCGAAAGCGCCAGGCCGGCGATCAGCAACGGCTTGCGCCCGATCCGGTCGGACAGCTTGCCGCTGTACATCACGACCGCGACGTTGCCGACCGCGAAGGCGGCCAGCGCCAGCCCCGCGACGTGGCGCGGCTGACGGTCGAGAACTTCCTCGACGAACAGCGGCACCAGCGCGAACCGCAGCCCGAACAGCGACCATCCGGTGGCGAAGTTGGACAACAGCGAGGCCCGATAAGCGCGGTGGCGCAGCGCAACCCACACCGTCACGGTCAGCTCGTCGTCATCCGCCGGTGCGGCAAGCGGCGACTTCCGCAGACCGATCAGTACCACCGCCGCCGCCAGGATCAGCAGCGCGCCGTACATCAGGAACGGCGCACGCAAGCCGAGCCCCGCGGTCATGTTGCCCAACACCGGACCGGCCACCGAGCCGACCAGGAACGCCCCGGCGAAAAGACCGGCGACCCGGCCGCGGGCGTCCGGCGGGCTGATCCGGATCATCAGCCCCAGCGCGGAGACGAAGAACATCGTCGAGCCGATGCCGCCGAGCGCCCGGAACAGCAGCAGCTGCCAGTAGGTGTGGGCGAACCCGCACGCGACGGTGGTCACCGCGACGATGATGACGCCGCTGATGTAGACCTTCCGCTCCCCCAACCGCTGCACGAGCATGCCGGTGGGCGGAGCTGCCAGCAGCCGCATCACTGCGAACGCGGTGATGATGAACGTCGCGGCTTCGATGCTGACCCCGAAGTGCCGGGCCAGATCCGGC
The DNA here is from genome assembly GCA_029979305.1 of Mycobacteriaceae bacterium. Lineage (GTDB taxonomy): Bacteria > Actinomycetota > Actinomycetes > Mycobacteriales > Mycobacteriaceae > Mycobacterium. The sequence continues at coordinate 3,632 of JAPOHV010000147.1, read as the reverse complement.
AGCACCGGGGCCACCAGTCCGTACCCCAGCGCGACGATGGCGTTCGCCCCGATCAGTGACCAGACCTCGCGGGGCAGGCGTGGTTCGGCCGGCGCCTGCGCTCCCTGGACCACCGAACTCACGCTATGACTGTATTCACCACTTCCCTGGCGGCTTGCTGCACCTGCGCCAAGTGCTCAGGCCCGAGGAAGGACTCGGCGTAGATCTTGTAGACGTCCTCAGTGCCCGACGGGCGAGCGGCGAACCACCCGTTGGCGGTGGTCACCTTCAGTCCCCCGATCGGGGCGCCGTTGCCGGGGGCCTCGGTCAGCTTGGCGGTGATCGGCTCGCCGGCGAGTTCGGTCGCCGTCACCTGATCCGGTGAGAGTTTGGACAGCCGCGCCTTCTGCTCCCGGTTGGCCGGAGCGTCCATCCGCGCGTACACCGGCGCGCCGTACTTCTCGGCAAGTTCGGCGTACCGCTGTGACGGAGTCTTGCCGGTGACCGCCAGGATCTCCGAGGCCAGCAGACACATGATGATGCCGTCCTTGTCGGTGGTCCACACCGATCCGTCACGACGCAGGAATGACGCCCCGGCAGACTCCTCACCACCGAATCCGATTGTGCCGCTGACCAACCCGTCGACAAACCACTTGAACCCAACCGGCACCTCCACCAGCCGCCGCCCCAGGCCGGCGACCACCCGGTCGATGATCGAGGAACTCACCGCGGTCTTGCCGACCGCGACGGTGTCCGGCCAGTCCGGGCGGTGGGTGCAGAGGTAGTCGATCGCCACCGCCAGATAGTGGTTGGGGTTGAGCAGCCCGGCATCGGGGGTGACGATGCCGTGCCGGTCGGCGTCGGCGTCATTGCCGGTGGCGATCTGGTAGCTCTCCCGGTTGGCGATCAGCGAGGCCATCGCGTTGGGCGAACTGCAGTCCATCCGGATCTTGCCGTCGGTGTCCAGCGTCATGAACCGCCAGGTGGCGTCCACCAGCGGATTGACCACGGTGAGGTTGAGGCCGTGCCGTTCGGCGATCGCACCCCAGTAGTCCACGCTGGCTCCGCCCAGCGGGTCGGCGCCGATGCGGACGCCCTCGGCGCGGATGGCGTGGATATCGACGACGCTGGGCAGATCCGACACATACGCGTCGAGGTAGTCGTGGCGCTGCACGTGCTGCAGCGCCCTGGCCAGCGGCACCCGTTTCACCTCGCGCAGCCCGCCGCGCAGGATCTCGTTGGCCCGCTTGGCGATCGCGCCGGTCGCGTCGGTGTCGGCCGGCCCGCCGTTGGGCGGGTTGTACTTGAAGCCGCCGTCGCGGGGCGGGTTGTGCGACGGGGTGACGACGATCCCGTCGGACAGATCCGTGCTGCGGCCGCGGTTATAGGTCAGGATGGCGTGGCTGACCGCCGGTGTCGGGGTGTAGCGGTCAGCCGAGTCCACCAGCACCACAACGTCATTGGCGGCCAGCACCTCCAGCGCCGACACCCAGGCGGGCTCGGAGAGGCCGTGGGTGTCCCGGCCGATGAACAGCGGGCCGGTGGTGCCCTGGGCGGCGCGGTACTCGGCGATCGCCTGGGTGGTGGCCAGGATGTGCGCCTCGTTGAAGGCGCCGTCCAGGCTCGATCCGCGGTGTCCGGAAGTGCCGAACGCCACCTGCTGGGCGACGTCGTCGGGGTCGGGTTCGATGGTGTAGTACGCCGTCACCAGGTGGGGCAGGTCGATCAGGTCTTCGGGGAGCGCCGGTTGCCCGGCGCGGGGATTGGCCGCCATGGGGCCAATTGTGCCGCCGGAGGGCAATACTGATCCGGTGTTCGGCCATGACAACCGGGAACTGGCGGCGGTGTTCGCCGGCGGTGCGATCGGAACGGCTGCCCGCGCGGGGCTGGCCACCTGGACGGCGCCCCAACCCGGCCACTGGCCGTGGGCGACGTTCATCGTCAACATCGCCGGCGCGTTCATCCTCGGGTTCGTCACCACCCGACTGCTGGAGCGGCTGCCGCTGTCGGCCTACCGCCGTCCGCTGCTCGGCACCGGCCTGTGCGGCGGGCTGACCACCTTTTCCACCATGCAGGTCGAGACGCTGCAGATGATCGAACACCACAACTACGGCCTGGCCGCGGCCTACACGCTGATCAGCATCGCGGCCGGACTGCTCGCGGTGTACCTGGCGACGTCGCTGGTTCGCAAGGCGAGCTTGCGGTGAGCGCGCTGCTGTGGGCCGGCGTCCTGGTCATCGGCGGCCTGGGGGCGATAGCCCGCTTCATGGTCGACCGCGCCGTCGCCCGCCGGGCCGCCCGGTCCTTCCCGTTCGGCACCCTGACGGTCAACATCACCGGCGCGGTGCTGCTGGGTCTGATCACCGGGTTGGCGCTCAACCATCAGGCCGCACTGCTGGCCGGCACCGCGTTCGTCGGCGCCTACACCACGTTCTCCACCTGGATGTTCGAGACCCAGCGGCTCACCGAAGAGCGGCGGGTGGGCCCGGCGGCAGCCAATTTGGCCGTCAGCGTGGTTCTCGGGATCGCCGCCGCGGCGGCCGGTCAGGCGTTGGCGGGCCTGCTGTGAGCGAGACCTCGCTGAAGCTGACCGCCTACTTCGCCGAACGCGAGCGGGCCGGCTCCCGGTTCCTGGCGGAGGCCATGTTGGACGTGTTCGCCGAGCGCGAGGTGGCGACCAGCGTCATGCTGCGCGGCATCTCCGGCTTCGGCCACCGCCGGATCATCCGCACCGACGAATCGCTGACGCTCTCCGAGGACCCCGCGGTGACGGTGGCAGCCGTGGACCGCCCGCCGATCATCCAGGCGCTGGCCGGCGATGTCGCCGCGATGACGAGCAGCGGCATGATCACCCTGGAGCGCGCCCGGCTGCTCGACGGCGACGTCTCACGCGGCGGCGACGACACGGTCAAGCTCACCGTCTGCGTCGGCCGCAACCGGCACGCCGACGGTGTTCCCGCCTACAGGGCGGTGTGTGATCTGCTGCACCGCAACGGTTTCGCCGGGGCTTCGGCCTTCCTCGGGGTCGACGGCACTGTGCACGGACGCCGTGAGCGTGCGCACTTCATCGCCCGCAACGTCGATGTGCCGGTGATGATCATCGGGGTCGGCAGCGCCGGTCAAATGCACCGCTGCACCGCCGATCTGGCCGCGATCCTGGGGCAGCCGCTGGCCTCCGTCGAGCGGGCGCAGCTGTGCAAGAACAGTGGTCGGCTGCACCAGCGCCCCGCCCTCCTGCCAGCGGCCGACGCGGCCGGCCGGCCACTGTGGCAGAAGCTCATGGTGTTCACCTCCGAGTCCGACCGGCACGACGGTGTTCCGATCCACCGCGCGCTGGTGCGCCGGCTGTGGCAGTCGCGCACCGCCAGCGGCGTGACCGTGCTGCGCGGGGTGTGGGGGTTCCAGGGCGGCCGGGAGCCGCACGGCGACAGGGTGTTTCAGTTCGGACGGCAGGTGCCGGTGATGACGGTGATCGTCGACACTCCGGAGCGCATCACGGCCAGTTTCGGCATCGTCGACGAACTGACCGCACGGCACGGTCTTGTGATCGCCGAACTGGTTCCGGCGCTGCTGACCGTCGACGGCGGCCAACAGCACGGTGGCACCGACCTCGCCGAGTACCGCTACTGAGCCTCGCGGCTGTCGGCCAGCAC
>JAPOHV010000028.1 GCA_029979305.1 Mycobacteriaceae bacterium | reverse complement strand
TCTCGAGCATGTAGGCGATAGCCGCGTCAACAGGCAGTCGCTCGCCCCGGGCGGGCTTGAGCGACTTGCCGCCGACGTACTCCATGACGATGTAACCGACGGGTTCGCCGCGCGAATCCGAATGCTCGACGAAGTTGAAGATCTTCACGATCGAGGGATGGGCGACCTCGGCCAGGAACTGACGCTCGGCCATCGCGATGGCCTGGGCCTCGGCATCACCGGAATGCACCAGGCCCTTGAGCACCACCGGCCGCTCGTTGACGTTGTGGTCGACGGCCAGGTACACCCAGCCCAGTCCGCCGTGGGCGACACAGCCCTTGATCTCGTACTGGTCGGCGACCATGTCGCCGGGGTTCAGTTGCGGCAGGAACGTGAAGGCGCTGCCGCAGTTCGGGCAGACGCCCTCCGACTCGCCGGGGTGGTCGTCGTTCGAGCGGCCCACCGGCCGTCCGCAGTTCCAGCAGAACCGTTTTGATTCGGCCACAACGGGATTGACCATCAGCGCGGAGAGCGGGTCGATCTCGGGAACCCTGGGGATCTCCACCAACCCGCCGCCGAGCCTGCGGGTCGGGGAGACCGGGCGCGCGACGGTCGGCTCGTCGATCTCGATCGGCTCGCTGCGGACCGACTCCTCTTCGTCGTCATCAGGGAAGGCGCGGAACACCGCCTGGGTCGACATCGCCCGCACCGCCGATCCGGTGTCCATGCCGAGGTCGGCCCGCGCGGCGGGTTGGGTGCCTACCTCGATGTCCTGCTGCTCGGTGCTCATCAGTCCGAGTACCTCGCAGCGGGCGGCGCCGGCGCCGGGCCGAGCACCGTTAGCCACTTGCGGTAGAGGGTGTCCCAGGTCCCGTCGTTGCGGATCCGGTCCAGTGTGCCGTTGACGAAGCGGACCAGTCCGGTGTTGGTGAGGTTGATGCCGATGCCGTAGGGCTGCTCGGCCATGTCGGGTCCGACGATGTGCAGATAGGGGTCCTGGGACACCAGGCCGGCCAGAATCGCGTCGTCGGTGCTGACCGCGTCGACCTCCCGCTGCTGTAATGCCACCAGGCAATCCGCCCAGCTCACCACCGTCACGATGGTCGGCGGCGGGTCGATCTCGCGGACCCGGCGAAGCGAGGTGGTGCCGCGTGCCACGCACACCCGCTTGCCGGAGAGGTCCGCCGGAACGGCGATGTCGGATTCCCGCGGGGCCAGGATTCGTTGCGAGGCAATGAAATAGGCGCTGGAGAAGCTGATCTGCTTGCGTCGCTCGCAGGTCATGGTCATCGTCTTGACGACGATGTCGACGGTGTTGCGCTGCAGGGCGGTGATCCTGTCGGCCGAGCTCAGGATGCGGTACTCCACCGCGTTCGGCGTACCGAAGATGTCGCGGGCGACCTCACCGGCGATGTCGACGTCGAAACCTGCGATCTCCCCGGTGACCGGGTCGCGGAAAGAGAACAGGTTGCTGCCGACGTCCAGTCCGACCAGCAGGCGCTTGCGGTCGCGGATGGCGGCGACGGCGTCGTCGGCCTGCGCCCTGGTGGGGAACGGCCGCAGACTGGCGGTGCGGTCGCAGTCGTTCTGGCTGGTGTCGGGCGGCTGGGCGGCTTCGGCCGGCAACTGCTCCATCCCCGGCGGACTCGGCGGCGGCAGCGTGGGCATGGGTGGCGAGGCGGTGTCGACCGGCTGCCCGCAGGCGGCCAGGCAGGCCGCGGTGATCAGCGCGGCCAGTGCCCCGCCCCGCCGATTCATCGGTACTCGCTCATCCGGGGCCACAGCCCGAGCGCCACCGCCAGCGCCGCCCCCGCCGACAGCATCGCCCCGCCCACCGTGGTACCCGACAGCACCCGGTGGGCGGAGAGGATATCGCCGCGCAGTTGCTTGCGGCTCTCCTGAATACCCTGGGACAGAGCATCGTTGAGCTTGTCGAAGGCGGGAGTGGAGTCGTCCTCGCCGTTGCCCAGCGCCACCTGTGTGGCGGCCTGGTAGTTACCGACCGCGATGTAGTCGTTGATCCTCACGTCGGCCTGGCGCCACCTGTCCAGCAGCTGATCGGCCTGGGCGAGGCCGCTCTTGTCCACGGTGTCCTCGCGGGCCAGGTAGTCGGACAACTGCTGGCGCATCGCGTCGACGCGCTGATAGTAGGACCGCTTCCGGAGGTCCTCGTCACCTCGCCGTATCAGTGACAGCGTCTCGTCGGCCCGTGCCTGCTGCGCCGTGATGGCGAGGTTGGTGACCGTACGCAGCGAGTCCGCAGCGGTGTTCTTCGCGCCGCGACTGCTGGCGGTGGAGACCGCCAGGGCGGTGCCGACCCAGACGATCATCACCGCGATGGCCAGGCCGCCCGCGACCAGACCGATGTTCACCCGTCGTTTGGTGTGGCGCGCCAGCCAGCGGTGAGTGAACAGGCCGAACCCCAGGGTGGCGGCAACGACGATGATGACAGGGGCCGGAATCGACGCCGACGCGGTGGTCTCGGCGTCCACCCGGGCCGAGGTTTCCTCATAGAGCCGCTGGGCGTCCGGAAGGATCGTGTCCTGCATCAGACCCGAGGCTTCGGACAGGTACGACGAGCCGACCGGGTTGCCCATCCGGTTGTTGGTGCGGGCGGTCTCGATCAGGCCCGTATAGACCGCCAGGTGGGCGTTGATCCGGCCCAGCAGTTCGACCAGTGGCGGGTCGGTCAGGTCGCTGGAGGCCAGTGTCACCGCCACGGCGGCGTCGGTGATGGCCTGCTCGTAACGCTGCCGTACCGCACGCGGCTCGGATCCGGCGATGAACGCCGTCGCAGCGGCGGCATCGGCGACCGACAACGTGGTGTACAGCTGACCCGCCGCGAAGGACAGCGGCTCAGTGTGGTCGAGCACCCTGGTCAGCTGGTTCTGCCGCTCGTTGATGGTCGTCGAGATCGCGAAGGCGCTGAGAATCCCCAGCGTGGCAAGGATCACCCCGATCGTGAGAATCCGGCCGGGGGTGGTGTTGACGAACCACCACCACGGGTGGGCAGGTTCGGTCGGCGTCCGTTGTGCCAACGGCTCGGTCGACGGGTGCGCCAACTCGACGGTCACCGCACGCGAACCTCGCTCCCTGGCGCCTGAAATCTAGATGAGTAAAGTCTAAGAGCCTCGGCACCGGATGGCACGTGATCGGCCGGACCCGTTACGGCGCGGCGCGCCTATCCTGATTTCCGTGCGCGGTGACGGGGACGGCTGGGTGGTGTCGGAACTAGGCAGCTATCACTGGGGCGTGCACGGCGCCGCCGGTCTGCTGCTGCGCGCGCCCTGGCACGACGGCTCGCCGGCGGTGCTGCTGCAGCATCGCGCACCGTGGAGCCACCAGGGCGGAACCTGGGCACTGCCGGGCGGGGCTCTGGACAGCGACGAGGAAGCCCACGACGCCGCGGTACGCGAGGCCCACGAGGAGGCCGGGCTGCTCGCCGAGCAGATCCGCGTGCGAACCACGGTGGTCACCGCGGAGGTGTCGGTCCCGGGCGGCACGACGTGGACCTACACCACCGTGGTCGCCGACGCGTCCGCGTTGCTGGTCACCGTGGCGAACCGCGAGAGCGCCGAATTGCGGTGGGTGCCCGAGCACGAGGTGGCGGATCTTCCATTGCACCCGGCATTCGCCAGGAGTTGGGAGATCCTGCGCACCAGCACCCTGCCGCCGCCGCATGACTGCGGGAGGGATCAGCCGCACACCGTCGTCGTCGAAAGCGAGACTTTCGCCTGGTGCAGCGCCACGGGGGTCATTCCGCCAGCGCCGCCCGCAGCCGGCTCGCTGCCGCGCCCGGGTCAGCGGCCTCGGTGATCGCCCGCACCACGACGATCCGCCGGGCGCCGGCGTCGAGGACCTCTCCGAGCCGATGCTCGTCGACACCGCCGACGGCGAACCACGGCTTGTCGGCATTCATCGAGGCCACCACCCGCACCAGGTCCAGCCCGGGGGCCGGCCGGCCGGGCTTGGTCGGCGTCGGCCAGCACGGCCCCACGCAGAAGTAGTCGACGTCCTCCATCAGGGCGCGCGCCGCCTCACCGGTGTCATGGGCGGACCGCCCGATCACCGTTTCCGGCCCACAGATCCCGCGGGCGACGTCGATCGGCAGGTCGTCCTGTCCCAGATGCAGGACGTCGGAGCCGGCCGCCAGGGCGATGTCGGCGCGGTCGTTGACTGCCACCAGCGCGCCATGCCGCTGTGCCGCGTCAGCCAGGATCTCCAGGGCGCCCAGTTCACCGCGCGCCGCCAGCGGCCCGAAACGTTCCTCGCCGGCCGAGCCTTTGTCGCGCAGCTGGATGATGTCGACGCCGCCGGCCAGCACCGCCTCGGCGAATTCGGCCAGGTCGCCCCGCTCCCGGCGGGCGTCGGTGCACAGATACAGCCGGGCGGCGGAAAGCCGATCCCGAGGCGACTGAAGCGTGTGCACACCGCGACGCTAGCGGTCGGCGCGGCAGTCGTGCGGCCCGGTCCCGCCCTCAGCCGAAGGAGCGGCGAACGGGTCTAACCTGTGCGGGTGAGGCGAACATTCATCGCGGCGGTGCTCGCCGCCACCGTCGCCGCTCCGGGGTGTAGCAGACCGGCCGTCGGCGCTCAGCCGATGGTCGAGAACAAAGCGGCCAAGGAGTTCGCCGCCGGGTTGAGCCAACGGGTGAGCGGCGACGCCATGATGAACCACCTGGCCAAGCTGCAGGAGATCGCCGACGCTCACGGCGGCAATCGTGCGATCGGTACGCCCGGCTACGAGGCCAGCGTCGACTACGTGGCGGGCGTACTGCGAAGCAAGGGTTTCGACGTGCAGACTCCGCAGTTCCAGACCCGGATGTTCGAGCACGGCGACCCGACCCTGACCGTCAACGGCGTCGCCTTCACAGCGGGCGTGTTGCAGTTCAGTGCCGGCACGCCCGCCACCGGGGTCAGTGGCCCCCTTGTCGCCGCACCCGCCGACGAGACACCCGGTTGTGCACCGTCCGACTACGACGGGGTGCCGGTGAAGGGCGCCATCGTGCTGGTGGATCGCGGCAAATGCCAGTTCTCCGAGAAGCAGGCAATCGTGGCGAAACTGGGCGCGGTGGGCGCGGTCGTCGCCGACAATGTCGACGAGGAGAAGATGGGTGGCACCCTGGGCGAGGACTCCGATGTGAAGATCCCCGTGGTCAGCGTCTCCAAGGCCGACGGGGCACGGCTGCGCGCCGCTCCCGGGCCGACCGTGATCAAACTCGACGCGTCCACTAAGACGGTGTCGGTTCGAAATGTCTTGGCGCAGACCAAGACCGGGTCGCCGCACAACGTGGTGATGGCGGGCTGTCACCTCGACAGCGTCCCCGAGGGACCCGGCATCAACGACAACGGATCGGGAGTGGCCGCGGTCCTGGAGACCGCCGTGCAACTCGGCAGCGAGCCGTCGGTCGCCAACGCCGTGCGCTTCGGATTCTGGGGGGCGGAGGAAGTGGGCATCGTCGGGTCCAAGAAATACGTCAAATCCCTCGACGCCGAACAGCTCAAAGACATTGCGTTGTATCTGAACTTCGACATGCTGGGCTCGCCGAATCCGGGGTACTTCACCTACGACGGCGACCAGTCGACTCAGTTGGGCCGGGATGACAGGCCGCCACGTATCCCCGAGGGGTCGCCGGGGATCGAGCGCACTTTTGTCGAGTACCTCAAGGCGGCCGGAAAGACCGCCCAGGACACCGGTTTCGACGGCCGGTCCGACTATGCGGGCTTCACCCTGGCCGGGATACCCGTCGGCGGGCTTTTCTCCGGGGCGGAGGAGGACAAGAGTCCCCAGCAGGCCCAACTGTGGGGCGGTACCCCGCTGGCTCCGTTCGATCCGAACTACCACCGTGACACCGACACGCTGGATCGCGTCGACCGCACCGCCCTCGCCATCAACGGCGCCGGGGTCGCCTGGGGCGTTGGCGTCTACGCCCAGAACCTGGACGGCCGCAACGGGATTCCCGCCCGAGAGGACCGCACGCGGCACGTGATCACCCAGCCGTGAGCTAACGGGACTCCGATATGAAGGGGGCAGGACCGTGAAGCAACTCACCGCCGAAGCGGCGGCCGGTTCGGCCGCGAGGCGATTATCCGTCGCCTCGATAGCGCCGGGGCTGGCCCAGTTCCGCAACTACAACCGGTCATTCCTGCGCGGTGACATCATGGGCGGCGTCACGGTGGCCGCCTATCTGGTTCCCCAGGTGATGGCCTACGCCACCCTGGTAGGGGTGCCCGCCGTCAACGGCTTGTGGTGCGCGCTTCCGCCCCTGCTCCTCTACGCGATCTTCGGGACCTCACGTTTGATGTCCGCGGGACCGGAATCGACGGTCGCGCTGATGACCGGCACGGCAATCGCCCCGTTGGCCGGCGGTGACATGGGCGTCTATCTGTCGATGTGCGCCATCCTGGCCATCCTGGTCGGGATTCTGTGCTTCTTCGCCGGCGTGGTCCGGCTGGGATTCCTGGCCGACCTGCTGTCCAAACCGATCCTGGCGGGCTACATGGCCGGGCTGGCCGTGATCATGATCGCCAGCCAGTTGGGCAAATTCACCGGAGCCCCGGTCGAGGGCGACGAGGTGATCGACGAGGTCACGTCGCTGTGGTCGGTGCGCGACCAGATCCACAACCCGACACTGATGTTCTCGATGGCGGTGCTGGCGGTCCTGCTGATCTTCGCCAAGGTCATCCCGAGACTGCCGGGTCCGCTGTTCGCGGTGCTGCTGGCGACGGCGGCAGTATCGGTGTTCAGTCTGGAGAAATACGGCGTCAAGACCATCGGAGAGGTCCCGGGAGGTCTGCCGCCGTTCAGCCTCGCGCACATCCAGATGCACTGGGACGACCTGAACAACCTGGCGGCGGTTGCGATCGGAATCACCATCGTGGGGTTCGCCGACACCATCGCCACAGCGCGATCCTTCGCCATGAAGGACGGCAGCAAGATCGACGGCAACGCCGAACTTCGTGCGATGGGCGTCTACAACATCGGCGCCGCCATGGCACAGGGATTCCCGGTCAGCTCCAGCGCAAGCCGCACCGCGCTGGGCTTCCTGATCGGGGCGCGCACCCAGTTGTACGCGCTGGTCGCCTTCGTCGGCGTGATCCTCATCCTGCTCACGGCGCACGGCCTGCTGGCCCAGTTCCCGAAGGCCGCCCTGGGTGCTCTGGTGGTCTACGCCGGTCTGCGGCTGATCGACATCCCGGAGTTCAAGCGCCTCTACCGGTTCCGCCGCGACGGCGGTCTGAGTAGTGAATTCGTGCTGGCGGTCCTCACGTTCATCGCGGTGCTGCTGCTCGGCGTGCTCTACGGAGTGATCGCCGCGGTCGGCATCTCGATCCTGAACCTGCTGCGCCGGGTGGCGCGGCCGCACGACGCGGTTCAGGGGTTCGTGCCGGGGATGGCCGGGATGCACGATATCGACGACTACGAGGATGCGACGCTGGAGCCGGGGCTGCTGGTGTACCGCTACGACGCCCCGCTGTTCTTCGCCAACGCCGAGAACTTCGCCGCCCGTGCCCTGAAGTCCGTCGACGAGAACCCCGATCCGGTGGAGTGGTTCATCCTCAACGCCGAAGCCAATTCCGAGATGGACCTCACCGCCGTCGATGCCCTTGCCGGACTGCGTCGGGAACTCGCGGCGCGGGGAATCCACTTCGGTATGGCACGGGTCAAGACCGAGACGCTCAAAGCGTTGCGGAACGGCGGCCAGCTCGAGGAGATCGGACAGCAGAACATCTACCCGACGCTACCCACCGCGGTGGCTGCCTACCGCAACCGCTGAATCGCCCACACCGCCGCGCCGAGCAGCAGTACCCCGAGGCCGGCCAGCGCCGCCCCGTGCGGCAGGGTGACGACCAGCAGCAGGCAGCCGGCCAGCCCGACCCCGGGGATCAGCCGTGCGGAGGAGCTCAGCGTCCAGGCCGACGCATTGGCGATCGCGTAGTACACCAGCACCGCGAACGATGAGAAACCGATTGCGGCGCGGATATCGGCGACCGCGGCCACCGTCGCGACCAACACACCGACCGCGAGCTCGGCGCGGTGCGGTACGCCGAATCGCGGGTGAACGGCGGCCAGCGCCGGCGGCAGGTGCCCGTCGCGGGCCATCGCCAGGCCGGTGCGGGAGACGCCGAGGATCAGCGAGAGCAGCGAGCCCAGGGCGGCGATCGCCGCTCCGATCCGGACCACCGGTTCGAGTGCGAGGGCACCCGCTGCCCGCACCGCGTCGGCCAGTGGGGCCGCCGAGCCGGCCAGGGTGGGGCCGAGCACCGCGAGCACGGTGACCGCGACTGTCCCGTAGACCGCCAGCGTGATTCCCAGCGACCATCGGATCGCGCGCGGAATGGTGCGGGCCGGGTCGCGCACCTCCTCCCCGAGAGTGGCGATGCGGGCATAACCGGCGAATGCGAAGAACAACAGGCCGGCGGCCTGCAGCCCCCCGGCCGGGGTGCCGCCGATCAGGATGACCCGGTCCGGTTCGGCCCGTCCGCTCAGCAGAACCGTCGCGACCACGCCGGCAAGCACCGCCAGCACCACGGTGACGATCACCCGTGTCAGCAGCGCCGACTTCTGGATGCCGCGGTAGTTCACCGTCGTCAGCGCGGCCACCGACGCCACGGCAACGGCATGTGCATGGGCGGGCAGCAGGTAGAGGCCGACGGTGAGCGCCATGGCCGCGCAGGAGGCCATCTTGCCGACGACGAAACTCCATCCCGCGAGGTATCCCCAGAATTCGCCCAGACGCTCCCGGCCGTAGACGTAGGTGCCGCCCGACATCGGATACAGCGCGGCCAGCCTGGCCGAGGACGACGCGTTGCAATAGGCCACCAGGGCCGCGACGCCCAGTCCGATCAGCAGGCCGGAACCGGCGGCTTCGGCCGCCGGGCCGAACACCACGAAGACGCCGGCGCCGACCATCGAGCCCAGCCCGATCACCACCGCGTCGGCGGTTCCGATCCGACGATGCAGGGATGGTTGGTCGGAGGCACTCACACGTTGTTAACGGCGGTTCCGGACCGCACCGAAGATCAGATAGCCCAGATAGCCGGCCACCCCGGCCAGTGCCACCTTGCGGGTCTGTGGAACGACCAGGCCGACACCGAGCGCCGTCTCGATGGTCCCGTTGATGTGGACGTGCCGGCGGGTGTTCTGCGGGAAGGCCGGCGCGGTGATCTTCTCGAACACCTCAGGTTTGGCGAAATGGGCCAGTCCCATCGCGGCCAGCACCGCGCCCGCTCCGGGGATTTTTACCGACATGCCAGGTCCTTTCGACAGCGCCATCGGCTTGAAGACTAGGCGAAGTTGTAGTCGGTCAGCGGAAACTCGGACGCCATCCGGATCGAGGCCCTCGCGGTCATCGGCCGCAGCAGCGTCGCCTCACCGTGCGGGTTGAAGTAGTAGGACCGCGCATCGGCACAATGCCCGACGGCGAACACCGAGTCGCCGACTTTCTCGATCATCGAGTCGAGGAACCGGGCGTTGGCCTCCTCGGTGACCTCGAACGTCCGCGCCCCGCGTTTTTTGACCTCGCCGAGCAGACGGTCCATGATCCGCATCTGGTATTCCATCGTGTTGAAGAAATTCAAACCGATGAAGGCGTAGGGGCTCGCGAGGCTCAGGTAGTTGGGAAAGTACGGAACCGATACCCCCTGATAGGCCTGGAACCTGTTCTCCCGCCACCACTTTCCGAGGTTGCGCCCATCGCGACCGACCACCTCGATCGCTGGGATGTTGGCTTCCCACAGATCGAATCCGGTGGCCAGCACCAGGGTGTCGATCTCGGTGCGGGTGCCGTCGTTGGAGACGATTGCGTACGGCTCGATGTGTTCGATCCCGCTGGTCTGCAGGTGCACATTGGGTTTGGTGAAGGTCCGGTAGTAACTGTTGGAGAAGGTCGGCCGCTTACACCCGAGGTCGTACGGGGGAGTGAGTTTGCGCCGTGTCTCCGGGTCGCGGATGACCGCGAACCGGTACATCTTCGCCACGTCGGCGCCACCGATGTCCAGGCGCCGGTAGAGGAACTGCCCCTGGTGCAACACGACGTAGTTGAAGAACTCGTAGATCGCGTCGGTCATCGCGCGCACGGCGCGCTGTGCCAGCGGTAGGCGGGCGAACAGCCGTCTCGCCCACTTCGGGAATGCGAAGTCGATCTTGGGCACCACATGAATGGCCGTGCGCTGGTACACCGTCAGATCACCGGCACTCCTGGCCAGCTGCGGTATCAGCTGAACCGCGGTGGCGCCGGTGCCGATCAGGGCGATCTTTCTGCCCGTCGGGTCGAAGCCGTCGTCCCAGGCGGTGGTGTGGATGACTTTGCCCTCGAAGTCGTGGATGCCGGGGATGTCCGGCGTGTGCGGCTGGGACAGGAAGCCGGTCGCGGTGATCAGGAACTGCGAACTGAGCGTGCTGCCGCCGGCCAGCGCACCCCGCCACAGTTGCGCCTCGGAGTCCCAACGGGCGCCCTCGACGGTCGTGTTGAACCTGATGTGGCGGCGAACGTCGTACTTGTCGGCGACGTCGTCGGCGTACTGCTTGATCTCCGCCCCGGTGGAGAACAGCCGCGACCAGTTCGGGTTGGGTTCGAAGAAGTAGGAGTAGGTGGTGGTGGGGACGTCGCAGGCCAGCCCCGGGTAGTGGTTGACATACCAGGTGCCGCCGAGGTCGTCGAGCCGGTCGAGGAGCACGAAGTTCTCGATGCCCAGGCGCTTGAGCTGGATCGCCGCGCCGATACCCCCGAACCCGGCTCCGACGATGATGACGTCGTAGTTCTGCTCGGTCATAGCGCCGACCGTACCGGACTTACCCGAGGTCGCCGAGGCGCAGCGCGGCCGCCACCGAAGGTCCGGCGACATCGGTGACTTTCGTCCCTCGGGAAAAGCCCAGATCGTGCCGCGCGCCGCTGACCTCGACGATCGCGGTCGGTGCGGCGACCCGGGCTGCGGCCGCGCGCAACTCGTCGAGGGAACCGAACGGGTCGGCGCTGCCGTGAGTGAACACTGTCGGCACGGTGATCGCACCGAAGTGTTCGGTACGCAGCCGGTCCGGCTTTCCGGGCGGGTGCAGCGGATAGGACGACAGCGCCAGTTCGTCGGCGATGCCGGGCCGTCCGGCCACCACCATCGACGTCAGCCGGCCGCCGTAGGAATGTCCGCCGGCGATCACCGGGCCGAGGTCCGCCGAGCGGGCAGCGGCGACCGCCTCGGCCACGCCGGCCATGTCGGCGGCCGACGATCCCGGCGGCGGCCCTTTGGGCCGGCGCCGCCGGTAGGGCAGGTTGTAGCGGATCGCGAGCCAACCCCGGCGGGCCCACTCGTCGCAGAGCGTGACCAGCAGGGGTGACTCCCGGTCACCGCCGGCCCCGTGGGTGAGCACGACGACGCCGCGCGGGCCGCCTTGCGGCCGGTGCGCGACGCCCGCGATCGCGGCGGGGTCCATCAGGTCTGCAGCCGGAACAGCGCCGACACCGGTCCGCGCCCGGCGCCGAGCGGATAGCCGGCCTGCAGGCACCCGGTCACCCAGGCCTTGGCGAACGCGACCGCTTCGGTCATCGGCCGGCCGTGTGCCAGCGCGCAGGCGGTGGCGGCGGCCAGGGTGTCGCCGGCGCCGTGGTCGTGGCCGGTGTCGACCCGGGCCGCGTCGAACCGGTGGAAGTCGGTGCCGTCGTAGAGCAGATCGGGGCTGTCCGATGCGGAACGCAGGTGGCCGCCTTTGACCAGTGCCCACCGCGGGCCGAGGTCGTGCAGGGCTTTGGCGGCGTCGCGCTGGGAACGGCTGTCGACGACCTCGATGCCGATCAGTATCCGAACCTCGTCGAGGTTAGGGGTGACCAGGTCGGCAAGCGGGAACAGCGTGCGGCGCAGCGTCTCGAGGGCATCGGGGGGCAGTAGCGGTTCGCCGTGCCCGGAGGCGCACACCGGGTCGACGACCAATGGCGTGCTACCGGCCAGGCCGAGTGTGTGCCAGCGACCCACCACCGCCTCGATGATCTCCGGGGACGCCAGCATCCCGGTCTTGGCTGCCTGCACGCCGATGTCGGTGACCACCGCGTCGATCTGCCCGGCGACGATGTCGGCGGGGATCGTGTGAAAGCCCCTGACCCCCAACGAGTTCTGGATGGTCACCGCCGTCACGGCAACCAGTGGATGCACTCCCAGCATGGTGAAGGTTCGAAGGTCGGCCTGCAGGCCGGCACCGCCGCCGGAGTCCGATCCGGCGATCGTCAGCACGCGCACCGGCGTCTGCCCGGGTGGGGCAAGCGGCAGCAAGGTGCTCACATCGGTCCCGAGGCTCAGTGGTGAGAGTGCGCCTCGTCGGCCTGGATCTCCAGGAGCCGGCGCTTCTCCGAGATCAGGTCCATCGTCGCGAAGAGCACGCCGGAGAGAAGGAAGGTGCAGTGAACGATGACCCGCCAGCGCATGGTCTTCTCGTCCATCGGTTTGTCGTCACTGGCCATGAAGTCCTGCAGCAGGCCTACCGCGGAGATTGCGACGATGGAACCGATGAGCTTCATCTTCAGCGACGAGTAGTCGACCTTACCCATCCAGTCCGGGCGGTCGCGGGACGTCCGGGCAACCTCCATCTTCGAGACGAAGCTTTCATAGCCCGCGAACACCACGATCAGGACCAGGTTGGCCAGCAGCACGATGTCGAGCAGTTCCAGCACGGTCACCATGACCGCCGAGTAGTCGCCGTGCACGGTCACCGTCACCAGGTGGCTCAGCGCGATAACGAACTTGAACAGCAGGGCCAGCACCGCACCGGCGAGACCGACATAGAACGGAACCAGCAGCCATCGCGATCCGAACAGACCGGATTCGATGGCGCCTTCGGTCCGGTTGACGACGCCGTCGCGCGCCTTCGGGGTCCCCCCGCCGCGGGTCACGCCATGAGCCTGTTCGGGGTCCACGAATCCCTCCATCCTGACTCAGGAGTTGCACACCTGCCGACCGGGTCATGGTAGGTGGTCACCGGCCCGCTCATGGGACGGACCCGCTGCCCGGGCAACCGAGGGCGTCCGGCGCGGGTAATTTCATCGGCATGGACGCGGGCCCGAACAACCGCCAGATCGTGCTGCGCCGCCGGCCGGTCGGCCTGGTCGTACCGCAGGACACCGAGCTCGTCGAAGCGCCCGCGCCGCGTCCTGCCGAGGGTGAGGCTCTGCTGCGCACCACCTACGTCGGCCTCGACGCCGCGGTTCGCACCTGGCTCAACGACCAGCCGGGGTATCTGCCGCCTGTGGGCATCGGGGAGGTGATCCGCGCGGCGGGCGTCGGTGAGGTGGTCGAATCCCGTTGTGCCGCGTACAAGGTCGGCGATATCGTCACCACTCTGACCGGATTCCAGGAGTACGTGATCATCCGGGACGACATCTTCAGCACGCCGATACCCGGTGAGAGCGATCAGGCGGCGATCATGTCGGTCTACGGGTCCGGCGGCGCAACAGCCTATTTCGGGATGACCGAGGTCGGCCGGCCGAAGCAAGGTGAGACCGTCGTCGTGTCGGCGGCCGCGGGAGCCACCGGGTCGATCGCCGGTCAGATCGCCAAGATCGCCGGGGCAAAGGTTGTCGGCATCGCCGGCGGCCCGCGCAAATGCCGGACCGTGGTCGAGGAGTTCGGGTTCGACTCCTGTATCGACTACAAACACGAGGACGTTCCGGCCGCCCTCAGGGCGCACTGCCCCGGCGGGGTGAACGTCTACTTCGACAACGTCGGCGGGGAGATCCTCAACGCGGTGCTGGGCCGGCTGGCCCCGAAGGCCCGGGTGGTGCTGTGCGGGGTGATTTCGAGCTATCTGACCGGCGAGCATCCGGGACCGTCGAACTACGTCAACCTGCTCGCGAAAACCGCGTCGATGCAGGGGTTCAACGCGCTGGCGATGTGGGACCGGTTCGACGAGGCGTTCGCGAACCTGCGGCGCTGGGGGCAGGAGGGCCGGTTGGTCCACCGGGAGACGATCCTGCCGGGCCTGCAGTCGTGCGTCGAGGCGCTCAACGGGCTTTTCACCGGCGCCAACATCGGCAAGATGCTGGTCGAGGTGAGCCCGCCCACCGTCAGGTAGCCGACAACTCGATGTAGACCGGTGCGTGATCGGACGGCGCACCGATCCGGTCCTTGCCGCCCTTGCGCTCGTCGCGGACGATTCCGGCGTCGGCCACCCGGGCGGCCAGTGCCGGCGACGCGAGGATGAAGTCGATCCGCATGCCCTCGCGACGGGGGAATCGCAACCTGGTGTAGTCCCAGTAGGTGTAGACCCCCGGACCGGGTGTGAAGGGCCGGACCACATCGGGGAAGGATTCCTCGATGGCGGCGAACGCGCGTCGTTCCGGTTCGGTGACATGGGTGCTGTCGCGGAAGAACTCCATGCTCCAGACGTCGTCGTCGCGGGGTGCGATGTTCCAGTCGCCCACCAGTGCTATCTGTGCACGGGGGTCTTCCGCGAGCCATGATCGGGCCGCATGACCAAGGGCGGCAAGCCATTCCAACTTGTAACGGTAGTGCGGGTCGGTGACTGCCCGGCCGTTGGGAACATACAGACTCCACACCCGTACACCGGCGCAGGTGGCGCCAAGAGCGCGTGCCTCATCTCGCCCGTCCCAGGCCGGCTGGCCATCGAAGCCCACTGAGACGTCGTCGAACCCGACACGGGAGGCGATCGCCACCCCGTTCCACTGGTCGTGCCCGCAGTGCACCACCTCGTAACCCGCGCCGAGGAACGTCATGGCGGGGAACTGCTCGTCGTTGCACTTCGTCTCCTGCATCGCCAGCACGTCGATCTCGGCGCGCTGCATCCAATCGACCACCCGGTCCACCCGTGTCCTGATGGAATTGACATTCCAGGTGGCGACCCGCAACCCCGTCATCGAAACCCCGCGTCTGAAAAAGCTAGTGCCCGAACGGATCCGGAACTTCCCCGGGCATCCACGACAATCCCGGCACACCCCAGCCGTTTGACTTGACCTTCTTCTTGGCCGCGCGGGCATGTCTACCGATCAGCTTGTCCACGTAGAGAAATCCGTCCAGGTGCCCGGTCTCGTGTTGCAGCATCCGGGCGAACAGGCCGGTGCCCTCAAGGGTCACCGGGTTGCCGTCGGCATCAAGTCCGGTGACCCGCGACCAGGTCGCCCTGCCGCACGGAAACGACTCGCCCGGAACCGAAAGACATCCCTCGTCGTCGGTCTCGGGGTCGGGCATCGTCTCGGGAATCTCTGAGGTCTCCAGTACCGGGTTGATCACCACCCCGCGGCGGCGGCTGCCCCGGCCGCGATCGTCGGCGCAGTCGTAGACGAACAGGCGCAGACCCACCCCGATCTGGTTGGCCGCCAGACCGACTCCGTTCGCGGCGTCCATGGTCTGGTACATGTCGGCGATCAGGTCGGCCAGCTCCGCCGGCAGCGTGCCGTCCGGGCCGACGGGCACCGGCTGCGTCGGGTTGTGCAGAACGGGGTCGCCGAGAATCACGATGGGACGCACTGCCATGAGGCGCAAGCTTAAAGTGAGCCGACGCGCGGGGTCCGATGCCGTCCCATTCAAAGCGGACGTGGTTGAATGACCCCCGAACCACACGGTTGTCATTCGTTGAAAGGGCCCACGCATCGTATGGACGGCGCCACGGCACGAGCCGAGCGGGCGATCGACGACGCCGAACTACCTGACGGGCTGAGCCGTCGCGAGTACGACATCCTGGCCTTCGAGCGGCAGTGGTGGAAGTACGCCGGCGCCAAGGAAGAGGCCATCAAGGAACTCTTCGCCATGTCGGCCACCCGTTATTACCAGGTCCTCAACGCTCTGGTGGACCGGCCCGAGGCGCTCGCGGCCGACCCGATGCTGGTGAAGCGGCTCCGTCGGCTGCGGGCCAGCAGGCAGAAGGCGCGGGCGGCCCGCCGGCTGGGCTTCGAGGTCCCCTGACCGTGCCCGCGTGGCCGGGGCTCGTCGGGCCCCGGCGATAGCGCGGATACAGTAGCCACGATGAACGAGCGCGTCCCCGACTCCTCCGGGCTTCCCCTGCGCGCCATGGTGATGGTGCTGCTGTTCCTGGGCGTGATCTTCCTGCTGGTCGGGTTCCAGGCGATGACGTCGGGCAAAGACGCCTCCGACGACTCCCCGGCTGTCACGATGACGACCACCACCAAACCGCCCGTCCCCAAGGCCGACGTGCGGGTCTACAGCGTGGCCGGCGACGAGGCGGCCGCCACCCGGACCGCCGACCGGTTGCGGGAGGCCGGCTGGAACGTCACCGAGTCCACCACCATCGATATCGCGGACGTTCCCGCCACCACGGTCTACTTCGGTGCCGCCGACGGTGAGCAAGCCGCCGCGGACGCGGTCGGTACGGTGCTGGCGGCGCCGGTCGCCCCGCGCGTCCCCGGCATCGCCGAACAGCCGCCGGGCGTGATTGTGTTGGTGACGGGTTAGCCGCTGGTGACGGGCTAGGCTCAGCGCCATGGTGAACTCCGTTGGCCTGCGCGCTCTGGCCGCTCTGTCCGTCGTCGTCCCGGTCGCCGCGCTCAGTGCATGTGCGGCTGACGAACCGATCGCCACCCAGCCGGGTACCACCCCGGCCGTCTGGACCGGTTCGCCCGCCCCGGTGACCATGAATCCGATGCACGGCGAGATGCAACACGCCGCGCCCGGCCCGGCCGCGCCGCCCACCTCCGCTCCGGCGGACACCCTGACCGCCCAGATCAACGGACCCGACGGCGCCCAGGTCGCCGCGGCCACCATCGAGTTCAAGGATGACGGCGCCTTCGCCGTCATCACCGTGCAGACCACGGCGCCGGGCAAGCTCGCCCCCGGGTTCCACGGACTGCACATCCACGACGTCGGCAAGTGTGAGGTGAATTCGGTCGCGCCAACCGGCGGCGCCCCGGGCGATTTCCTGTCCGCCGGCGGCCATTACCAGGGCGGCGGCCAGGGCTGCCATCCCAATCACGCCGGGGACTTGGCGTCGCTGGAGGTCCGCGGCGACGGAACGGCCATGCTGGTCACCACCACCAACGCCATCGACCGGGCGGACCTGCTTTCCGGGGACGGAACGGCGATCATCATCCACGCCAACGCCGACAACTTCGCCAACATCCCGGCCGACCGCTACCAGCAGTCCAACGGCGCAGCGCCGCCTGACGAAACCACGCTTGCCACCGGGGACGGCGGCAAGCGGGTCGCCTGCGGTGTCGTCAGCGCCGGGTGAGCACCGGCCCGGCCGGCCGGTCGGCCGGATCGACTTCGCCGGCTCGCCGCGGCCGACGCTCGGTGTGGAGTGGGAGTTCGCGCTCGTCGACGCCGCGACCCGCGACCTGAGCAACGAGGCCGCGGCGGTTATCGCCGACATCGGTGAGAACCCGCACGTGCACAAGGAATTGCTGCGCAACACCATTGAGATCGTCACCGGAGTCTGCGACACCGTCGGCGAGGCGATGGCCGACCTGCGGGCCACCCTGACATCGACCGACGAAGTGGTGCGCGAGCGCGGTATGGAACTGTTCTGCGCGGGCACCCACCCGTTCGCCGAATGGTCCGAGCAGAAGCTCACCGACGCACCGCGTTACGCCGAACTGATCAAGCGCACCCAGTGGTGGGGCCGGCAGATGCTGATCTGGGGCGTGCACGTGCACGTCGGCGTGTCCTCGGCCCACAAGGTGATGCCGATCATCTCATCGCTGCTCAACCAGTACCCGCACCTGCTGGCGCTCTCGGCCTCATCGCCGTACTGGGCCGGCGAGGACACCGGATACGCGAGCAACCGCGCGATGATGTTCCAGCAGCTGCCCACGGCGGGTCTGCCGTTCCAGTTCGAGACCTGGCGTCAGTTCGAGAGATTCGTCCATGATCAGAAGACCACCGGGATCATCGACCAGATCAACGAAGTCCGTTGGGACATAAGACCTTCGCCGAAGTTGGGAACCGTCGAGGTGCGGGTCTTCGACGGCGTTTCCAACCTGGGTGAGCTTTCCGCGCTGGTGGCACTCACGCACTGCCTCATCGTCGATCTCGACCGCCGTCTGGAGGCCGGCGAGCAGTTGCCGGTGATGCCGCCCTGGCATGTCCAGGAGAACAAGTGGCGCGCCGCTCGCTACGGTCTGGACGCGATCATCATTCTCGACGCCGACAGCAACGAGCGGTTGGTCACCGATGACCTCGACGACCTGCTGACCCGGCTGGCGCCGGTGGCAGAGTCGCTGCACTGCGCCGACGAACTGGCGGCGGTCGCCGAGATCCCCCGCCGCGGCGCTTCCTATCAACGGCAGCGGCAGGTGGCCGCCGCCAACGACGGCGACCTGCGTGCGGTGGTCGACGCCCTGGTCGGCGAACTCGATGTGTAAGGAGAGCCGTGTGAGGGGTTTGCGAGCGATCGCCGTGCTGCTGATCGCGGCGGTTCTCACCGCCGGGTGCAGCAGGGCGGGCGAGGGGACGCCGACGGGGACGCCGGGTCAGGGCGGGATCACCGAGGCCGCG
>JAPOHV010000038.1 GCA_029979305.1 Mycobacteriaceae bacterium | reverse complement strand
GCCCAGCATCTGGTGACCCAGTACGGCGGTGAGGCGACCACGCTGATCACCGACACCATCGAGCGGTGGGATGCGCAGGAGGCCAGCCGGCGTATCGAACTGCATGTCGGCCGTGACCTGCAGTTCATCCGGATCAACGGCACCGTGGTCGGCGCGCTCGCCGGACTTGTGATCTACACGGTGGCGCAAATCCTATTCTGACCTGCGCTAGCATGTGCTTGCAATTGTTAGCACTCTGCGGTAGGCTTGCCTGGTATGAAGGCGACGACCGTTCCGGCCAGGAGGCGAGTGATGACACAGGAGTCAGACCTCGCCGCCGTGGTGAGCAACGCCGCGCAGGACATCGGCAGCTTCATCCGCACCCAGCGGGAAGCCGCCCAGGTGTCGGTGCGGCAGCTCGCGGAGCGGGCCGGGGTCAGCAATCCCTACCTCAGCCAGATCGAGCGGGGACTGCGCAAGCCTTCCGCCGAAGTGTTGAGCCAGATCGCGAAGGCGCTGCGGCTCTCGGCGGAGGTGCTCTACGTGCGGGCCGGAATCCTCGAGCCCGGACAGCCGAGCCAGGTGCATGACGCCGTCATCGGTGACACCGCGATCACCGAACGGCAGAAGCGCGTCCTGCTCGACATCTACACCTCGTTCCGCCAGCAGAACGAAATGGTCGCCCCGGCCGATCCCCCCGGGGAGTCGCCGGCGTAAGTCAGCAGGACAACCGATCGCAACCAGAGCTTCACGAGAACACCGAAAGGAAACAGCCAAGATGGCGAAGAAGAAGAACAAGAACGAGACCACCATCGAAGATCTCAAGGCCCCGCTGCTCGCCGCGGTCGGCGCCGCTGACCTGGCCCTGGCCACCGTCAACGAGATCGTCGGCACCCTGCGCGAGCGGGCCGAAGTTGCCGGCGACCGCATGGAGGACCGTCGCGCGGCCCTGACCCGGTTGCAGGAAGAGCTGCCGAAGCGCACCGAAGAGCTGCGCGGCCGACTCACCGCCGACGAGCTGCGCAAGGCCGCCGACGAGTTCCTGGTCGACGCCACGCAGACCTACAACAGCCTGATCGCCCGCGGTGAGGCCGCCCTGGAGCGGCTGAAGGGTCAGCCCGAGTTCAAAGAGGCTGCCGACCGCGTCGAGACCTACGTGGAGTCGGCCGTCGAGCTGACCCAGGAGGCGCTGGGCAATGTGTCGGCGCAGACCCGCGCGGTCGGCGAGCGTGCCGCCAAGCTGGTCGGCGTCGAACTGCCGGCCAAGAAGGCCCCGGCCAAGAAGGCCGCTCCGGCCAAGAAGGCGGCTCCGGCCAAGAAGGCTCCGGCCAAGAAGGCCGTCGCCAAGAAGGCCGCGCCGGCCAAGAAGGCCGTCAAGAAGGTCGCCAAGAAGGTTCCCGCCAAGAAGGTGACCCAGAAGTAAGAGACCGGCCGACCCGCGAGGTCGACCCGCTCGACGACAGGACGAGGCCCGCCTACCCTTGGAGCCGTGATGCTTCAGGGTGTGGCGGGTCTCGTTCTTGATGTGCTCTTCTGGGCGGTGCTGGCGGCGACGGTGTATGCCTTCGTCAATGCCGCGATGCAGCGGCAGGACGCCTACACCGCAGCCGACAAGCTGACCAAGCCGGTCTGGCTGGTGATCCTGGGCGGCGCGGCCCTGCTGTCCTGGGTTCTGGGCGTCACCGGGATGGTGATCGCCGCGGTCGCCGCCGGTGTGTATCTGGCCGATGTCCGCCCCAAACTCCTCGAGGTTCAGGGGAAGTCCCGCTGAACATCCCGCAGCTCGCCGTGGCCGCCCTGACCGCCATGGCGCTGACGACGTTCGCCGCGCCGGCCGCGACGGCCGACAGCGCCACGCTCCCGCCCTACATCGACCACGTCCGGTGGGCCTCCTACAGCGGCCAGTCCACCTTGCGGGTCTACCCGACAGCGGCCGGCCGGGACGTGGCGGGCTCGGTCGCCAAAACCGCCGCACAGTCCGACGAGGCCTGGGGCGAGGTCGTGGCGCTGGCACCCGACGCGAACAACCCCGGCATGCGCGCCCAGTTCCTGTGCCATTGGCGCTTCGCCGAATTCGCCGAACCCGGCAAGACGAGCTGGGACCTCGAAGCGTGGCGGCCGGCCGTGGACGACAACACCATGGTGCTCACCGGCTGCAACCCGGGCGGCCCGGAGCGAGGTTAGCGGGCGCAGATCAGCTGCCGACCCCGGCGAAACACGGGTCCTGCTGGCCGGTGGGAATGGTTGCGTCGTGCGTCACGAAACGCGCCGCGACCCCGCTGTCGGTGACCGTAACACTCTCGGCGTGAATGCCCATCGGCAGATTCTTGGTGAGCTGCGCGGTGAATGCGTCCAGCGCCGGCTGCACGGTCTCGCGGGGCAGGGTGAAACCCAGTCCGGTCACGCCCAGCACCTGGAGCGACAGCCCGCCGTCGGCCACCTCCGGCTTGATGGTCACCGTGCCCAGCGGTCCCTGCAGTTGCAGGGTGCCTGCCGACGCGTCCGGTTTGACGCCGCTGATCAGTCCCCCGATCAGCGGGATCAGACCCGACACGGTCTGCTGGATGCCGTCGGCCGACCAGGTGACGTCGGCGTCGAGCGAGCCCAGCGTGCCCGTCGAGTCGGCGGTGGGGTGGATCCGAACGTCGTCGAGTCGCAGCTGCAGCTTCATCCCCTTGGCTTCGCGGATCTGATTGCCGGCGGTCTCCACCCGCATGTCGCGGTAGCTGTGCGAGAAGTGCTGCAACAGGAACGGCCGCGGTCCGAATGAGGCGGTCGCGCTGTCCTGGACTACGCAACTGACGGCTTTGGCGACGATCGTGTTCGCGGTATGGCGGGCGTAGAACTCCCCGCCGAGCAGCGCGGCGAGACCGAGGGCCGCGACGATGACCAGCGACAGTGCCACCGACAACGGGTCGCTGAAGAGCCCTCGGCGCGGCGGTTCCGCGGGGGACGGGGACGGGGCATCGGGCGGGATGGTCGGCTGGCGTGGGATGTTCTCGGCCGGCGGTTGCCGCGGGATGTACTGCGTCGGGGGTTCCCGGTGCGCCGGACCGAACTGTCCCGGCGACGGGTACGGGCCCTGCGGCGGGCCTGACGGCGGGGGCCCTTGCGGCGGGAGCGTCACCCGCCGATTGTGCCCTACGGGTCGGTGCGGACCCTAACCCGATTACGCAGTACGCCCACGGTGTCGCGGATCGCTGGGACGGTGTCGACGTCGACGTCGCAGACCAGCAGTTGCGGGCCCGGGCCCGCCGCTGCCAGCACTTCGCCCAACGGGGAGGCCACCAGACTGCCGCCGACGCCGGTGGGCGCCTTGGCCGCCGCCGTTTCCGGCCCGGGGTATGCCTGGCCGGCGGCGGCGACGAAGCAGCCCGCGTCCAGGGCCCTCGCCCGTGCCAGCAGCGTCCATTGGTCCAGCTTGCCGGGGCCGGCTCCCCACGAGGCGCTGACGGTCACCACAGCGGCGCCCCGGTCGGCCAGTTCGGTGTAGAGGTAGGGAAACCGGATGTCGTAGCACAGCGTGATCCCGACGCCGACGCCGTCGACGTTCACCACCACGGGGCGGGTGCCGGGTGCGACGCTCGCCGACTCGGTGAACCCGAATGCGTCGTAGAGGTGGATCTTGTCGTAGTGCGCCTCCACTCCGCCGCCGGTCGCCAGCACCGTGTTGGTGACCCGGCCGTCCGGGGCCGGTGTGAACATCCCGGCGAACACGGTTATCCCGGCGCCGGCGGCGATCCCGCGCACCGCGTCGGCCCACCGGCCGTCGAGGGGTTCGGCAATCGGAGCGAGCGGAACGCCGAACCGGCACATGGTGGCCTCCGGGAACACCACCAGCTTCGCGCCGGATTCGGCGGCGCCGCGGGTGCAGTCGGCCACGGTCGCCAGGTTGGCGGCCGGGTCGGTACTCGACAGGATCTGCGCCACTGCGATCCGCATCAGGTCAGGGTAGCGGTGCGCCCGGCGGACCGGCCGGTGGAGCGACCGTCGACCACGGGACGGTCAGCACCGCGTCGCGCGGGTTGCGCCGCTGGGCCTCGATCGGGACACCGGCAGAACGCAGCCCCGCCAGCATCGCCCGCCAGCGTGCCCGCGGTCCGAACACCGACTGTCCTGCCGCGGCGGCCCATGCCTGGTCGGCGGCGACGAGCAGGGTGTGGATCGGCTGGCCCGGAACGTTGTGGTGGATAAGCACTTTCGGCAGCCTCTCGGCAAGATCCGAGGGCCGCGCGATCGCCGCGGCATCACATGCCAGGGTCAGGCTCACCGGCCCGTCGCGGTCCAGCAGTACCCAGCAGCTGCGCCGGCCCAGTTCGTCGCAGGTGCCGTCGATCAGCACCCCGCCGGGCGCCAGCCGCGATCGCATGGTGTGCCACGCATCCTCGACCGCGCCCTCGGGATACTGGCGCAGAACGTTGAAGGCGCGAACCAGGTTCGGGCGCAGGTCGGCGAGTTCGAAACCGCCGAGCCGGAATTCGACATCGCCGGCGGCGGCCCGGCCGGCGTCGACCCGCTCCGGATCGATCTCCAGTCCGACCACCCGGACGTCCGGGCGCACCGCCCGCAATCGCGCGGCCCACTCCAGGGTGGTGACCGGCGAACGGCCGAACCCCAGGTCGACCGCGACCGGTGAGGGTGTCGAGTTCAGCGCGGCCAGCACCCGGGGGGAGTGCGTCATCCACCGGTCGGCCCGGCGCAGCCGGTTGGTTCCGGTGGTGCCCCGGGTCGGGATGCCGATCGGTCGTCGCGGCCTAGCGATGGCGGGCGAGCCAATCGGCGGTGAAACCGCCCTCCTCGGCCAGCAGCATCTTCAGCCCGCCGATCAGCAACTGTTCGATCTGGCCCCCGATGATCGGCACCCGTGACCGGCAGACGTTCTCGAGGCGCATCCGGGAGCCGCCCTCGATGTCGTGCAGCAGGTAGTCGCCGGTGACCGTCACCGGTGCCGGGATGTGTGCCCGGTAGCGGCCGGCGGCCTGGTTGGTGTCCGGCTGGAACGGTTCGAAGTGCTGCTCGCGGGTGACCACGAAGGTTCCCGACACCACCTTGCGTGCGATCGGCGGCAGGTCGTCGGCAGACAGGATGTGAGCGAAGGAGACGTCGGTTCCGGATTCGCCGGTGGCGAAATGGGCGATCTCCGCGCGTGCCCCCACGCTGTCGCGGTAGAAGACGACCAGGTCCTGCCAGTAGTCGATCCTGGTGAACCTGCGGTACATCTCCGCGGCGGGGACGTCGACGTCGACGTCGAAGACCATGCTGCGCGGCATCAGCCCAACCTACCGGCGCGACTCAGCGGCTCCCGGCAATCCATCTGGTGGTGAACTGCTGTTCGTCGTTGAGCAGGTTGATGAGCTGGGTGCCGATGAACTTCTCCATCTTGCCGCCGACCAGCGGGATGCGGACATCCACCGACGCGGCGAAGGCCAGCCGGGCCCGGTCTCCGAGCGGGGTGAGCGAGGCCTCGCCGGTGAGCGTCACCGGTGCCCGCACGATCGAACTGGCAACGGTGGCCTCGGCCGCGCCGTCGCACAGCCCGGTCCAGGTCTCGGCACGCCGGATCTCCAGGTCGCCGTGATGGAACTGGTGAATGATCCCGGGCAGCCGATCGGAACGCAGCACCTGCGTGGTCACCACGTCGACGCCGCCGTCGTGGCCGAGCTGGAAATCGTCCAGCGTCCATTCGTCGGCGCCGGACCCGGCCAGCCGCGCCAGCCAGTACTGCTTGTCGCGGAAGGCGTCGTGGACCTGCTGCACCGTGCCGGAGTATTCGGTGGCCATGTCGAACGAACGTGGCATAGCTGGTGAGGCTACCGTTAGCGGGCACAGGCCGGAGTGGCCGGGGAAACCGATCAGCGGGCCCAGCCAGGGCCTCGGTAAACCGATGAGGGCGGAGCGACTCGCGAAATGCACACGGCCCGGGATTTCGGCGGCGCGCAGGTCAGCGAGAACGTGCCGTTGGCGACGCTGACCAGCCTGCGGGTCGGCCCCGTGGTGCGCCGCGTGATCACCTGTGTCAGTAGCGATCAGACCGTCGCGGTGCTGCGCACGCTCGACCGTTCGGACGAGCCGGTGCTGGTTCTCGGCGGCGGGTCGAACGTGGTGGTGGCCGATGAGTTGACGGATCTGACCGTGGTGCGGCTCGCCAGTGCCGCGATCGAGATCGAGCCGCCGTTGCTGCGGGCGGAGGCGGGTGCGGACTGGGACACCGTCGTCGCTGCGGCGGTGCGGGCCGAACTCGGTGGCCTGGAATGCCTTTCGGGGATACCCGGATCGGCCGGGGCCACTCCGGTGCAGAACGTCGGCGCCTACGGGGTCGAAGTGTCGGACGTCATGACGCGGGTGCGGCTGCTGGACCGGCGATCCGGTGAGGTGCGCTGGACGCCGGCGGCCGAGTTGGGGTTCGGCTACCGGCACAGTGTGCTGAAGAACAACGGTGACGCCACCGTGCTGGAGGTCGAGTTCGCCCTCGACGGGGCCGGACATTCGGCGCCGGTGCGGTACGGCGAACTCGCGATCGCGCTCGGCGTCGAGGCAGGGGAACGCACCGGCCCGCCGAGGGTTCGCGAGGCGGTGCTGGCGCTGCGGGCAGCCAAAGGCATGGTGCTCGACGCGCAGGACCACGACACCTGGAGCGTCGGTTCGTTTTTCACCAACCCGGTGGTCGCGGTCGAGCAGTACGAGCGGTTGCGCGAAGCCTCCCCGGTGCCGGTTCCGCACTACCCGGCGGCCGGCGGCGTGAAACTGGCGGCGGGCTGGCTGGTGGAGCAGGCCGGCTTCGACAAGGGCTACCCCGGTGAGGGGCCGTGCCGGCTGTCCACCAAGCATGCCCTCGCACTGACCAACCGCGGCGGGGCCACCAGCGCCGACGTCCTCGCGCTGGCCCGCACCGTGCGAGACGGTGTCCGTGACGCGTTCGGCGTGACCCTGGTTCCGGAGCCGGTCCTGGTGGGCTGCTCGCTGTGATCGGGGTTCACCCCGCCCGGGCCGCGGTCAGGTCTGTCGGTTGAACCGGCTGGCGCTGGCCTGGTCGCGCGGGCGGATGACGACCTGGTCGATGTTGACATGCGACGGCCGGGATGCGACGAACCCGATCACCTCGGCGACGTCCTGTGCCGCCAGCGGGGTGATCCCGGCGTAGACGGCCTCCGCCCGCTGGGCGTCACCGCCGAAGCGAACCAGCGAGAACTCCGTCTGCACCGCGCCGGGTGCGATCTCGGTGAGCCGCACCGGCCTTCCCAGCAGTTCGCCGCGCAGGGTGCGGTGCAGCGCGGCCTGGGCGTGCTTGGCCGCGGTGTATCCCGCCCCGCCGTCGTAGACCTCCAGCGCGGCGATCGAGGTGACCGTGACGATCAGGCCGTCGCCGGAGGCGATGAGCGCGGGCAGCAGCGCGCGGGTGACCCGCAGCGTGCCCATCACGTTGGTCTCCCACATCCAGCGCCAGTCGTCGAAGTCGGCCTCGGCCACCGGTTGCAGGCCCCTGGCCCCACCGGCGTTGTTGACCAGGACGTCGACCCGGTCCAGTCCGGATGCGAGTGCCTCCACGGCGGCGTCATCGGTGACGTCGGCCACCACCGCCGTGCCGCCGATCTCCTCGGCCAGTCGCCGGATGCGGTCGGCGCGGCGGGCCACCGCGACGACGTCGAAACCGAGGGCGGCGAGGGTTCTCGCGGTGGCCTCACCTATCCCCGAACTGGCGCCGGTCACGACGGCCACGCGGGCGTGCGCGCTGGAATGAGGGGTCATCGGCTCGACTTTAGCCAGCCGGCCCGGTGGCCCGGCGGCCACGGTCGCCGCCCGTCGCCGGTTCATGCATGATGGTCTGGTGCGGCCTCTCCGGGATCTGACCGACGGTTTGCTGCCGCAGCGGGTCGCGGTCCTGTCCGTCCACACCTCGCCGCTGGCCCAGCCGGGCACCGGTGACGCCGGCGGGATGAACGTCTACGTTCTGCAGACCGCGCTGCACATGGCCGCCCGTGGCGTGGACGTGGAGATCTTCACCCGGGCGACATCGTCCGCCGATCCGCCGGCGGTCACGGTGGCCCCCGGTGTGCTGGTGCGCAATGTGGTGGCAGGCCCGTTCGAAGGCCTGGACAAATACGATCTGCCGACCCAGTTGTGCGCCTTCACCGCCGGGGTGTTGCGTGCCGAGGCCAACCACGAGCCGGGGCACTACGACATCATCCACTCGCACTACTGGCTCTCCGGGCAGGTGGGCTGGCTGGCCCGGGAGCGCTGGGCGGTGCCGCTGGTGCACACCGCGCACACGCTGGCGGCGGTGAAGAACGCCGCGCTGGCCGACGGGGACGCCCCCGAGCCGCCGCTGCGCGCCGTCGGCGAGCAGCAGGTGGTCGACGAAGCCGACCGGCTGATCGTGAACACCGAAGTCGAAGCGCACCAACTGGTTTCGCTGCACCGCGCCGATCCGGCCCGGATCGACGTGGTGCACCCCGGAGTGGACCTGCAGATGTTCTCACCCGGTGACCGCGGCGCCGCCCGGGCCGCGCTGGGCCTGCCTGCCGAGCAGCCCATCGTGGCCTTCGTCGGGCGCATCCAGCCGTTGAAGGCCCCCGATGTGCTGTTGCGCGCGGCGGCGCTGCTGCCGACGGACGCAAACGTGCGGGTGGTCATCGCGGGCGGGGCATCGGGCAGCGGACTGGCCGAACCGGACAGCCTGGCCCGGCTGGCCGCCGACCTGGGTATCGGTGGACGGGTGACGTTCCTCCCGCCGCAGCCGCGTGAGCAACTGGTCAATGTCTACCGTGCCGCCGACCTGGTGGCGGTGCCCAGCTATTCGGAGTCCTTCGGGCTGGTCGCGGTGGAGGCCCAGGCCTGCGGAACCCCGGTCGTGGCGGCGGCCGTCGGCGGGCTCCCGGTGGCGGTCGCCGACGGGCGCAGCGGCACCCTGGTGGACGGCCATGACCCGCGGCGCTGGGCTGAGGCGATCGTCGCCCTGCTCGGCTCCGACGCCGCCGGGTTGCGCTCAGCGGCACTGGCGCACGCCCGGCAGTTCTCCTGGGACCACACGGTGGACGGTCTGCTGACCAGCTACGGCCGGGCGATGCTCGACTACGGGCGCACCCATCACCGGGGTCTCACCGCCCGCCGGCCGGGTCGGCGCTGGACGGTGCGACGCGGGGTGCGGGCATGACCGCCGAGGAACGGATCTGCCGGGAGATCGAGCAGACCCTCAGCGAGCACGGCCTGAACTACACCCGTTACGAGGGCGCCCACGTCGGCTCACCCGGACTGATCGTGGAGTTGCCCGGCGAGCGCAAACTGGTGACCAACACCCTGCTGACCGTCGGCGACCACTCCGTTCGGGTCGAGGCCTTCGTCTGCCGCCGGCCCGACGAGAACCACGTCGGCGTCTACCACTTCCTGCTCCGGCGCAACCGCCGCCTCTACGGGGTGGCCTACACCCTGGACAACATCGGCGACATCTACCTCGTCGGCCGGATGGCGCTCGACGTCGTCAACCCCGAGGAGATAGACCGGGTGCTGGGCCAGGTGCTCGAGGCCGTCAACGACGACTTCAACACCCTGCTCGAACTCGGCTTCGCCTCCTCGATCCGCAAGGAGTGGGCCTGGCGGGTGGCCCGCGGGGAGTCGCTGAAGAACCTGAAGGCCTTCGAGCATCTGATCGAGGACGGCGATGCCGATCCCGCCGGCGGCGGCGAACACGACAAACGCTGAGCCCCAGCGTGAGACACTTCGGCTATGGCTGACGGTGACTGCACTCTGATCCTGCTCCGCCACGGCGAAAGCCAGTGGAATGCGCTTAACCAGTTCACCGGTTGGGTGGACGTGGACCTGACCGACAAGGGCCGCGCCGAGGCGGCGAGGGCCGGCGAACTGATCGGCGCCCTCGACCGGCTGCCCGACGTGGTCTACACCTCGCTGCTGCGGCGTGCGATCAACACCGCGAACCTGGCGCTGGACAAGGCCGACCGGCACTGGATCCCGGTCCACCGCAACTGGCGACTCAACGAACGTCACTACGGCGCACTGCAGGGTCTGGACAAGGCCGCGACGAAAGCCAAGTACGGCGAGGAACAGTTCATGGCCTGGCGGCGCAGCTACGACACCCCGCCGCCGCCGATCGAGCGCGGCAGCAAGTACAGCCAGGACAGCGATCCGCGTTACGCCGACATCGACGGCGGCCCGCTGACCGAATGCCTGGCCGACGTGGTCGCCAGATTCGTTCCGTACTTCGAGGACACCATCGCCCCGGACCTGCGGGCGGGCAAGACGGTGCTGATCGCCGCACACGGCAACTCGCTGCGGGCCCTGGTGAAATATCTGGACGGCATGTCCGACGAGGCGGTGGTCGGGCTGAACATCCCCACCGGGATCCCGCTGCGTTACGACCTGGACTCCAACCTCAAGCCCAAGGTGGCCGGCGGAACCTACCTCGACCCCGAGGCCGCCGCCGCCGGTGCTGCTGCGGTCGCCAGCCAGGGCTCGAAGTAGAACATCCGGTAAACGCCCGCTGAACTCGCAGTTCAGCGCGGGCACTGTGTTTCGCCGGTGCTGTGGCCGTGCGTACGCTCATTCCGTGAGTGGTAGCGCGGTGGCGATCGCGGGCCTCGTCGGACTTGCGGGCCTGGGACTCGGTGCCGTGTCCGCCCGGCTGTGGCCGCGGCGGGCCGGGCGGCACCAGCAGGACGGCGGGCAACCGGTCCTGACGGTGGCCGAACTGCTCGAGCGCGCGGTCTCCAGTGCTCCGATCGGGGTGATCGTGGTCGACTCCGGACGTGAGGTGCTGGTCAGCAACGAGCGCGCCGGCGAGATGGGGATGCTCCGGGAGACCGGACTCGACGACCGGCTCTGGGTCGCCGCGCAACGGACGCTGACCACCGGTGAGGATTTCGAGGTCGACCTGTCGGCACCGCGCGGGCTGGCCGGCCGGCGCGCCGGCATCGCCGTTCACGCCAGGATCTTGCGGCTCGAAGGACAGTCACCGCCGCTGGCGGTGATCTATCTCGACGACCAGTCCGAGCAGGCCAGGATGGAGGCCACCCGACGTGACTTCGTGGCCAACGTCAGCCACGAGCTCAAGACGCCGGTCGCGGCGATGTCGGTGCTCTCCG
Organism: Mycobacteriaceae bacterium; assembly: GCA_029979305.1. Lineage (GTDB taxonomy): Bacteria > Actinomycetota > Actinomycetes > Mycobacteriales > Mycobacteriaceae > Mycobacterium. Next base: position 5,980 of record JAPOHV010000038.1, on the reverse strand, counting down.
AGGCGCTGCTGGAATCGGTCAACGACCCCGAGACCGTCGACCGCTTCGGTCGCAAGCTGAACGCAGAGGCCCGGCGGCTGGGAAACATGGTCGGCGAGCTCATCGAGCTGTCCCGCCTACAGGGCGCCGAGCCACTGCCGGACCTGGTGGCGGTCGATGTGGATACTGTTGTCCAGGAGGCGATTTCGCGCTATCGGGTGACCGCCGAGAACGCGAACATCTCGATCACCACCGACGATCCCTCCGGGCTCAAGGTGCTCGGCGACGAGACGCTGCTGACCACCGCCGTTGCCAACCTCATCTCCAACGCGATCGCCTACTCGCCCGATGGTTCGACGGTGTCGATCAGCCGGCGCATTCGCGGCGATGCCGTAGAGATCGCGGTGACCGACCGAGGCATCGGGATCGCCCAGGCAGACCAGGAAAGGGTCTTCGAGCGGTTCTTCCGGGTCGACAAGGCTCGCTCCCGCGCCACCGGAGGCACCGGTCTCGGTCTGGCGATCGTCAAACACGTCGCGGCCAACCACAACGGCAGTATCCGGCTGTGGAGCAGGCGCGGCACCGGTTCGACCTTCACGCTGTCAATCCCGGCCTACGAGACTTAGGGGAACGCATTGATTCGGGTGCTGGTTGTCGAGGACGAGGAGTCGCTGGCCGACCCGCTCGCCTTTCTGCTGCGCAAGGAGGGATTTGACACCACCGTCGTTCAAGACGGTCCCTCAGCGCTGGCGGAGTTCGACAAGTCGGGGGCTGACATCGTCCTGCTGGACCTGATGCTGCCCGGGATGAGTGGTACCGAGGTGTGCAAGCAGTTGCGGGCACGTTCGGGAGTGCCGGTGATCATGGTGACTGCGCGCGACAGTGAGATCGACAAAGTGGTCGGCCTCGAACTCGGCGCCGACGACTACGTCACCAAGCCGTACTCGGCGCGCGAGTTGATCGCGCGTATCCGGGCGGTGCTGCGCCGTGGCAGCGACGGTGATGAGGTCGGTGACACGGTGCTGGAGTCCGGGCCGGTGCGAATGGACATCGAACGTCACACCGTCAGCGTGGGCGGCCGGCAGATCTCACTGCCGCTCAAGGAGTTCGACCTGCTCGAGTTCTTGATGCGCAACAAGGGCCGGGTACTGACCCGGGGACAGCTGATCGACCGGGTTTGGGGGGCCGACTACGTCGGGGACACCAAGACTCTCGACGTCCATGTCAAAAGGCTGCGGTCGAAGATCGAGGCCGACCCGGCGAATCCGGTTCGGCTGCTGACGGTTCGGGGCCTGGGCTACAAACTGGAGGGTTAGGCCGGTCCGGAATCAGGCGACGACCGGCACATCGAGCGCGACGTCGGCTATGGTCAGGTAGCCCCACGCGAAGGCGTTGGCGTACGGCAGGGCTGAACTGGTGATCTGAAGGGTCATCGAGTCGGACGGACCGCCGACGCTGTAGGCGATGTCGGCCATCGGAATCGACACCGAGCGCGTACGGCCGTCGAGGGTGACCGGGACGGGGGTGACGACGTTGCCCACCACCTGCCCGGTGGCCTGATCCACAAGTTGGGCATAGACGGCGCGGCTGGTGCCGAGTCCGCTGTAGCTGAAACTCAGATTCGGTGCGCCCGCGATGACCGTACCGACCGGTGGATCGATGTTGAGGTTCAGCGCATTCCGGGCCTTGCCGCCGCTGGCCAGCGCGAAGGCAGTGCTGAACACCGTCGGCTTCGCCGGCGGGACGGCGGCCTGGGAGGGGCCCGACCCACCAAGCAGTGGCACCAGCAGCAGCGAACCGCCGTCGCCGGTGTAGTTCAGCCCGGTCGGTTTATTGAACGACGGGTCGTAGGGGCTCAGATCCGAGCTGTGGTACCGACCGGCCTGGTCGTACCACTGGAAGGCCGGGATCGCGTCGGCGCCGGCCGAGGCGTTGCCGGTGACGTACTGATCAAGCCAGCGCAGGGTGTCGTTCATGTTCAGCACGCCCTGGGCCTGCTGGTCCGCGTCGGGCAGCAGGCAGACCCCGTGGCCGCCGCAGAACCAGGTGATCTTGGCCGGCGTGGACGCGTCGCCGCCGACGATCGCCTGAGCGTTGGTGCTGGCCGCGTCGAGTTCGAAGAGGATGTCCACCGTTCCCTGCAGGAAAAGGCTTGGGGCGGTGATGTTCCCGGCCAGGATGCCCGGACCGGCGCTGGAAAGCAGCGCCTGGGCGCTCTCGCTGAGCCGACTGAACAGGTCGCCGGTGATGATGGCGGGGTAGATCTGCGAATTGATTCGGGCGCCGGTACCGACCAGGGCGAGCAGCAACTCGGTACCGATGACCGTCTTGAACGTGTTGCTCGGGTAGAGCGACTCGTTGAGCGTGTTCCACGCGATACCCGGGACGATCGCGTCGACGCGGGGATCCGTTGCGGCGGTGGTGAGTTGGATTCCGCCGCCGTAGGAGCCGCCGACCATACCCACCAGCGGGTCGCCGGCGTCGGTGGCCACCTGGCTCTGTGCGACGTTCGCCTGGCTGCCCGCCCAGGAGATGATCGAGGAGACGTCGCGCGCCTCGTAGAACGGGCTGTCCAGTTGCAGCACGCCGCCGGAGGCCCACTCGCCGCGTGGATCCCAGGTGATCACGTTGAACCCGGAGCTGGCGGCGTAACCCCCGTTGAACGGGCTCACGCCCGATCGCAGCACCGGAATGCCCGGAACGATGCCGACGAGGCTCGGAGCCCAGATCGAGTAGACGTCGATGCTGCCGGGGAAGCCCAGATCCGGGCCGTTGAGGACGGTGGGCGCCGACTCCGCCGCGCCGCTGGCGACCTCGGCCGCGGGGAAGTAGTTCACACTGATCAGGGTTCCGTCGAAGGACGGCATCATGTAGGTGAAGCCGACCGGCCGTCCAGCGGCCAGCGCCGCCGGGGTCTCGTCGAACCTCGCGACGACGGAGCCACCGATGAGCGGCGCCAGCACAGTGTTGACGAGCGGTAGCCGGTGCAGGGCCTTGAGCACCGGATCCCACAGGTCCCCGATGAGCGGGATGCTCGACAGTGCGGTGTCCAGCGGGGTGACTTCGGCGGCAAGCACGCTGAATTGCTCGTTCTGGCCGGGGGTGGTCAGCGTCGTCATCGACGGCAGGTAGCTGAACTGGTCGGTGCGGGTCCCGTCCGAACTGGGGGCCCAGGCGATCTTGCCGCCCAGGCTGGGTTTCTTCACCACCGAGTAGGACAGCGGCAGTCCCCGGCCGGACGTCGCGTTGAGTGTGCCGTAGAGGATCCCCGCGGTCCATTGCACCTCGGGGTTGACGGTGATCGAACTTCCCAACAGCGACCCGGTGCTCGCCGCGGCCTGCCGGCGGGAGAGCGCCAGAGCCGTCCACGGCAGCGGGGACTCGACCGGCGCGCCCGGGGTGTCTCCGGCCGGCGGGTTGGGCGCGGCGCCCAGTCGCCGCGACCGCAACGCCGTCAGGGCGTTCTCCGCGGGGGCCGCCGCAGCGACCGGGTCTTGCGCCGGGCGGACCGCGCCCGGCCGATGCCGTTGGCCGGCGGGGCGCTCTGCTGCACCCGCACGTGACCGTGTTGCGGTTCGCACCTGCGTGCGCCGCGTCTGGTTCGGACCGGTGCCGCGGGCCTCGGCTGTCCGTGTCGAGTCGCCCCCCGGTGCCGCGGTGTCGACCGATCCGTCCGCCCATGCCGCCGGGCTGCCGGTGAAGACCGCGGTGCCCAGGCCCAATGCGACCGCCAGACCTCCGATGCGGCCCACGAAACGCGATGCAGTCATGTCTTGATCCCTCCCGGGTCGAGCGTAGTTGGTCTTCACTGGCGTCCGCGGCCGGCGGCACGGGTTGCCGGGTGCACGGCGATCAACGGGAATCCACTGCGCCGCTTGCACATCGCCGCCAATTCGGCGTACGCCTTCTCGCCCAGCAGTTCGGTCAACTCGGCGGCATAGGACTGCCACACCGGCTTCTTTCCGACGTGTGCAGCCGGGTCGCCGCTGCAGTACCAGTGCAGATCCTCGCCGCCTTCGCCCCAGCCGCGCCGGTCGTACTCGGTGATGGTGGTTTTGAGGATCTCGCTGCCGTCCGGGCGGGTCACCCACTCCTGTACCCGGCGGATGGGAAGCTGCCAGCACACTTCGGGTTTCATGGTCATCGGCTCGACGCCCAGCTTGAGGGCCTTGCTGTGCAGCGCGCAGCCGATGCCGCCGGCGAATCCGGGCCGGTTCAGGAAGATGCAGGCGCCCTTGTACTTTCGGGTCCGCAGGTTCGGCTTGTCCTCGTATTCGTCCATCTCCAGGTAGCCCTTGGGGCCGAGGCCCTTGTCGCGGAACTGCCAGTCGGATCCGGTCAATTTCTTGACGGCATCGTCGAGATTCGCGCGGTCGTCCTTGTCGGACAGGAACGCCCCGTGCGAGCAGCACCCGTCGTCGGGGCGGCCTTCGACGGTTCCCTGGCAGGCCGGGGTGCCGTACACACACGTCCAGTGCGAAAGCAGCCAGGTCAGATCGGCTGCGATCAGATGCTCGGGGTTGGCGGGGTCGTAGAACTCCACCCACTCTCGCGGGAAGTCCAGTTCGACCTCGCCGTGGTGCCTGCGTGTCACGGAACTAAACGGTAGACCACGCTAGGTTGGAGCACGTGCGACTCGGCGTGCTCGACGTGGGCAGCAACACGGTTCATCTTCTGGTGGTCGATGCCCATCGCGGCGGCCATCCGACGCCGATGAGTTCGACCAAGGCTCCGTTGCGACTCGCCGAGGCGATCGACGAGTCGGGCAAGCTCACCCGTCGCGGCGCGGAGAGGCTGACCGAGACCGTCGACGAGTTCGCCAAGATCGCGCGAAGCTCCGGCTGCGAGGACCTGATGGCGTTCGCCACATCCGCGGTCCGGGATGCGACCAACTCCGACGCTGTGCTGGCGACGGTGCGCGCCGAGACCGGGGTCGACCTCCAGGTGCTTTCCGGCGTCGATGAGTCCCGGCTGACCTTTCTGGCGGTACGGCGCTGGTACGGCTGGAGTGCGGGGCGGATCACCGACCTGGACATCGGCGGCGGCTCGCTGGAACTGTCCTCAGGGGTCGACGAGGCGCCCGACGTCGCGCTGTCGCTGCCACTGGGGGCGGGCCGGCTGACCCGGGAGTGGCTGACCAAGGACCCGCCGGGCCGGCGGCGGGTGGCGATGCTGCGGGACTGGCTGGACAGCGAGTTGTCCGAGGCCGCCAAGGCGATGCAGGAGGTGGGCCCGCCGGACCTGGCGGTCGGCACCTCCAAGACCTTCCGGTCGCTGGCGCGACTGACCGGCGCGGCGCCGTCGGCGGCCGGCCCGCGGGTGCAGCGTGTCCTCACCGCCAACGGTCTTCGGCAACTCATAGCGTTCATCTCTAGGATGACCACAGCGGATCGTGCTGATCTGGAAGGGGTCAGTGCAGAGCGGGCGCCGCAGATCGTGGCCGGCGCCCTGGTTGCGGAGGCGAGTATGCGAGCACTGGCGCTGGAATCGGTGCAGATCTGCCCATGGGCGCTGCGGGAGGGCATCATCCTGCGGCGACTGGACAGCGAGGCCGACGGGACCGCGTTCGTGCAGGCCGCGAAGGCCGATTGAGAGGCGAGACACCATGACCGCACCTGAGGACGACAGCCGGCCATTGTCGGTCGCGGAGTTGCTCGCCCGGAACGGGACCATCGGGGCGCCGCCGATCAGTGCCCGGCGCCGCCGTAAGCGGCGCAACAGTGACGGAGTCTCGGTGGCCGAACTGACCGGTGAGATCCCGGTGGTCCGGACCGGAGAGATTCCGGTCGTCCCCGACGAGGGTTACGCCGATGAGGAGTACCTCGACGAGGACGGCGAGGAGTACCTGGACGAGGACGGCTACTCCGAGGAGGGGGCCGGTGGGTACACCGGCGGGGACTCGGCCGCCGACTATGTCGCAACGGAGTATGTCGCCACGGAATATGACGCGACCGAGTACGAAGCGACCGAGTACGACACGACCGAGTACGTCGGCGAAGCG
>JAPOHV010000219.1 GCA_029979305.1 Mycobacteriaceae bacterium | reverse complement strand
GGTGTTGGCGAGCAGACCCACCTCGGCGACCCCGGCCCGGAACAGGTAGTCGGTGCCGAAGTCGCCGATATCGGCGTTCGGGATGGCCCAGCCGCGGTTCTGCAGGGCAGAGACCGTCTGCTGCAGTTGCGCCAGCGCCGGCAGCAGCGCGGCGGTCAGCTTGACAGACAGTTCCACCGCCAGCAGCGAGAGCGGGCCGAGACCGGCATCGGCGACCTGCAGACCCGGTCCGACCCCGATGCGGGCCAGCTTGGCCAGCTCCGGATCATCCTCGGCCGGCGGCGGGTTCTGGGCGATCGCCAAGCTCATCGCGTTGAGGAAGGCGATACCGGAGTTGTTCGCCGGCAGGATCGCGTCATTGGGGCCGGTCGGACCGGTCGGGGTCAGGGTGTACTGACGGATCAGTTCGATCGCGCGCTGCTGGTCGGGCAGATTGCCGGCCAGTGTGCGCCCGAGCATCAGCATGCTGGCGTACGGAACCTCGACCACTGTCGCGCCGGGGACCTCGACCTCGGGGCCGCCGGTCCAGGTGATGGCGTAGGTGCCCGGTCCGGAACCCGTTGTGCGCGAACCGATATAGCCGGACGTGTTGGTGTAGGGGTCGGTCAGCTGGAAGCTGTAGTACCTCGTTCCCATGTCCGGGACGGACAGCAGCACCGGACCGCCGGACAGATCCAGTTCGGCCAGCGAGTAGAAGGTGTCGACATTGGGCCGCTTGCCGCCGCCGATGGCCTGCCAGATCGGGTCGACATCGGGGTTGGCGAAACTGGTGAGGTTGATCAGCGTGTTCAGACTGGGCGCCTCGGCCCGGACCCGCTCGTACTCCATGAGCGGATAGCCGTAGATGTAGGCCTGCGCAGCGATGATCGCCGACATGATCGGGCCGGGCGGGCAGTCGGCCGTGATGGCGGAGGCCGCCGACTGGGTGGCCGGCTGGGAGACGACGGGCGCCGGCGCCGCAATAGTCCACGCCGTGGGAACGGTTCGCGTCATCCGCGCGGCGGCGCGCTGCGCAGTGCTCGCCGCGCCGTTAGGCGTTGCGCGGGAATCGGTTCCAGCAGACGCCGAGGCTGCCGCCGGGCGGGGCGCCTGCACGCGGCCGGTGGAACGCGGGCTCGCTGCTCGGGTGGTTGATGCGCGGGCGGAGGAATCGGTGCGGGCCGCGGAGGTGTCGGTTCCTGGATCGTCACCGGAGGACGCCGAGGCGATACCCGCGCCGCCCAGCAGGGCGGCGGCGCCAAGACCGGCTGCCACCGCCGATGCCTGTGCCCATCGCCGTGCCGCAGGTCGATCAGCCGTCATCGCCGTCTCCGTTCTCGTGCGCTCCGCGGTAGCGGCCGCGCTGATTGTAGGCCGGTGCACGGATAATGAGGGTCCGCATGCTCGAGGTAGTGACAGGAGATGTTCACATGGCGATTGATCCGACGGGCGAGGATCTCAAGCGCTTCCTGGCCGATGATCCCGGCGGCCCGGTGGTGATGCTGAATCTGCTGCGCTTCGCCGAGGGTAAGCGGGGCAGTTACGACGAGTACATGCGGCGCTTCGCCGAGACCTTCGCCGAACGGTACGGCGTGGAGGTGCTCTACGCCGGCGAGGGATCGACGGCCGTGGTCGCCGAGGCCGGTCAGGCGTGGGACGCCGTGCTGCTGGTGCGCTACCCGAGTCGGGAGACGTTCAGCCGGATGGTCGCCGACCCCGAGTATCGAGCCATCACCCACCTGCGCAGTGATGCCCTCACCGAGGCGGTGCTGCAGGCCACGGTGCCGCTGTTCTAGGCACCGACGGTGATGCCGAAGATCCCCGCGATGGCCTGCGCCCAGACCAGACCACCGACCAGGGTGGCGGTGGTCACCAGTCCCACGTTGGCCGCGATCGGGAGGGCGAGTGCGGTGATCAGGCCGCCGATGATGTCGCCGGCGAGGATCTGCTCGACGCCTTCGAGTGCCAGGGCCACGTTGTATCCGGGCAGTGCCACGGTGATGGCGTTGACGATGTCCGCGGTCGGAAGCAGCGCCGAGTAGAGCGAGGCCAGCGAGGCCGAGACCCCGTCGGCCACCGCGGTGATCAGCTGCTGCACGGCGGTGATGATGTTGTCGGGACTCGGCAGGGCCAGCGACGGCAGCGGCGGCAGCGAGATGGCGCTGAGTTCGCGGACGATCGAGCCCTGCGGGCCGAACGCGGCGATGAAGTCGGTGATGCCCTGGACGACGCCGTCCGCCAGGTCACTGAGCACCTCAAGCGGGCTGACCTCCGGGAACAGGCCGAAGGGGGTCAGGACGTTCGCCATGGGCTGGACAGCGGTTTCGAACCCGTGCGCCGGGTCCGCGTAGCCAAGATCGACGATCACCTTCAAGACCGGCTGGATGAGGTCCGCCAGTGGGTTGCCGATCAGCGGCAGCAGCCGCAGCGGTTGCAGCAGTGGCAGATTCTCGGTGGGGATGAAGTAGTAGTTCTGGTCCGGTGAGGTGGTCGGCAGCGGTGTGAGGCGGGCGGCGACGACCTCCTCCTCGGTGAGGCAGAACGTCTGGCAGGTCGGGAGTGGCGCGTACTTGGTGTGCACGTAGACGATGCCTAGCCCGGCATTGAGCACCGACAGGAAGTTCAGCGGGTAGCGCGGGAAGTCCGCGAAGCCGTCATACTCCCGGGCGTAGTTCGTGGTGGGGTAGGCATCCTCCGGTGTGGGACCGTAGAAGTTGAGACCCAGGCTGGGAAGTTGCAAGTCGGGGAATCTGGACAGGAACCCGCCGTTGGGATTCATCTCATTACCGACGAAGATGAACTCGATGGAGTCCTGCAGCGTCTCCGGGATCACCGGCGGAGGGTACGGCGATCCCGGCGGGTTATATCCCGCCTCCAGCAGGGAGCCGATGACGGCGCTCTGGGAGTAGCCGAACACTGTTGCCGGCGTATCCGGTTCAACCAGAGCGAGGGTTTGGGACAGGATCGTCATACCTTGGTCCACCGAGATGTCAAAGGGCAGGCTCTTGACCCCGGTGATCGGATACAGGCCTTCGGGGGTGAACACGACCTGGGGCGATTGGGTGCCGCCGGGATAGTTCGGCGTGACGTAGTACTGCATGACCCTGTTCACGTAGTCCGCCGAGGGGATTGGTACGCCACTGGGTCCGAGGATCAGCGGTTGCGGCAGTGCTGCGGTGGCAGCCACGGTGGCCGTTGGTGCGCTCAGATCCGTGTCGGCGACGGTGGCGGACGCACGGGGCGCGGACCGCACGGTGGCACCGGGCCGCGCCGCAGCGGCCGGCTTGATCGCGGCCGGTTCGGGTGACGATGCCCGCTTGGCTTCTCTCAGGGCGGTGGTCTTCACGGAATCACGCGCACGCGGACCCGCGGCAGCACTGGACTGCGAACTGGACGCGGTGGCGCGACCCTCGGGTCCGTCATCGTCAGCCCAGGCCACGGCGGTGCCGCCGAGCACCGCCGCACCGATACCGAGGGCGAACGCCAAGCCACCCACCCGGCCGACATACATGCACGCAT
>JAPOHV010000029.1 GCA_029979305.1 Mycobacteriaceae bacterium | reverse complement strand
CCTCGCCCCGCTCCACGTTGATCCCGTAGACCAGGCCGAGGTCGACGACGTTGATGCCCAGCTCGGGGTCGACGACGTCGCGCATGGCCTCCTCGAGGTCGGCCAGCAGTTCGTCTGAGACGGTGTCGGTCATCGTTTCTCCTCTACGTCGTGGCGAGCCTGCGCCAAGGCGGCTTTGAACGCCAGCCAGCCCAGCAGCGCGCACTTGACCCGCGCCGGATACTTCGAGACTCCGGCGAATGCGATGCCGTCGCCGATCACGTCCTCGTCGCCGCCGATCGTTCCGCGCGAGGTGATCATCTCGTTGAAGGCCTCCACGGACCTCAGTGCGTCGTCGACGGTGTGCCCGATCACCTGATCGGCCAGCACCGAGGTGGCGGCCTGGCTGATCGAGCAACCCTGGCCGTCATAGGACACGTCGTCGATCCGCTCGCCGTCACCGGACAACGCCACCCGCAGGGTCACCTCGTCGCCGCAGGTCGGGTTCACGTGGTACACCTCGGCGCCGAACGGCTCCCGCAGGCCGCGGTGGTGGGGGTGTTTGTAGTGATCCAGGATCACGTCCTGGTACATCTGTTCCAGTCTCATCGCTATCACCGGTCCCCGAAGAAGTCGATCGCACGGCGGACCCCGGCGATCAACCGGTCGACCTCGTCGAGGGTGTTGTAGACCGCGAACGATGCCCGGACGGTGGCGGCGACACCGAAGCGGCGGTGCAACGGCGCCGCGCAGTGATGGCCGACCCGGACCGCCACCCCGTCGTCGTCGAGCACCTGGCCGACGTCGTGGGCGTGCACGCCGTCGACGACGAAGGCGACCGGCGAACGTCGCAACCCCGGGTCGGACGGCCCGATCAGGCGCACCTGCGGGATCTCTCCGAGGCCCTCCAGGGTGGCGGTGACCAGGGCATGCTCGTGGGCCTCCACGGCGTCCATGCCGATGCCGTCCAGGTAGCGTGCGGCGGCGGCCAGTCCGACCACCTGCGAGATCATCTGGGTTCCGGCCTCGAAGCGCTGCGGTGGCGGGGCGTAGGTGGCCGACTCCATCGTGACGGTCTCGATCATCGACCCGCCGGTCAGGAAGGGCGGCAACGCGGCCAGCAGTCCGGCCCTGCCGTACAACGCTCCGATGCCGGTGGGGCCGAGCATCTTGTGGCCGGAGAACGCCGCGAAGTCGACGCCGAGCGACGGCAGGTCGACCGGTTGATGAGGCACCGACTGGCAGGCGTCCAGCACGGTCAGCGCACCCACCTCGCCGGCCCGGGCCACCAGTTCGGCGACCGGCGCGCCGGTCCCGGTGACGTTCGAATGATGACTGAAGGCAACGACTTTGACCCGCGCGTCGAGCGTCAGCGAGTCCAGGTCGAGATGACCGTCGTCGGTGACGCCGTACCAGCGGAGGGTGGCACCGGTGCGGCGGGCGAGTTCCTGCCACGGGATAAGGGTGGCGTGGTGCTCGAGTTCGGTGGTGACGATCACGTCACCGGGGCCCACGGCCCGGTCAAACCTGTCGTCCCCCAGCACGTAGGACACCAGATTGAGTGCCTCGGTGGCGTTCTTCGTGAAAACCAGCTCGTCGGGTCCGGCGCCCACGAAGCCCGCGATATCGGCACGGCCCTGTTCGAAGGCGTCGGTGGCCTCCTCCATCAACTGATGGGCTCCGCGATGCACCGCGCCGTTCGAGGTGGTCAGAAACTGACGTTCGGCGTCGAGTACGGCGAGCGGTTTCTGGGCGGTGGCGCCGGAGTCCAGGTACGCCAACGGGTGCCCGCCACGCATCACCCGGTGCAGGATCGGGAAATCCGCGCGGACCTTAGCCAGGTCGCGCACTCCGAGGTCCGCCGAGGCAGTCACTGCCTACGATCCCGCGGTGGCCCGCTGGGTGAAGCGGACGTAGCCGTTCTCCTCCAGTTCGTCGGCCAGCTCCGGTCCGCCCGACTCCACGATCCGGCCGTCGACGAACACGTGCACGAACTGCGGGTGGATGTAGCGCAGGATCCGGGTGTAGTGGGTGATCAGCAGTACGCCCGCGTGCTCCGCCTCGGCGTATCTGTTCACCCCCTCGCTGACCACCCGCAGGGCGTCGACGTCCAGGCCGGAGTCGGTCTCGTCGAGAACGGCGATCTTGGGCTTGAGCAGCCCGAGTTGCAGGATCTCGTGGCGCTTCTTCTCCCCGCCGGAGAACCCCTCGTTGACGCTGCGCTCGGAGAACTGCGGGTCGATCTCGAGGTCGGCCATGGCGGCCTTGACCTCCTTGACCCACAGTCGCAGCTTGGGCGCCTCACCGCGTACGGCGGTCGCGGCGGTGCGCAGGAAGTTCGACATCGACACACCGGGAACCTCCACCGGGTACTGCATCGCCAGGAACAGGCCGGCCCGGGCGCGTTCGTCCACGCTCATCTCCAGCACGTCCTGGCCGTCAAGGGTGATCGAGCCGGAGGTGACGGTGTACTTGGGGTGGCCGGCGATGGCGTAGGACAGCGTCGACTTGCCGGATCCGTTGGGGCCCATGACCGCATGGGTCTCCCCCGACCTGACCGTGAGGTCGACGCCTTTGAGGATCTCCTTGTCGGTGCCGTCCGGGTTGGCGACCGAGACGTGCAGATCCTTGATCTCCAGAACTGTTGCGTTGCTGCTCATGAGTCCGTTCTCGATTCGGTGATGGCCAGTTCGCGCTCGACGGCGTCGGTCAGTCGGTCCCGGACCGCCTGTACCGCGATCTTGGAGATGATCTCGCCGAAGAAGCCGCGGACCACCAGCCGGCGGGCCTGTTCCTCGGGGATCCCCCGCGCCTGAAGATAGAAGAGTTGCTCGTCGTCGAACCGGCCGGTGGCACTGGCGTGTCCGGCGCCGACGATCTCGCCGGTTTCGATCTCGAGGTTGGGAACCGAGTCGGCCCGGGCGCCGTCGGTGAGCACCAGATTCCGGTTCACCTCGAAGGTGTCGGTGCCGGTGGCCTCGGCGCGGATCAGCACGTCACCCACCCAGACGGTGCGGGCATCGGGCTTGCGCGATGCCGGGTCACCCTGCAGCGCTCCTTTGTAGAGGACGTTCGAGCGGCAGTTGGGTTGGGAGTGATCAACCAGCAGCCGGGATTCCAGATGCTGGCCGGTGTCGGCGAAGTACAGCCCGAGCAGTTCGGCGTCACCCCCGGGCGCCTCGTAACGGACCGTCGCGGCCATCCGGACCACGTCGCCGCCCAGCATCACCGCGACATGACGCAGCACCGCGTCCTTTCCGAGCCGAGCGTGCTGGGCGCTGACATGCACGACGTCGTCGGCCCAGTCGGCGACCCACACCACGGTCAGCCTGGCCGCGTCGGCGAGCACGAACTCGATGTTGTCCGCGTAGGTGCCGCTGCCATTCAGATCGATGACGACGGTGGCCTCGGCCAGTTCCTCGACCCGCACCTGCAGGTGTCCGTAGCCGGTCTTGCCGGCGCCGGGACCGGTGACGGTGATGTCGACAGGCATCTGGGTGTGTGCGCCACGGCCGACGGTGACGACGGTGGCGGTGTCGAACGCGGAGAATGCCTGCGCGGCAACGCGGTCGGTGGGCACACCACCCTGACCGAGTCGGCCGTCGCCGCGTGCGACGGTCTCGACGGGGACGCCTCCCTGCTCGGAGACGGTGATCGTGGCGTGCCCCGTCGGGACGGCGGTGCCGTCATGCAACCCGCGAAGCCGCTTCAGCGGGGTGAAGCGCCACATCTCGTCGCGGCCGCCGGGTACCTCGAAGGCATCGACGTCGAAGGAGGCGAACTGCTCGCCCTTGTTTATCGCCAGACCGGAGCCCTCGATCGCTTCGGTGAGGTTCGTCATCCGACCGCGCCTTCCATCTGCAGCTCGATCAGCCGGTTGAGCTCGAGGGCGTATTCCATCGGCAGTTCCTTGGCGATCGGCTCGACGAACCCGCGCACCACCATGGCCATCGCCTCGTCCTCGGTCAGGCCGCGGCTCATCAGGTAGAACAGCTGCTCCTCGCTGACCTTGGACACGGTGGCCTCGTGGCCCATGGTGACGTCGTCCTCGCGGATGTCGACGTAGGGGTAGGTGTCGCTGCGGCTGACGGTGTCGACCAGCAGCGCGTCGCATTTCACGCTGGAACGCGACCCGCTGGCGCCCTTGTTCACCTGGACGAGTCCGCGGTAGGAGGCGCGGCCGCCGCCGCGGGCCACCGACTTGGACACGATGTTGCTCGAGGTGTTCGGGGCCAGGTGCAGCATCTTGGCGCCGGTGTCCTGGTGCTGTCCCTCGCCGGCGAACGCGATCGAGAGCACCTCACCCTTGGCGTGCTCACCGGTCATCCACACCGCCGGGTACTTCATGGTGACCTTCGAGCCGATGTTGCCGTCGATCCACTCCATGGTCGCCCCGGCCTCGGCCCGTGCCCGCTTGGTGACCAGGTTGTAGACGTTGTTCGACCAGTTCTGGATCGTCGTATACCGCACGCGGGCATGAGGTTTGACGATGATCTCCACTACCGCCGAGTGCAGCGAATCGCTCTTGTAGATGGGCGCTGTACACCCTTCCACATAGTGCACGTAGGAACCCTCGTCGGCGATGATCAGCGTGCGTTCGAACTGACCCATGTTCTCTGTGTTGATCCGGAAGTAGGCCTGCAACGGGATGTCGACACGAACGCCGGGCGGGACGTAGATGAACGAGCCGCCGCTCCACACCGCAGTATTCAGCGCGGAGAACTTGTTGTCGCCGGCTGGGATAACAGTGCCGAAGTTCTGCTTGAAGATCTCCGGGTGTTCCTTCAATCCGGTGTCGGTGTCGAGGAAGATGACTCCCTGCGCTTCAAGGTCTTCGCGAATCTGGTGGTAAACCACCTCGCTTTCGTACTGAGCCGCTACGCCGGCCACCAGACGCTGCTTCTCGGCTTCCGGAATGCCAAGGCGGTCATAGGTTTTCTTGATGTCCTCGGGCAGCTCCTCCCAGGAGGTCGCCTGCTTCTCGGTGGAGCGCACGAAGTACTTGATGTTGTCGAAATCTATGCCGTCGAGGTTGGAGCCCCAGTTCGGCATCGGCTTCTTCTCGAAGGTGCGCAGCGCCTTGAGGCGGATGTCGAGCATACATTCGGGCTCGCTCTTCTTCGCCGAGATATCGCGGACCACCGCCTCGGACAGCCCGCGCTGCGCACTGGCGCCGGCCACGTCGGCGTCCGCCCAGCCGTAGCCGTACCGGCCCAGCGAGGCGATGGTCTCCTCCTGGCTGAGAGGCTGAACCTCGGGGGAAGTCGTCATGACGACACTCCTTGTTCGTTGTCGGTGGCCGGGTCGGCGCTCGGTGCGAGCGGGACGTGGGTGGTGCAGGCGCAGTCGCCGTTGACGATCGAGGCCAGCCGCTGCACGTGGGTTCCGAGAACCTCGGAGATGGCCTGCTTCTCGGCCTCGCAGAGTTCCGGGAATTCCTGGGCCACATGGGAGACCGGGCAGTGGTGCTGGCAGATCTCGATGCCCTGGATCGGACCGCCGACCCGGGTCGTGGTGGTGACGTAGCCGGCGTGGGTGAGCGCGTCTGCGACCCGGTCGGCGGCGTCCTCGACCGCGGTGTCGCCGTCGCCGTCGGCGCGCGGAACGCCGGCCAGGATGGTGTCGATGCGCCGCCGGGCGAAGGTCTTGACTGCCTGGTCTCCGCCGATCTCGCGCAACTGGCGCATAGCCGCCGAGGCCAGGTCGTCGTAAGCGTGCTCGAGCTTGGCCCGGCCGGCCGCGGTCAGCCGGTACCGCTTGGCCGGGCGGCCCCGCCCGGCGTGCTGCCAGGGGGCCGCAGGCTGCGATTCCGCGTCGCCGCCATCGACCAGGACGTCGAGGTGGCGGCGTACCCCGGTGGCGGAAATGCCCAGCTGGCGACCGATTTCAGCGGCGGTGATCGAGCCGGACTCCAGCAGCAGGCGCACGATCTCCCGGCGGGTCCGGCCGTCCTGCGCCGACACCCGCGGCGCGGGCGATTCGGTCGGCAGGATTTTCACAACAACAGTGTGTCGCAATTCCCGGGCAAGATCTAGTTAGGACAGCCTCACTTCCGGGGCCGGTCAGCGGCCCACCCGTGCCCGCTGGAGCGCCCCGCTCACGGATAGAGTGCGGGGGTGGCTGGCCGCCGGCATTCCCTGTACTCCACCATCGCCAGCCTGCACGGTGACGAGCGGACCGGGGCCGCGCCGCTCAATGCCGCCGAACTGCGGGCGATGCACCGCACCAGGCTTTTCGGGGCGACCGGGACGGTGCTGATGGGCATCGGGGCGCTGGGGGCCGGCGCCCGGCCGGTGGTCCAGGACCCGACCTTCGGGGTGCGACTGCTGAACCTGCCCTCGCGCATTCAGACCGTCTCGCTGACCATGACCACCACCGGCGCGGTGATGATGGCACTGGCCTGGCTGATGCTGGGCCGCTTCGCGCTGGGGCCGCGGCGGATGTCGCGCAGCCAGTTGGACCGCACGCTGCTGGTCTGGATGGTCCCACTGCTGATCGCTCCCCCGATGTACAGCAAGGACGTCTACTCCTACCTGGCCCAGAGCCAGATCGCCCGGATCGGGCTGAACCCCTACAAGGTGGGCCCCGCGCCGGGACTCGGGCTGGACCACGTTTTCACGCTGTCGGTGCCCAGCCTGTGGCGGGAGACGCCGGCCCCCTACGGACCGCTATTCCTCTGGATCGGCAGCGGCATCTCCCGGATCACCGGGGAGAACGTCGTCGGCGCCGTGCTGTGCCATCGGCTGATCGTGCTGATCGGTGTAGGCCTGATCGTCTGGGCCACCCCGCGGTTGGCACAGCGGTGCGGCGTGGCGGAGGTGACCGCGCTGTGGCTGGGGGCGGCCAACCCGCTGCTGCTGATGCATCTGGTGGCCGGGATCCACAACGAGGCGCTGATGCTGGGGCTGATGCTGACCGGCACCGAGATCGCGCTGCGGGCCGTCGCCTCAACCGGCCCGATGCTGCCCCGCCCGGTGCATTGGCCGCATTCCCGGTCGGACTGGTCGCGATGGGCCCCGCTGGGCTTGTTGCTCGCCGGCACCGTGCTGATCACGATGTCCTCGCAGGTGAAGCTGCCCGGCCTGCTGGCGCTGGGGTTCACCGCGATGGCGCTGGCGCACCGGTGGGGCGGAAACCTCAGGGCCTTTCTGTCAGCAGGCGCGCTGATGGGATCGGTGTCGCTGGCCGTGATGGCCGTCATCGGATGGGTCAGCGGCCTGGGCTTCGGTTGGCTGTTCACCCTCGGCACCGCCAACGTGGTGCGCAGCTGGATGTCCCCGCCGACGCTGCTGGCGCTGGCCACCGGGCAGGTCGGCATTCTGCTGGGCCTCGGTGACCACACCACCGCGGTGCTGTCGCTGACCCGCGCCATCGGCGTGCTGATCATCGCGGTCGTGGTCAGCTGGCTGCTGCTGGCGGTGCTGCGCGGCCGGCTGCTGCCGGTCGGCGGACTGGGCGTGGCACTGGGTGCGACCGTTCTGCTGTTCCCGGTGGTGCAGCCCTGGTACCTGATGTGGGCGATCATTCCGCTGGCCGCCTGGGCGACCCGGCCGGGATTCCGCATCGCCACCATCGCCGTCACGCTCATCGTCGGCATCTTCGGCCCGACCGCCAACGGCGACCGTTTCGCGCTCTTCCAGATCCTGGACGCCACCCTGGCCAGCGCGGTGATCGTCGGACTGCTGATCTGGCTCACCCGCAACCGACTGCCCTGGCGCTATGTGCCCGGAACCGACGAGCGCTACAGCGGCGAAGACCTCGCGACCGGGTCACCGGCGCAGCCACTGGCGGCCACCGCCGCCCCCGACGCCTAGGCTGGATCCCCGTGAGTTCTGGCTCCCCCGCCCCGCTGCGACTGCGCGGGGTGACCAAACGGTACGGATCGACCCTGGCGGTGTCCGGACTGGACCTCGAGGTGAGCAAGGCCGAGGTGTTCGCGCTGCTCGGCCCCAACGGCGCCGGCAAGACGACGACGATCGAGATGTGCGAGGGCTTCGCCCGTCCGGACTCCGGCACCATCGAGGTGCTCGGGCTGGATCCGTTCGCCGACAATGCGCGGCTGCGCGAGCGAATCGGCGTCATGCTGCAGGGCGGCGGCGGCTACCCGGCCGCGCGCGCGGGCGAGATGCTCGATCTTGTTGCGGCATATGCCGCCAACCCGCTCGACCCGGCGTGGCTGCTGAACACATTGGGCCTCACCGACGCCGCACGCACCACCTACCGGCGGCTGTCCGGCGGCCAGCAGCAGCGCCTGGCCCTGGCGTGTGCGATCGTCGGTCGGCCGGAACTGGTGTTCCTCGACGAGCCGACGGCCGGAATGGACGCCCACGCCCGCCTGGTGGTGTGGGAGCTCATCGACGCACTGCGCCGCGACGGGGTGACGGTGGTGCTCACCACCCATCAACTCAAGGAGGCCGAGGAACTGGCCGACCGCATCGTGATCATCGACAACGGCGCCACGGTGGCCGCCGGCACCCCCGCCGAGCTGATGCGCAGCGGCGCCGAGGATCAGCTGCGGTTCACCGCGCCCACCCGGCTTGACCTCTCGCTGTTGATCTCGGCGCTGCCCGAGGGCTACCGGGCGACCGAGTCCTCCCCGGGCGAGTACCTGGTGGAGGGCAAGATCGACCCGCAGGTGCTGGCCACCGTAACGGCCTGGTGCGCCCGGCTGAACATCCTGACCACCGACATGCGCGTCGAGCAGCGCAGCCTCGAGGACGTGTTCCTCGACCTGACCGGGAAGGAACTGCGGTCGTGACGACGGGCCTCTTCCCCGCCGGGACGTTCACCCCCGACCCCCGCCCGAGCCGCGTCACCCGGATGCTGGCCGCCCAGTACGGGCTCGAACTGAAGCTGTTGCTGCGCAACGGCGAGCAACTGCTGCTGACCATGTTCATCCCGATCACGCTGCTGATCGGGCTCACCCTGCTGCCGCTCGGCGACTTCGGCGAGCATCGGGTGGCGGTGTTCGTGCCGGCCATCATGGCGCTGGCGATCGTCTCGACGGCATTCACCGGCCAGGCCATCGCGGTGGCCTTCGACCGCCGTTACGGTGCTCTGAAACGATTGGGCGCCACCGCCCTTCCGGTGTGGGGCATCATCGCCGGCAAGGCGATGGCGGTGGTGACGGTGGTGTTCCTGCAGGCATTGCTGCTCGGCGGGATCGGTCTGGCGCTGGGCTGGCGGCCGCAGCCCGCCGGGCTGCTGCTCGGTGCGGCGGTGATCGCGCTGGGGACGGTCGTCTTCGCAGCGATGGGTCTGCTGCTCGGGGGGACGCTGCGCGCCGAGATCGTCCTGGCAGTGGCCAACCTGTTGTGGTTCGTCTTCGCCGGACTGGGCGCGCTGACCCTGGAGAGCGGCACCATCCCCCGGGCGTTGTCCTGGGTCGCGCGACTGACCCCGTCCGGTGCATTGACCGAGGCGCTCTCGCAGGCGACCGCGGTGTCGGTGGACTGGTTCGGTATCGCGGTGCTCGCCGTCTGGGGCGCGGTGTCGGCCGCGGCGGCCTTGCGCTGGTTCCGGTTCACCTGATGGCTACGATTCCGTCCGTGGGCGTCTTCCGGCGACTGGTGGACCGGCTTCCGCTGCCCAGCGTGCGCACCCAGCGCATCATCGCCGCGGCGGTGCTGCTGAGCCAGGCCCTGATCGCGGTCACCGGGTCGATCGTGCGGGTGACCGCCTCGGGTCTGGGCTGCCCCACCTGGCCGCAGTGCTTCCCGGGCAGTTTCACTCCGGTGCCACATGCCGAGGTCCCCGTCATCCATCAGGCCGTCGAGTTCGGCAACCGGTTGATCACCTTCGCCGTGGTCATCACGGCGATGCTCGCGGTACTGGCGGTCACCCGCGCCCGGCGACGGCGCGAGATCCTGTTCTACGCATGGCTGATGCCGGCCTCCACGGTGCTGCAGGCGGTGATCGGCGGCATCACGGTGCGCACCGGCCTGCTGTGGTGGACGGTGGCGATCCATCTGCTGGTGTCGATGGCGATGGTGTGGCTGGCCACCCTGCTCTACGTCAAAATCGGCGAGCCCGACGACGGAATCGGAGTCGAGCGAGTACCGAAACCGTTGCGGCAGTTGACCGTTCTGAGCGCGGTCGCGCTGAGCGCGACGCTGGTGACCGGCACCCTGGTCACCGGCGCCGGCCCGCACGCCGGAGACAAGAGTCCGCAGCGGACCGTTCCGCGACTGGAAGTCGAGGTCGTCACGCTGGCGCACGCCCATGCCACGCTGCTGGTCGCCTATTTCAGTCTGCTGATCGGCCTGGGCGCCGGGTTGCTGACCGTCGGCGCACCGCACGCGGTGAGGCGCCGACTGTACGTGCTGCTCGGCCTGGTCGCGGCACAGGCACTGATCGGAGTGGTGCAGTACCACACCGGGGTGCCGGCGGTTCTGGTCGCATTGCACGTCGCCGGCGCGGCGGCCTGCACCGCGGGCACCGCCGCGTTATGGGCGTCGATGCGACAGCGGACCGAGCCCGAGGCGTTCGAGGGCCGCCTCGACCTGAAGCGCGAAGCTGCGCTGCCGTAGCTCCCGGGTGGCTGCGTCGAGTTGCCGCCAGCCCAGCCCGGGTTCGATCAGTTCCAGTTCGAGCAGCTTGGGGTCGTCGATCCCGCCGATGAGATCGACGCGGGCGTAGAGGAATTCGTTGCGCGGGATTCCCAGGTGCGCGGCGGCCGCGTCGAGGGCGGCGTGGCCGGCCTCCCACATCTCGAAATCCGGATCGGCCGGCGACAGCGTCTCCTCGGCGTAGGTGCCGGAGGCGTCCAGCGACGGCTCACGGCCCTCCGCAGGCAGCATCGGCCCCTTGGTGAAGGCGTGCGACTGCTCGCCGCCGAGGAACACCAGCGCCGTCTCGCCGTCCGCGACGCGGGCGTCGTACGGCTGCGCCAGCACGCTTCGACCGGCCTCGAGCAGTGCCGCGGCGTGCGCGGCGGCGGCGGTGCGGTCGGTGAAGCGGTGGGTGTCGATCGAGCCGGCCCCGACCGCGGGTTTGACGACCACCTCGCCGGCCGGCAGCCGGACCGGTTCACCCGGTTCGACGAAGGTCGACGGAATCGTCGGGATGCCGGCGGCGGCCAGATCGGCCAGGTAGTGCTTATCGCTGTTCCACGCGACCACTTCGGGGGAATTGAGCAGGTTGGGAACCCGCGCGGTCCAGGCCAGGAACTCCTCTCGCCGCTCGGCGTAGTCCCACGCCGCCCGCAGGATCACCAGGTCGGCCTGCTCGGTCCGCGGGTCGTCCCACGACAGCCACCGGGCGTGCAGGCCGCGGGTCCGCAGTGCCCCGACCAGGCCGGCGTCGTCGCCGTCGCCGTCGGGAAGTTGCGGGCAGCCGGCCAGCACGATGCGCGGATGGAAGATATTCGGCCGGGCCAGCTTCATCCGGACGATGATAGTGACATGCACGCGGTCGAAGTCGCCGAGACGGGCGGCCCCGAGGTCCTCCGGTACGTCGAGAAGCCGATTCCCGCTCCGGGCCCGGGTGAGGTGGTCATCGCGGCCGATGCCATCGGCGTCAACTACATCGACACCTACTTCCGGTCCGGGCTCTACCCGCGCGAACTGCCGTTCGTGGTCGGCACCGAGGTATGCGGGACGGTGTCCGCGGTCGGCAGCGACGTGGCCGCGATCAGCGTCGGCGACCGGGTGGTAACCGCGAACGCCGTCGGCGCCTACGCGGATTACTGTTGTGCACCAGCGGATTTCGTCGCCTATATTCCGGATTCAGTGCAGTCCGACCACATCGCCTCGGCCCTGCTTAAAGGGATGACGGCGCACTACCTGATCAAATCGGTCTACCAGGTGCAGCCCCGCGATTCGATCCTGGTACACGCCGGGGCGGGGGGCGTCGGCCTGATACTCACCCAGTGGGCCACCAGTATGGGCGCACGGGTGATCACCACCGCGTCGACTCCGGAGAAGGCAGCACTGTCGCGACAGGCCGGGGCCATCGCGGTTCTGGACTACCCCGATCCGGATTCGGCGGGCACCTTCGCCGAGCAGGTTCGAGAGCTGACTGATGGCCGCGGGGTGGCTGCCGTCTACGACGGGGTGGGTGCCACCACCTTCGACGCCAGCCTCGCCAGCCTCGCCGTTCGCGGCACGCTGGCCCTGTTCGGGGCCTCCAGTGGGCCGGTGCCGCCGGTGGACCCGCAACGCCTCAACGCCGCCGGCTCGGTGTATCTCCCCCGCCCCAACCTGGCCCACTTCATCCGGACCCCCGACGAGTTCGCCTGGCGGGCCGGTGAACTGATCGAAGCGATCGCCGACGGTTCGCTGCTGATCACCGTCGGCGGGCACTATCCGCTGACCGAGGCCCGCCGTGCGCATGAGGATCTGCAGTCGCGTCGCACGACCGGGTCGATCGTGCTGTTGCCCTGACCGGCCGTCGCGTTGCCGGAACGGCCCGTTTCGCCTGCTGCTAGGGTCCGTCAGCGTGCGCGCCCGCCGACTCATCGCCGTGGCCGGCAGCTGCCTGTCGATGGCGGCGGCCACCGCCCCTGCCGGGTTCGCCGAGCCGCCGGCCGATCCCGCGGTGGCGCCGGCCGTGCCTGCCGCCGATTCCCCGCCGTCCGGACCGCTGCCGTCCGGGAACCCGGGAACGCTGACCACCCCGGAAGGCCTGGTGCTGACGGTGTCCGCGGCCAAGGAGTCGCTCGATCCGGTCACCGCGCTGACCAACACTCCGTGGTCGCGAGAGTACGTGGTGGGCGGCGTCTTCTCCGGGACGGTGTCGGGGCCTGGCCACGCCGCCGCGCAGGGCGGGATTCTGGAAGCCGGCTACCAGATCGGCTGCGGCATCACCCAGCAGGACCTGCACTCGATCTCAAGTGCGGGCATCACGCCGGGAACCGGGATCCCGTTGGTCGACGGCGCGCTGTTGCCGGTATTCCTCGGCGCCAACGCCTCCGAGCAACTGCGGGTGGTGCTCGAACCCGGGCGGGTGAACATCGTGTCGGTGACCAAGAAGGTGTTCGAGGGCGATTGGGCGCGGGTGTCGATCACCGGGTTGCGGGTGCGGGTCGACGGCTGCGCCGGGCAGTCGTTCATCCGATCGTTCGCCACCTTCACCAGTTCGACCGGTGACGACGCCGCCGTCGTCACCTACCTCGGCGTGACCAGGGCCGTCTAGTGCCCGTCGACATGCGAACGGGTATCGCGTCGGCGGGTTGTCTGCTGCTGCTGGCCGCCGTCGGCGCGGCGCCGGTGGCTGCCGACCCGTCCGGCCCGCCGGTACAGCCGGTGGCCGACCAGCCCGCCGAGCCCCCGGACCCGGCCGCGCCGGATACCGGAGTGGTCGCTTCCGCCGCACCGGGGGTCGCCCAGACGGCGGACGGCCGGACCCTCACCGTGGCGGCGGAGGGCGAGACGCAGCTGCCGGTGGCGCCGCTGACCACATCACTGAGTTCGCGGGACTGGGTGGTGGGGGCCACCTTCACCGGCACGACGACGGGCGCAGTGGGCGGCGGGACACTGGAGGTCGGCTACCAGATCGGCTGCGGCATCGAGATGAACCAGGTCCGCCTCGGCGGCACGCTCGGCGGAACCGTCAGCGGCTCCTCGATCGCCTTTCCGATCCAGGGCCAGGTCGACGTGCGGGCCCGGCCCGGAACCGTCACCAATGCGGTGGTCATGAAGAAGGAGTTCAAGGGAACCCGCACGCGGGTGATCGTCAAGGACATCCACGTCCACGTCGACGGCTGTGTGGGCGCCTCGTCGCTGCGGTCGTACGCGGTGCTGACCAGCACGACCGCTCACACCGAGGACATCGTGGCCTACTACGGATTCCCCAAGATCTTCTGATCAGCGATTGCAGCCACGCCGCTGAAACGGCCGCACGAGCCTGCGTCGGTGCAGTCTCGGCGAGGCTCGAAAGGGTCAGCCGAACAGCAGCGGAAGCGGGATGACCGAGTCCACGGCCAGCGCGCAGAATACCGCGGCGAGATAATTGTTCGAGTGCAGGAAGAGCCGCAGCGGCTTGACCGCCTCGCCGCGCAGCACGCCGGCGTGCAGCTTGTAGGCCAGGGTGAGGAACCAGGCTCCGGCAGCCACCGCGACCGCGGCGTACAGCCAGCCGGCCGCCGGAACCAGCGCCAGCGTCGCAGCCACCGTCAGCCAGGTGTAGATGACGACCTGCTTGGTGACCTGACGTTCGGTGGCCACCACCGGCAGCATCGGCACCCCGGCGGCGGCGTAATCCTCTTTGTATTTCATGGCCAGCGCCCAGGTGTGCGGCGGTGTCCAGAAGAAGATGATCGCGAACATCGCCAGCGCCTGCCAGCCGATGGTGCCGGTGACCGCCGACCAGCCGATCATCACCGGCATGCACCCGGCCGCCCCGCCCCACACCACGTTCTGCGAAGTGCGGCGCTTGAGCAGCAGCGTGTAGACCAGCACGTAGAAGGCGATCGTGGCCGCCGCCAGATGCGCCGAGAGCATGTTGGTGGTCCACCACAGCCAGAAGAACGACCCGATCGACAGCGCCAGGCCGAACACCAGGGCGTGGCTGCGGGGCACCACCGCACGGGCCAGTGGCCGGCGCTCGGTGCGCTTCATGACCTTGTCGATGTCGGCATCGGCCACGCAGTTCAGGGCATTGGCCCCGCCGGCCGCCAGCAGCCCGCCGAACAGCGTGTTGAGTATCAGCACCAGGTCGGCGTGACCGCGGTCGGCCAGCAGCATGGCGGGAATGGTCGTGACCAGCAGCAGTTCGATGACGCGGGGCTTCATCAGGGCCAGGTAGCCCAGGACCGAGGTGCGGAGGGCGGAACTGCGGGTGCTGCCCGGCGCGGCGCCGGGGCCGGCGGCCTCGCCGACGAGGCGGGTTTCGCGCATCCTCACGCTTTAGCTCCTTCACGGGAGACCGGCGGCCTCCCAGCGTCTACTACACAGGATGGTAGACCGCGACGCAGCCGATTCGGTACTGCAGGGCCGATTCCCCGCCTAGGGTGTGCAGCAGTACCGGGTATGCACGCCGACTCGACCTCCCCAGGAGTGACTTCGTGACCACGCTCGAAGAGATTTCCACACTCACCCAGCCACACCACCCCGGCGACTGGACCGATCTGGACTCCCGCGCGGTCGACACGGTTCGGGTGCTGGCCGCCGACGCGGTACAGAAGGTGGGCAACGGCCACCCCGGGACGGCGATGAGCCTGGCCCCGGTGGCCTACACGCTCTTCCAGCGGGTGATGCGGCACGACCCCAGCGACACCGCCTGGCTGGGCCGGGACCGGTTCGTGCTGTCCTGCGGGCACTCGAGCCTGACGCTGTACCTGCAGCTCTACATCGGTGGGTTCGGCCTGGAACTGTCCGACATCGAGGCGCTGCGCACCTGGGGGTCGAAGACCCCCGGCCACCCGGAGTACGGCCACACCAGGGGCGTGGAGATCACCACCGGCCCGCTGGGCCAGGGCCTGGCCTCGGCGGTGGGCATGGCGATGGCCTCCCGTTACGAACGTGGCCTGTTCGACCCTGACGCCGCGCCGGGCACCAGCCCGTTCGACCACTACATCTATGTCATCGCCTCCGACGGCGACATGGAGGAGGGCGTCACCAGCGAGGCCTGCTCGCTGGCCGGCACCCAGGAACTGGGAAACCTCATCGTCATCTGGGACGACAACGAGATCTCCATCGAGCACAACACCAAGATCGCGTTCACCGAGGACACCGCAGCCCGTTACGAGGCCTACGGCTGGCACGTCCAGCGTGTGGACGGCGGGGAGAACGTCACCGGCATCGAGGAGGCGATCGCCAGGGCGAAGGCCGTCACCGACAAGCCGTCGTTCATCGCGCTGCGCACCATCATCGGCTACCCCGCGCCCACCAAGATGAACACCGGCGGGGTGCACGGCTCGGCACTGGGCGCCGAGGAGGTGGCCGCCACCAAGAAGGTTCTCGGCTTCGACCCCGACAAGAGCTTCGAGGTCACCGACGAGGTGATCACCCACACCCGCAAACTGGTTGACCGCGGCCGGGCCGCCCATCAGGCCTGGCAGGCCGACTTCGACGCGTGGGCGAAGCGCGAACCGGAACGCAGGGCGCTGCTGGACCGGCTGCTGGCCGGCCGGCTGCCCGACGGCTGGGAGTCCGCCCTGCCCAGCTGGGAGCCGGGCTCCAAGGCGGTGGCAACCCGCGCCGCCTCCGGCGACGTGCTCTCGGCGATCGGGCCGGTGCTGCCCGAACTGTGGGGCGGTTCGGCCGACCTGGCCGGCAGCAATAACACCACCATGAAGGGCGCGAAATCCTTTGGGCCGCCCTCGATCTCGACGGAGGACTGGACCGCCGACTGGTACGGCCGCACCCTGCACTTCGGCATCCGCGAGCACGCCATGGGTTCGATCCTGTCGGGGATCGTGCTGCACGGCCCCACCCGCGCCTACGGCGGCACCTTCCTGCAGTTCGCCGACTACATGCGGGGTGCGGTTCGACTGGCCGCTTTGATGAACATCCCGACGATCTATGTGTGGACGCACGACTCGATCGGGCTGGGCGAGGACGGCCCCACCCACCAGCCGATCGAGCACCTGGCGTCGCTGCGGGCCATCCCCCGGCTTTCGGTGGTACGCCCGGCTGATCCCAACGAGACGGCCGCCGCCTGGAAGGCGATCATGGAGCGCACCGGCGGCAACGGCCCGACCGGGCTGATCCTGACCCGGCAGGGTGTTCCGGTGCTGGAGGGCACCAGCAGCGACGGTGTCGCGCGCGGCGGCTATGTGCTGGGCGGCGGCAACCCGGCGGACGCCGACGTCATCATCATCGCCACCGGCTCGGAGGTCCAGCTGGCCGTGGCGGCCGCAAAGACGTTGGGCGACAAGGGCACCAAGGCCGCCGTGGTGTCGATGCCCTGTGTCGAGTGGTTCGAGGCGCAGTCGCAGGAATACCGCGACAGCGTGCTGCCGCCGGGCGTCACCGCCCGCGTCGTCGTCGAGGCGGGTATCGCGCAGGGCTGGCACCGCTATGCCGGCGACGCCGGCGTGATCATCTCGATCGAGCGCTTCGGCGAGTCCGCCGACGACAAGACCCTGTTCCGCGAATTCGGGTTCACCCCCGAGGCCGTCGTGGCCGCGGCGGAGCGCGTGCTCAACAACTGAACGATCGCAGGACACCAATCACAGGACCCGAAGGGGGAACCGTCACATGGCCCAGAACAAGAACCTCGCGGATCTATCGGAGGCAGGCGTCTCCGTCTGGCTCGACGACCTGTCGCGCGACCGATTGCGCTCCGGGAATCTGCAGGAACTGATCGACACCCGCAGCATCGTCGGGGTCACCACCAACCCGTCGATCTTCCAGGCGGCGCTGTCGAAAGGCACCGCCTACGACGCCCAGGTGACCGAACTGGCCGAGCGCGGCGCCGACGTCGACGCCGTCATCCGCACCGCCACCACCGACGACGTCCGTGAGGCCTGCGACGTACTGCGGGCGCAGTGGCAGAAGTCCAACGGGGTCGACGGACGGGTGTCGATCGAGGTCGACCCGCGACTGGCGCACGACACCGACAGGACCGTGTTGCAGGCCATCGAACTGTGGAAGATCGTCGACCGGCCCAACCTGCTCATCAAGATCCCGGCCACCCTGGCCGGCCTGCCGGCCATCACGGCGGTGATCGCCGAGGGGATCTCGGTCAACGTGACGCTGATCTTCTCCGTCGACCGCCACCGCGCGGTGATGGATGCCTATCTCGCCGGGCTGGAGGCCGCCCGGGCCGCCGGCCACGACCTCAACAACATCCACTCGGTGGCCTCGTTCTTCGTCTCCCGGGTCGACACCGAGATCGACGCCCGACTGGAAAAGATCGGCACCAAGGAGGCGCTGGCGCTGCGAGGGAAGGCCGGTGTGGCCAACGCCCGGCTGGCCTACGCCGCCTACGAGGAAGTGTTCGGGTCCGGCGGGCGCTGGACCCCGCTGGCCGAAGCGGGCGCCTGGGTGCAACGTCCGCTGTGGGCCTCGACCGGGGTGAAGAACCCTGACTATTCCGACACCCTTTACGTGACCGAACTGGTGGCCCCGGACACCGTCAACACCATGCCCGAGAAGACCATGGAGGCCGTGGCCGACCACGGCAGGGTCGTCGGCGACACCATCGCAGGGACCGCGGCCGAATCGCAGGCGG
>JAPOHV010000140.1 GCA_029979305.1 Mycobacteriaceae bacterium | reverse complement strand
GCCTGCGGTGAAACCCTCGGCGTTGCAACCATTCCGGCTGGCGTCCTGGGCGTACTGGCACTTCACCGCCACCTTGGCCGGGTCCATGAGCAGGTACACACCGTCCGGTGCCCAGTCCGGGTCGGAGATGGTACCCAGGACTGCGCAGTCCTTCGGTTCCGCCTTGCCGCAGACGCCGAAGAGGCGAACCGGCAACCCTTTCCGGAGCAGCGTGACCGCTCCGCTCGTCACCGCGCAGTTGTCGTGCTTGCCGTCGGCGACGGGACCCACCTTGTCGCAGTCCTCGGGCTGGCTGAACTCGAGGCGGCCCTTGGCTTCCACGAAATCGGCCGGCGGCGCGCCCGACGAGGGTCCGCCGAGCGCCCCGAAGACGTCCTTGACCGCGCAGAACTTCAGGACCGCCGGGTCGGACCACGGGTCGGCGGTGTCGAGTCCGACGCAGTTCTCGGGACCGCGCAGCATCACGCCCGGCCCCGCATACAGCTGGGTCAGCTCGGCAGCGGCATTGGCCGAGTCGCTCGCCTGCTGATTGGTGGTCTCCGCTTCCTGACCGCCGCTGCATGCGACGCTCAGAAGCAGCAGGGCCACGGCAGCTACCGCGGTCAATACCTGAGTCTTGCGAATCGTCACTGACGGTCCTCCACTAATCGCGGCCCCAGGGGCGCAACAGTAGGTGACACCGCCGGGCTATTCCGCGGGTTTGCGGGAAATGACGTTGCGGTTCCCGTCCGCACAGCCTCCGATTGTGTGGAATCGTGTTTCGAGTGAGCATGCGCTCGGCAAAGGCCGTGTTGGGTGCCGTGCTGCTGACCCTGGCCGGGGTCACCGGATGCTCCCCGGCAGCGACGACCCCGCCGGGGATGTTCAGCTTCTACCTCGGCGAACCGCAGAAGCCGTTGGTGCCCGGCAACACCACCGAGTCCGAGGGCGCAAAAGTCATCGACGCGGTGTGGACGCCGCTGGTCACCTTCGACACCGAGAGCCGCACAGTCACCTACGACGGGGCCGCGCAATCAGTCACCAGCGACGACAACATCCGGTGGACGATCACTCTCAAACCCGGCTGGACCTTCCACGACGGCACCCCGGTGACTGCGCAGTCCTACGTCAATGCGTGGAACTACACCGCGCTGAGCACCAACGCCCAGGGCGCGTCCTACTTCTTCTCCAACATCGTGGGTTACGACGCGCTGCAGGGCGACGACGCCGGCGGCACGCCGACGGCCACCACCCTGGCGGGCCTGCGAGCCGTCGATCCGCTCACCATCGAGGTCACCCTGTCCGAACCGTTCGCCATCTACCCGCTCACCCTGGGCTACAGCGCCTTCAACCCGCTGCCCGAGGCGTTCTACGCCGACCCGGAGAAGTTCGGCAAGACACCCATCGGCAACGGTCCGTTCAAAGCCGATGGCGAATGGGTGCGCGGACGGGGGATCACGCTGAGTCGCTACGACGACTACGTCGGCAAGGACAAGGCCAAATCCCGCGGCGTCGTCCTGCGGGTCTACACCGAGTTGTCCACCGGCTACACCGACGTGCTGGCCGGCAACCTTGACGTGCTGCAGGGGCTGCCGCCGGACGCCTACGCCAGCGCGCCGGACATCTTCGGGGATCGCTACCTGCGGCGGCCGAGCCCGACCATCACCAGCCTGGGTTTCCCGCTCTACGACAAGCGCTACGCCGATGTGCGGGTGCGCCGGGCGCTGTCCATGGCGATCGACCGGCAAGCGATCACCAACGCGATCTTCCTGGGCACCCGGGAGCCGGCCGATTCGTTCTCGCCTCCGACCGTCGTCGGCTACCAGCAGGGCGCGTGCGGACGCTGGTGTGAGTACCACCCCGACGAGGCCAAGCAACTGCTGGCCGAGGCTGGGTTCGACACCTCGGTTCCGGTCGACCTCTGGTTCAACGCCGGCGCCGCGCACGACGGCTGGATGACCGCGGTGGGCAACATGTTCCGCAAGATTGGCCTGTCCTACAGGCTGCGGGGCAACCTTCAGTTCAACGAGTTCCTGTCCAAGCGTGACGCCAAGGAGATGGACGGACCGTTCCGGATGGCGTGGGTGATGGACTACCCGTCGGTCGAGAACTTCCTGGCCCCCCAGTACGCGACCGCCGCGATGGCACCGGCCGGGTCCAACACCGTCTTCTACAGCAACAGGGCGTTCGACGACGCACTGGCCGCCGGCGACCGCGCACCCACCATCGAGGCGGCCGGCACCGCCTACGGCAAAGCCGAGCAGATCCTCGTCAACGATCTGCCCGCCACGCCGCTGTTCTGCGGCGTCGACCAGACGGTGTGGACCAAACGTGTGTCGGGGATCAGCTACAGCATCCTCGGTACGGTCATCCTGGAAGACGTCGTCGTCGACGGGCAGGCGGTGTGACCTGACCCGCTACATCGTTCGCCGCCTGCTGCTGACAATCCCGGTGCTGATCGGCGCCTCGCTGCTGATCTACGCGATGGTCTACGCGCTGCCAGGAGACCCGGTCCGCGCGCTGGCCGGAGACCGGCCGCTGAGCGCGGCGGTGCAGGCGCAGATCCGCGCCGACTACAACCTCGACGATTCGCTGCCGGTCCAGTACGGCAAGTACGTCCTGGGTCTGCTGCACGGCGATTTCGGTGCGGACTTCTCCGGTCGCCCGGTGGTGGACACCATCAGTCAGCGACTGCCCGTGACGGTGAAACTCACCGTCGTCGCGGTGATCTTCGAGACCATCTTCGGCATCGCCGCCGGCATCCTGGCCTCGTTGCGGCGCAATTCCTTCTTCGACAACCTGGTCCTGGTCTCCACCACCATGCTGGTCAGCATCCCGGTGTTCGTGCTGGGCTTTCTGGCCCAGTACATCTTCGGCTTCAAACTGGGATGGTTCCCGATCGCGGGGGTGGCCGACGGCTGGTACAGCTACCTGCTGCCGGGACTGGTGCTGGCGGCGCTGTCGATGGCGTACGTGGCCCGGTTGACGCGGACGGCGATGCTGGAATCGCTCACCGCCGACTACATCCGCACCGCCCGGGCCAAGGGCGTCGGTCGCTCGCGGATCATCTTCCGGCACGCATTCCGCAACAGCCTGATTCCCGTCGTCACCTTCATCGGCGCCGACATCGGCTCGCTGCTGGGCGGGGCGATCGTCACCGAGTCGGTGTTCAACCTGCCCGGTCTGGGCCGGGCCATCTTCGACGCGGTGCGTGCGCAGGAGGGGCCGGTGGTGGTCGGCATCGTCACGCTGATGGTGTTCTTCTACATCTTCTTCAACCTGGTGGTCGACGTCCTGTACGCCGTGATCGATCCGAGGATCCGCTATGACTGAACGACGCCTCGGAATCGAGGTACCGGAGAAGCTCGACGACGTCGGGGAAGAGGTCGCTCCGCTGATCGGGCAGACCAGTGTGTGGGGCGACGCGTGGCGGTATCTGCGCACCAACCCGCTGTTCCTGATCGGTCTGGCGATCATGGTGGTGATGGTCTCGATGGCGCTGGTCCCCAAGCTCTTCGCCCGCGGCGTCGATCCCACCGACTGCGATCTGTCGCTGTCGCGGCAGCGGCCCAGCGCCGCGCACTGGTTCGGCATGGACCTGCAGGGCTGCGACTACTACGCCAACGTGGTCTACGGCGCGCGGACGTCGGTGGCCATCGGCGTGCTCACCGTGATCGGCGTGCTGGTGATCGGTGTGCTCATCGGTGCGGTGGCCGGCTACTTCGGCGGCTGGGCGGATGCCGTGCTGGCCCGACTCACCGATGTGTTCTTCGGCATCCCGCTGTTTCTGGGCGCGCTGATCCTGCTGACCGTCTCCCCGCGCCGGTCGGTGTGGACGGTGTCGCTGGCGCTGATCGTCTTCGGCTGGATGACGGCGATGCGTCTGGTGCGCTCCTCGGTGGTGGCCATCCGCGGCTCGGACTACGTGCTGGCGGCCCAGGCCCTCGGTGCGTCATCGGGCCGAATCCTGGTGCGCCACATCCTGCCCAACGCCCTGGCGCCCGTGCTGATCTACGCCACGATCGCGGTGGGAACCTTCATCTCGGCCGAATCGGCGCTGACCTATCTGGGCATCGGCCTACAGGCTCCGGAGATCTCCTGGGGCCTGCAGATCAACGTCGCCCAGTCGCTGATCGGCAGCTCCCCGCACCTGTTGTTCTTCCCGGCGCTGTTCCTGTCGCTGACCGTGCTGGGCTTCATCCTGCTCGGCGACGCACTGCGCGACGCCCTCGACCCGAAGCGACGCTGACATGACGCTGCTGCAGATCCGCGATCTCGCCATCGACTTCTCGGTCAACAAGGCCTGGATCCCGGCGGTTCGCGGGATCGACCTGGACCTCGCCCCGGGTGAGGTTCTGGCCCTCGTGGGCGAGTCCGGTTCGGGCAAGTCGACCCTGGCGATGGCGGTGCCGGGACTGCTGGCGGCCAATGCCCGGTGCACCGGCAGCATCCTGCTGAGCGGACAGGAACTGGTCGGTGCCGACGAGAACACCCTCAACGAGATCCGCGGCGGCCGGGTGGGGGTGGTGTTCCAGGAGCCGATGACGGCCTTCAACCCGGTCTACACCATCGGATGGCAGATCATCGAGGCCATCCGGATGCATCGCGACGTCTCCGAGGAGCAGGCCCACGCCCGCGCAGTCGAACTGCTCGAGTTGGTCGACATGCCCGACCCGGCGACCCGGATGGATTACTACCCCCACCAGCTTTCCGGCGGTCAGCGACAGCGCGCGATGATCGCCCAGGCGCTCTCGTGTGATCCGGTGCTCCTCATCGCCGACGAGCCGACCACCGCCCTCGACGTCACCGTGCAGGCCGAGATCCTCGACCTGCTGCGCGACCTGCGCTCGCGGGTCGACGCCGCGATCCTGCTGATCACCCACGCGATGGGTGTCGTCGCCGACCTGGCAGACCGGATCATGGTCATGAAGGACGGCGAAGTCGTCGAATCCGCCTCGGCGCAGACGTTGTTCACCGACCCGCAGCACCCCTACACCCGGGCGCTGCTGGCCGCCGTGCCGCACCTGGGCAGCGGCCGGCTGCAGGTGACCGACGTCGAACCCGCCCCGGCACCGCAGACCCCGGTGCCCGCGCTGTCGCTGCGCGACGCGACCGTCGAGTTCCACTCCGGCCCCAAAGTCTTCCGGGCCGTGGACGCGGTGAGTCTGGAGGTCGCGGCGGGGGAGGTCGTCGGACTGGTCGGCGAATCCGGCTCGGGCAAGTCCACCCTCGGCAAGGCCGCGATCGGGTTGGTGCGGTTGACCTCGGGGACGGTCATGCTGGCCGGCACCGACATCACCCGGCTGTCCCAGCGCGGACTGCGTGAGCCCCGCAAGAAGGTCGGCGTGATCTTCCAGGATCCGGGCTCGTCGCTGAACCCGCGCTGGCCCGTCGGCCAGGCGATCGCCGAGCCGCTGGCGCTGCACACCGGGCTGTCCGGCGCCCAGCGCACCGCCCGCGTCGACGAGTTGCTCGACCATGTGCAGCTGGACCGCTCGCTGCGCAACCGCTATCCGCACCAGCTCTCCGGCGGGCAGCGCCAGCGGGTCGGCGTCGCCCGGGCGCTGGCGCTGAACCCGGCGCTGGTGATCGCCGACGAGCCGACCTCGGCCCTGGACGTCTCGGTGCAGGCCCGGGTGCTGCGCCTGCTGCGGGAACTGCAGGCCGAGCACGGCTTCGCCTGCCTGTTCATCAGCCATGATCTGGCCGTCGTCGAGGAACTCTCCGACCGCATCGCGGTCATGCAGTCTGGGCGGCTGGTCGAGTGCGGCCCGGCGCAGACGGTGCTGCACAGCCCCACACAGCCCTACACCGCGCAGCTGATCGCCGCGGTGCCGGTGCCCGATCCGGCTGAGCAGGCCCGCCGCCGCGAGCAGCGCCTAGCCGCTCTGGCACCGGGCCCGGGTGCCTGAGCGCTAGGGGATCAGCCGGCGCTCCCGAAGCCACCGCTCGGTCTTGTCCATGCCCTCGGGCAGGGAGACCGACGGCGTGTAGCCCAGTACTTTCGTGGCCTTCGCGATCGAGTACCCCGCCGTGCGGCTGAGCATCGCCATGGAGCCGGGGCTGATCTCGGTGTCCTGACGCAGTAGTCGGCCCAGGACGAGTCCGCCGGCCGCGGCGGCGGTCCGCGCCACCGGGGTGGGCAGGCTCAGCGGGGCGCCGCGCCTGCCCAGCCACCGATGGTGGTTGCCGAAGAACTCCCGGCAGGGCAGGCCCAGTCCGTCGGTGATGTTGAAAATCTGCCCGCTGCCGTCCCCGGCGAGGCTGGCGGCGACGATGCCGTCGAGCAGGTTGTCGATGAACACCGGACTGAAGACGCCCCGGCCCCGTGCCGGCAGCATGAACTGGCGTTTGCGCATCATCTCCAGCGGGATGAGTACCCACGGCCGCGAACCCGGGCCGTAGACGTCCCCGGGGCGGACCACGGTGCAGGCCACCTCGCCGGCCGCGTGCGCGGCCAGCACGGCGTGTTCGCTGGCGGCCTTGGCGTCGCAGTAGGGGTAGCCGCTGAGGACACTGATGTCGCTGGTCTCGTCCCGGGTGGTGGTGAAGTCCAGCCCGTAGGCCGCCACCGAGGACAGGTGCGTCAGCCGCGAGGCGCCGGCGGCGATCGCCGCGTCCACGACGTGACGCACGCTGCCCACACTGACGCTGCGGTAGAGCTCGGCGGAGGCGTTGTTGGACACCACCGCCGCGGTGTGGATGACCAGGTCGCTGCCCTCGGCGTGCCGCTGCCAGTCGCCGGGGGCGGAGACGTCCCCGCAGACCACGTTGCGGGCGGTGTCGGCCCGCAGATCGACGCCGGCCACCGCCGAACCCAGCTCGGCGAATCGGTCCAGCAGGGCCCGGCCGATGAAGCCGCCGGCACCGGTGATGAACACGCGCGCGGGCATTCCCATACCCCGAGCCTAGGTGAGCAGAATGCGCAAAAGTGCGCAGATCGCGCACTTCGCGGCTAGCGCGCACAAGCGCGACAGGTGGGTAGGGGCGGCCATACCTTTAGCAGAGTTATTCGCAACCACATAAGGAGTGCGCGATGCGTGTCGGCCCGTTGGAGATTGGTTCGATCGACCAGTGGAAGCCGGTTGATGGTTTTGTGACGACGTGGCAGCCTACGGCGCGGTCGTTGGAGAAGGCTGCGGCGGCGCCGGTGAGTTCGGTGCCGGTGGGGTTTATGCAGGCTCAGCACATTCGTGGGATTTGTGAGCAGCGCGCGAAGGGTTTGGATTATTCGCGGTTGATGGTGGTCAGTTGTGAGTTCCCGGGTCAGTGTGATGAGCGGGCGATG